>VGYC01000548.1 GCA_016873095.1 Planctomycetota bacterium | reverse complement strand
CTTCAGTCGGCAAGAACAGGATCGCGAAATCAGTCGTACGTGGGGATGTCACGTACTTTTCGCGGATGGTTCGGGCAAAACCCCTTACTCGGTCTTCCAGAGCGCGGCCCGCTTCGGCAACCGCTGCGGCATCGCCTGCCTCGGCGGCATGAAGAAGCTTCTCGTAGTCCTCTTGAGGAAACTTGGAGTCAATGGGGAGCAACACTTCGCTGCTGCTGTCGCGGCCAGGCAGGCGGATAGCAAACTCAACGCGCTCCTGGCTGCGCGGAAACTTCTCGACGGTCGGCAGAAGCCAAAGCAGGAAACGGTATGTAGCTTCCAGTGCCGCCCCAGTGCGGCGCGCGTTGTCAGTCACCGGTGCCCTCCGCATGAAGTCCGGGCCAGGGGCGCCGCCCTGGACCCCTAGAGGCAAAGAGGCGAAGACACAGGAACCGAAAGCGCCCTGGCAACCCGGAACCCGATATAGTCGCTCCGGTCGTCGGCCGTGAAGCTGAGGCGGTACGCGGACCGGGTTGCGAGTTCCTGCGCTCGCTTTTCCGGTCGAATGCAGCGACCCGATGTAGGCCGGATCACGTGACCGAGTAAGTGCCCGCCGGCTAGTCGGCCTGGTCTCTGGCGGCTTTCAGCGCCGCTTTGCGGGCCTTCAACTGCCTCTTGAGAGCCGGCAGGGCGCTGCGCGGATGGCCGTGGCCGCGCCATTTGGGACCAGCCTTGCCATCAGGAAAATCAGGATGTCCCGGCCCGGCGTACATACCGTGCTTGGTGGCAGCGCGACGCTGGCGGCGACGACCCTCACCAGTGCGAGGTCCGGTCGATGGCCCGCCATGCAGTCGGCAGCGCCCGTTGGGCATTGCGGGCGATCGGCAGGGTAGGCCGGTGCGCTTGCACTTGGCGCCGCATCGCCGGCCGGGCCAGTCGGGGCCGAACGGCGTCCCGCTGTGGTTGCCCGGCGCCCAGCGTCCGAGGTGGTCGTGATCGTCGTCTCGGTCAGACCTGCCGCTGCTCGACGGCGAGGA
>VGYC01000547.1 GCA_016873095.1 Planctomycetota bacterium | reverse complement strand
GTAACTTTCGAAGACACGATTTGAGAGCCGATTTGCCCGCAGGTACTGCCAGACGTTTTCCACGGGATTGAGCTCGGGCGAACGCGACGGCAGGAAGATCAGAGTGATGTTCTTCGGGACCTTGAGCTTGGCCGTTGTGTGCCAACCAGCGCGGTCGAGCAGCAGCACGGCATGTGCGCGCCGGGCGACATGGCGGCTGATTTCGTCGAGATGAAGCTGCATGGCGTCGGTGTCGGCATAGGGCAACGCAAGCGCCGCGCCCGTGCCGCGCGCTGGACAGATAGCACCGAAGAGATAGGCATTCTTGTAGCGCTGGTCGGCTGGCTGGCGAGGGCGCGTGCCCCGTCTGGCCCATTGCCGCACGATACCGTTCTTCTGGCCTATGCGGGCTTCGTCCTGGAACCAGATTTCCACCGGCTTGTCTTTCGGCAGGCCGGCCAGATGGGCGCTCAGCGTGCGTGCGAAGTTTTTTTGAACTCATCAATGATCCGGGCGTCCTGCGCCGGATGGCGCGGGCGGGCGCTGACGTGGCTGAAGCCGATTTGCTTCAGAAGCTTGCCGACATAGCGTTCGTGATAGACGACGCCGAAGCGTTCCTCGATGACGCGCTTGAGATCGATCCTGCGCCAGCGCACCACGCCGTCCACCGCCGGGTCGGGGCCGTTCTCCACGATCTGCGACAGTTCCGCCTTCTGCTCGGTCGACAGCCGTTCCCGGGCGCCACCGTTGCGGACGTCCTTGAGCCCGTCCGGCCCCTGTTCGTTGAAGCGGTGCACCCAGTCGCGCAAGGTCTGGCGGTCCATCCCGCCGATCCGGGCGGCCTGCTCCCGGCTCATCCCGTCCAGCACCGCCGCCAGAGACAGAAGCCGCCGGCTCTGCCTGATGTCCCTCACCGCTTTCGCCAGCCGTCGCAACTCGGCAGCTGAAAAATCCGTCCGCAACTTCACCGCTGATCCCATGGCGCGAATCTCCTCTCGCGCCACGGAATCACGAAACCAAGCTGACCGAAATCCCCGATGAGTCAGGCGGCAGGACC
>VGYC01000546.1 GCA_016873095.1 Planctomycetota bacterium | reverse complement strand
CATCTGTCTTATCCGACTGGAGCAGATTCGCCCCGCATGGCTTCCCCGCTTTTGCGGCATTTCCAGCGAGAACGCCGCCCATCGTATCGCCATCCTTTGGGACACGCCTTCCGGCGCGGCACGCGAGGGCGTCTTTATCCCACGCCGCGACACTGGCTCTTGGCTCAACCACTTCGCAGGCGGACGCATCTTTCCAGGCGAGCATCACTTGGCAGATTTCACTATCGCCGACGACGGTTTCCGCATTTCCATGTCCATTCGTGCCCGCGACGGGCGCATGGCCGTTCAGCTTCGCGCCCACGAGAGCGATTCGCTGCCGGAGTCTTCTTGCTTCGAGTCACTGGCCGAGTCGTCCGCTTACTTCGAGGGTGGCAGTGTTGGTTACTCAGTCACCCGCGATTGCTGCCGTCTCGATGGCATTCGGCTTCAGACCGACCGCTGGCAGGTGCGGCCCCTCGCGGTCGAGCAAGTCGAGTCTTCCTTCTTCGCCGACGAGAAGGCATTCTCGGCTGGCAGTGTCACTTTCGACCACGCTCTCATCATGCGCGACATCAGCCACCAGTGGCACGGAGAAGCCGATATGTTCACCGAACGAACGGCTAACCAGGGCGCTGCAGCGAACGGCCTCTCCGCCGTCCGTTCGAGCGTCGCGGGAATTCGTGAGCGCGCTGTGCGCTCCACCGCCGCCGCCGAGGCCGTCGCTGAGCTTGGTCGTTAGGCATCACCGCGCACGTTCCATGAAAGCCGACAGCATGCAACCGACAGCATACCGCTGGCTCGTGCGGATCGTCATCGTCCTTGGCGCAATTACATTTGTCCTGAGCGGCTTATGGTTGGTGGGTGGGGCGGGGATGTTTGGATCGCCGGTTGCTGGCGCGTTCAAGATGAATAGGCTCGGCTTTCCTAACTACTGGCAATTTTGGATATTTTGGGTCGTGATTGCTGGCCCGATCGCACTTCTGCCGTGCGCACTATTGGAACGGTTCTTCCCACGCATTGGGGCATCCGCCATGATCGTTGCGGCGATATTCGTCGCTGAGG
>VGYC01000545.1 GCA_016873095.1 Planctomycetota bacterium | reverse complement strand
GCAGCCGCTGTCCGATCGTCTCGCTATGGCCGCGCAGGATGTTTGCCTGACGCTTGCGGCATTGCTCCTCCAGCCAGGCGTTGAAGTCGTCCCACGACGCAAAGCGCGGCAGCGGTACCATGAAGTTGCGTCGGGCCCAGCCGACCAGACCCTCGACACTGCCCTTGTCGTTGCCTCTGCCGGGACGGCCATAGCGGTCGCGGATCACGTAATGCGACAGGAACCCGCTAAACAGACGGGCACGCTTGCGGGTGCCATCCGGCAGGATGCGCGCCACCAGGCATCGGTCGTTGTCGTAGAGAACCGACAGCGCCACCCGGCCAAAGAAAGCAAAAGCGTGAACGTGGCCGTCGACCCAGGCCTCGGCCGTCGCCGCCGGATAGGCCCGAATGTAACTCGCATCGCTATGCGGCAGGTCGAACGCGAAGAAGTGCGCTTTCTGCTCGATCCCGCCGATCACCACCCGCGCTTCGCCGAAATCAGCCTGGGCGTGGCCGGGCTCGTGGTGCAACGGGACAAACATCTCCCGACCCCGGCGCTTCTGCTCGCGCACGTAATCCTTGATGATGGTGTAGCCGCCGGTAAACCCGTGCTCTTCCCGCAGCCGATCAAAAACCCGCTTGGCCGTGTGACGCTGCTTGCGATGCTGGCCAACGTCCTCGCCCAGCCACTGGTCGATGATCTCGGTAAACCCGTCCAGCTTCGGACGCTTGATCGGCGCCGTCCGCCGGTACCCCGGCGGAACCGAAAAGCTCACCATCTTCTTCACGCTCTCGCGCGAAATCCCAAAGTGACGTGCCGCCTCGCGCGCACTCATCCCGTCCCGCAACGCAAGACGGACCTTCAGATACAGTTCCACGGTGAAAATGCCCCCGCCCTCCCTGCTGCCAGAAAGGGCATAAGTGGCAGAGTTTTACTCCGCCGGCAGCAGGACTATCCCGCCGCTCCCGTGGCACACTTTTCCACCGCCGTTCTCATCGTCGAGCGCCTCGACGAATCCCTGCACGCCGGCGTCAAGAAAACGCTCCGTCAGGCCTGGGACCAGGACGACGCGGACAAGG
>VGYC01000544.1 GCA_016873095.1 Planctomycetota bacterium | reverse complement strand
TTCTCGACGGCACCCCACACCCACGGCCCGTCGCGCAGAAAGGCGGTCTTACCATCGATGAAGAGCTGGCGCGCAGTGGCCGAGTTCGTGCCCTTGGGCGCGAAGACGATCGACTGGCGGTACATGTCCACGGCCTTGACCACGGCCGGGTCGGTGAAGTTGTAGCGGCCGCCCTTCAGCCAGTCGGCTCCCGTACCGATGACCCAGGTCGCCATCTCGACCACGATGTTGGGATGCTCGACCGTAGTCGACGAGAGGCCGAACATCCCCTTGCCGGGATCGTTGGTCGCCTTGAGCGCCGCGAGCCACTGCTCGGGAGTCCTCGGCGCCGCGACGCCGGCGTCGCTCAGGCGCTTCTCGTTGTAGAAGAGCATGGAGCTGTAGCCCATGAGCAGAACGCCCTGGGTCTTGTTGTCCCACTTCATCTCCTCCTGAAGCGGCGGCCAGGCCTGGGCAATGTCGGTGCCGCGCAGAAGGTCGTCGATCGGCATGAGCCAGCCCTGGTCGGCGAAGCTGGCGAAGTCGCGCGACGGGAGGTGGAGAATGTCGGGCGGACTGCCGGCGGCGAAACGCACGGTGAGCTGCCGGACGTACTGCGCGAAGGGGATCTGCTGGATCTTGACCGTGACGCCGGGATTTCTCTGCTCGTAGGCAGCGATCAGGTCCTTCCACCAGGTGGAGACTCCCGGCTCCTCGGCCTGCCAAGTCGGGAAGTCCAGCACCGACTGGGCCGAGGCGGGGCCGGTCAGCATCAGTATGCCGAGACCGAGGCTGAGGGCAAGGCGACGAGAGATCATGGTCTCCTCCAGGTTAGGCTTTTGAGCATAGCGCGCTTCAGGCGGCAACGGCATGCCGCAGAAGTTCCTGGGTCGGTACGACACCATGACCGGGTCCGGCGGGCAGCTCGTAGAAGCCGGCCGCGCAGGTCATCGTTGTCCGGGTCAGCGGCAGATAGCGGTCGAAGATCGAGTGTTGGTATTCGTGCCAAGGCAGGTTGGGCAGTGTCGCGGCCACCTGCAAGCTGGCGGCGATGAAGATGCCCACACTGCCCGCGGCGTGTGGGA
>VGYC01000543.1 GCA_016873095.1 Planctomycetota bacterium | reverse complement strand
GTCGCAGGCCTGCGCCATCTGGCGCAATTCGCGCAGCACGTCCACATAAGGCCGCTGCTGCGTCGTGTCGTGGGGGTTATGAAAGTATCCGAATTTCATATGAATCTCTGCTCACCGGAGACGTTGTCGCTGTGCGCAATCTTGGTATACCATAATACAGTTTGGTCACGCCCGCAATCGGCGGCACCCTGGCGAGCGCGGGCGATGGGGCGCATGCTTTGTCTGCTGCCGAATCTCGGCCGCGCAAATTTCCTGGAGTTTCGACGATGGCAATTCCCGCCTCCCGCACCCTCGCATTTTCCGAGATCCCGCTGATCGATATCGCGCCGCTCGTCGCCAAGGGCGCCGACAGCGCGCCGAAGGTGGTCGAGGCGATCCGCAAGGCCTGCATGGAAGTCGGCTTCATGCAGTTCATCAATCATGGCGTTCCGCGCGCCGCACTCGACCGTCTCTTTGGCGAGGCGCAGAAATTCTTCAATCTGCCGCTCGCCGAGCGCATGACGGTGGCGATGGAGCATTCGCCCCATTTCCGCGGCTACCTGCCGCTGCGCTACAAGGGCGACGTCTACGAGGGCGAGAATCTGCAGGAAGCCTTCAACATCTTCCACGAGCGGCCGCCGGGCGGCAATCCGACGAACGGTCCGAACCAGTGGCCGGCCGCCGTGCCCGCCCTCAGGCCCACGATGATGTCCTACTTCGCTGAGTGCGAGAAACTGGCGTTCAAGCTGGTCCCCGCCTTTGCGCTGGCGCTCGGGTTCAAGTCGAACCATTTCGACGACATGTTCCGGGAGCCGATGATCATGCTGAAGCTCAACCACTACCCGCTGCAGGAGAAGCCGGAGCACGACAAGGAGATCGGCGTACTCGGGCACTCCGACTCCGGCTGCTTCACCATCCTGTGGCAGGACAACAATGGCGGGCTCGAGGTGCTCAATAAGAACAAAGAGTGGGTCGGCGTGCCGCCGGTCGACGGCGCCTATGTGATCAACCTCGGCCAGATGATGCAGGTGCTCAGCAACGGCCAGTTCTCGGCGACCGAGCACCGCGTGATCAACCGCTATGGC
>VGYC01000542.1 GCA_016873095.1 Planctomycetota bacterium | reverse complement strand
TCAACGTCAACAACACGGCGGACTTGCTGCACGCGGCGGCGTTATGACGATTCAGGCAAGCGACTTCATCCAGGCGGCCTGCGGCCACGGCTACGACTTCTTCGCCGGCGTGCCCTGTTCGTTCATTAAGCCTCTGATCAATGGTGTGATCCGATCGGATGCTCTGACGTATGTCGGCGCGGCCTCAGAAGGCGAAGTGCTGGGCATCACAACAGGCGCGTGGATTGCCGGTAGTGGAACTGTGGCCATGTGCCAGAACTCCGGGTTCGGCAACATGGTGAATCCGCTGACGTCGCTCAATCGGCCCTTTGGGGTGCCGACGTTGCTGGTGACGACGTGGCGGGGGCAACCCGGCCTACCGGATGAGCCGCAGCACGAGCAGATGGGCCGCATCATGCTCGACCTGATCAAATGTCTTGAACTCGACTGGCGCTGGTTTCCCGATGAGCCCGGCGATGTGGAGGCAGCCGTTGGCGAGGCCGTCGCACTCACCGAGCGGACCCGCCGGCCGGTGGTCCTGGTGATGAAGCAGGGGACAGTCGCAGCCAGCCCTGATATTCCCGACGGAGTGCGAGCTGGCCCAGCCGGTCAGGTCACCGATCAGCGCCGCGGTGGTGCTCTGCCGACGCGGCGTGAGGCGCTGTCGACCGTTCTTGAGAACTGGACGTCGGCGCCGGTGATTGCGACGACAGGCATGACCGGCCGTGAGTTATTCACGCTGGACGACCGCCCGAATCACCTCTACACCGTCGGTTCAATGGGATGTGCGTCGGCGATCGGCCTCGGGTTGTCGCTGGGGTATCGCAAGCGTGGGCTTGCTACGCGCGTGCTCGTTATTGACGGGGACGGCGCGGCACTGATGAAGCTGGGCAACCTGAGCACCATCGGGCGTGAGCAGCCGGAGTCGCTCGTGCACTTGTTGCTCAACAACGGCACGCACGACTCCACCGGTGGCCAGCACACGGCGGGGTTGATGGTGGATTTTGCGACCGTGGCTGTGGCGTGCGGTTATCGCACAGGCGTGCGGGTCGATGATGCCGCCGGATTGGCCGATGCGCTGGCCGCCG
>VGYC01000541.1 GCA_016873095.1 Planctomycetota bacterium | reverse complement strand
CAGGCATGGGCACCGCCGATGCGCCTTTGGAAAGCTCATGCTCGCAGCTCTGCCTGGCCAGCATAATCCCTGATTGTCGATCGCGCCGGAGCTGGCGGTGGGCGACGGCGCGCTCGGGTTCTGGAAGGCGCTCGGCGAGGTGTGGCCGAAGACGGTGAAGCGGCGCTGCGGGGTGCACAAGACCGCCAACGTGCTCAACAAGCTGCCGAACAGCCAGCAGCCGAAAGCCAAGCGCGCGCTGCAAGAGATCTGGATGGCGCAGACCAAGGCGCAAGCCATGACCGCGTTCGCTGCCTTCATCGAAAGCTACGCGGTCAAATACGACAAGGCGGCCGAATGCCTGCGCAAGGATCACGAGGCATTGCTCGCCTTCTACGACTTCCCGGCCGAGCATTGGAAGCACCTGCGGACGACGAACCCGATCGAGAGCACCTTCGCCACCGTGCGGCACCGGACCATCCGGTCGAAAGGCTGCCTGTCGAACAGGACCGCGCTCGCCATGGTGTTCAAGCTGGCCGACGGCACGCAGAAGACCTGGCGCCGGCTCGACGGCCACAACCAGTTGCCAAAGATCATCCAGGGTGTGGAGTTCACCGACGGGATCGAGATCGTCGACAAGTCAGTCGCCGCTCAAGCCCAAACCGCCGCCGCCTGAGCCCTCAGGCCGTCACCAAGATTGGGGTATAGCTCAAGGAAGACGCTGCTACGCTGAGCCAGCCGGACGGACGGATTGCGGACATGCAAAGTATTCTGCGGTTCAGGTGCATTGCCTCGCTCGAATGGCCTGGTCGCCGATGACGACGTCATCTAAAGGCGTGCCGTCTCCTGGCTCCGCTGAATCTTTGTGATTGCCATGTAATTGCCAAGATCCTCGGGGATGTCCCGATCGATGTTGAAAAGGAGGGAGCAGGCGTTGCCCACCTTGAGCCAGTAGGCTCGGGGTGCTTGATCCACGAAGGAGAGCAACGCCATGAGGAAGTTTAGCGCATCGGCCGCGATTGATCCCGCGGCAATCGTCGAGGGTGCTTGGCAAGATGTTGGAGCGAGCTTCGAGCGGTTCTGTCTGGCG
>VGYC01000540.1 GCA_016873095.1 Planctomycetota bacterium | reverse complement strand
TGCGGACCAGTTCAGCGTTGACGTTATGAATCGCGCCACGATAGAGTCAATGCTGAATGTTTGTTTCCCGCGGGGAAACCATGGCAATCGGCGCATCTCCGGCCGCCTTTCCGGCCCCCGGTCCGGCGGGCCGCAGCACAGCCCGGGTGAGCCCGATACGCCACAGCCGAGGCTTCTGGGGAGAAGGATCGTGCATCGCAGACTGATCATCGCCGCCCTGACCGCCGTCGTCCTCGCTGCCGGCACGCTGGCCGCCGGCGCGCAGGAATTCAAATGGAAATTGGGCAATCCATGGCCACACAAGCATCCCGCGACCGACGCGCTGGTTGCCCTGCTCGCCGACATCAAGACGCGCACCGGCGGCAAGATGGAGATCGAGATGGTTCATCTCGACGCCATCGGCTTCAAGCAGGGCGACCTGCTGCGCGTCATCCGCCAGAACGTGACCGAGATGGGCCTGTTCGTGCCCTATTACATCGGGCGCGACGCGCCCAAGCTGGCCAATGTCGCGCCGTCGGGCGCTCTCATCGAGCCCGACGACAACTGGAAGATCGAGAAGGTGCAGCGCGAGTACGCCAAGCAAATCCTGCTCAAGGACTGGAACACCGTCATGCCCATGCGGTTCTTCAACCGCGGCGGCCAGTATCTGGTGATCATCGGGCGCGAGCCGATCAATTCGCTGGCCGGCCTCAAGGGCAAGAAGGTGCGGCATTTCGAGCGGCCTGGTCTGCGCGCGTTGCAGACGCTTGGCGTCGCCGCGCAGACGATCGGCCAGGCCGAGCTCTATCTCGCGCTCAAGACCGGGGTCGTCGACGCGGCAGTGCACGGCTTGACCAACTCCGCGCAGCAGTCGATGAACGAGGTGACCTGCTGCTATTCGGAGTTCACGCCCTTCACGGCCTTCGGCGCGCCCTACGGCTTCGTCGTGCGCCAGGACCATTGGGACAAGGTGCCCGAGGCGATCCGCAAGGCCATGCAGGATGCGAGCGAAGCCGATTGGGTAAAGGGTCTCGCGAGCTGGCGCGCCGGCATCGATGACGCCGAGGCGGCCAAGCAGCTCAAGAGCCAAGGCATGAAGGAC
>VGYC01000539.1 GCA_016873095.1 Planctomycetota bacterium | reverse complement strand
CTGTTTGCGCGGTCCATGAAGCGGCGCTGGCGGTTCGATTGGGCGTTCGTCGAGCAACAGGTCGCGGTCGAGGTCGAGGGCGGCGCGTTTATGGTCGGCGGCGGACGGCATACGAGAGGCGCTGGCTTCGTGCGCGATCTTGAGAAGTACAACCACGCGACGATCCTGGGCTGGCGTGTGCTGCGCGTGACGCCGCAACAGATTACAAACTGGAAGGCGCTGACGTATGTCGAGCGGCTACTCGGTGAGAAACGGTGAGCGATCCGGCAACCGGCGGCTACGAGTGCTAGGGTCTGATGAAGGCGGCATGAGGCCACTTGCTATTGATTGCTTTTGCGGCTTAGGCGGCTGGACGGAAGGGCTGCTCATGGAGGGCTATCGCGTGATCGGCTTCGACATTGAGCATCACGTCTACGGCGAGCATCGCTATCCAGCGCAACTCGTGCTTCAGGACGTACTGACGATTCACGGCTCGCAGTTCAAGAATGCGGCGCTGATTGTCGCCTCGCCGCCGTGCGAGGCCTACAGCTACATGGCGATGCCGTGGTCGAAGGCCAAGCAGCAGATTCGAGACTACGAACGCGGTGTGCGTGATGTGAAGCAGTTAACCGCACTGTTCGACGCCTGCTTTCGGATTCAGCGAGAAGCGTCCGAAGCGGCTGGGCACGTCATCCCGATGGTGGTAGAGAACGTGCGCGGGGCGCAGCGGTGGGTGGGACGGGCGCGGTGGCACTTCGGATCGTTTTACTTGTGGGGAGATATCCCGGCATTGATGCCGCACGGCGCGGCGCTGAAAGGCGCAGGCGACGGCTGGTTCAACGACGCCAAGCGCAAAGGCGGCAGCGAGACTGGGCGACTCTCGCAGTCTGGAAGTCGTTCACCAGCCAGAAAAGCCGCATCGGCCATGATTGCCAAGATACCGCTGGCGCTGAGTCGGCATATTGCACGCATCTACTATCCACGGATGACGCTGTGAGCGATCCGGCAACCGGTGTTGATGGCGGCTACGAGTGCCACGGTCGACTGAAAGCCGTGCGCTATGAGGGCGACGACGAAATCATCGCGTGGCTGTGCTGGCGGTG
>VGYC01000538.1 GCA_016873095.1 Planctomycetota bacterium | reverse complement strand
CGCCGCGTCGCCGTGACACTCGGCGCAAGCCTTGCCGGACGTTCCCGCCGTGCGCTGCCACAGCGCGCCGCCGTCAAGCACCCAGAGCATGCCCGGGTTCGACATATCATCGTCCTGTATGGCCTTGGTCGTCGGCCCCAGCAGCTCGTAGCCGGTGCGGCGTTCGTTCAGCGGGATTTGCGCCGTCGCCGCGCCGCAGGCGGCGACAAGCGCCATGGCTGCCCACAGCCCGAGGCGGATCATTCGACCTGGATCTTGGCGCTTTCCTTGACGGAAAAGCCGTTATCGCCGCTCCAGGCGAACTCCAGCGTGCCGCTCTCGGTGGCCACAGTGTGGAAGGTCAGGAACGGATTGGCCGCCATGGCGGGGAACATCTCGCAGCGGAAGATCTCGGTCCCATTGTAGGTGCAGGTGAAGGCGCTGATGATATCACGCGGGATCAGCACGCCCGTGGAATTGGGGCGGAAGCCCGTCTCCATGACATGCTGAATCAGGGTCTTGATTTCTATGACTTGGCCCTTCTTGACCTTTGGCGGCACGCTGATCAGGGCGCGGCTCATGGCGTGTCCTCCAGGCAGGCGCCCTGGGTGACGATGACATTGGCGCTGTGCGTGCGGAACGAGCCGTCGCTCATCTGGGCGATGGCGGTCACGGTCTGCGTCTCCGACAGTCGGATACGCGTCGAAACGCTGGCTTTGCCGGCCCGGGGCCCGAGGTGGATGCTGATCACGTTGGGCTGCGGGTTCTTCTCGTTGAAAATATGGATCGCCTTGACGTGATCCTGCGGCGTCATCGCGCTCTCGACCGTCACCGTGCAGGGCACCGTGTTTCCGTTCTCGCTCAGCGGCGCGATCGTGATCTGCATGCGGCCCGGCATGACCTTCGCGCTGCCGACCACCTTGCGGATCGCTTCCTGCATGGCCTGCGGCGTCGCTGCCGCCGGGCTGGCGGCCAGCAGCACGGTGCCGGCCGCGGCATAGTGCAGAACCTCGCGTCGTGTCACACCGGCCATGGTCACTCCCGCAACGTCTTGAGGAAAGCCAGCACGTCCTCGATCTGTTCCGCCGTGAGTACCGATTTATACCAAGG
>VGYC01000537.1 GCA_016873095.1 Planctomycetota bacterium | reverse complement strand
GATCTTGAGATAGCCGCCGACGTGATGCGTCACCAGCTCGCGCACATAGGCCGGGCTCTTGACCGCGAGGTCGTAGCGCACGCCCGAGGCGACCATCACCTTCTTGACGCCGGGCACCTGGCGCACCAGCCTGGTGAACGACATCGGCCATCGTGTTTCGATCTCCTGTGCGCGCGACATGGATCGCGATGGGGCTCGCCATCGCGGTGGAAATAGTGACGGACCGCTATCAGCTGATCGAACCGCTGCCAATAATCGCAGGCTGTCCAGTCTCACATATTGACGCGATCGGACCAGTTGAGCGTGCGGAACCAGTAGTCCTGCCGGCCTCTGAGGAAGCCATCGCGCGTCTGCAGAAAGATCCAGTTGTTGAGGAAGTTGAGCGAGTCCACGTCACCCTTGCGCAGAGCGAAGGCGGCGTTAGTGCGCGTCAGCGTTTCCTTGAAGGGCATGAAGATCAAATCGGCGTTCTGCAGGCTCCAGAAGGAAGGCTTGGGCTCGCTCGCCAGCACGCCATGGGCGTTACCGTTGCGCACTTCTTGGAAGCACAACGCGTCGTCATCGAACTGGCGCAGCGTCGCCTTGGGGAAGAGACGCACGCCGTCGCTGCAGGCGCTGCTGCCGCGTCGGCAGGTCAGCGTGATGCGCGCATCGTTGTAGTCGGCCATGGTCGCCAGCGAGCCGGCGAGCTTGCGGCTGGCCGCGAGTTGGAGGCCAGTCTCCGAATAGGGTATCGTGAAATTGACCTGAAGATTGCGCGCCGGCGTGATTGCCAGTCCACCGATGATGACATCAAACTTGCCGGCGAGCAGGGCGGGGATGATGCCATCGAACGGCGTCGGCACGAACTCGACCTGGACGCCCAGATCCTTGGCAAGCTGGGTCGCGACGTCGATCTCGAAGCCGATGAGCCCGCCATTCTTGTCGCGCATGGCCCAGGGCACGAAGGTGGACATGCCAATACGGATTGAGCCGCGCTTGACGGCCTGTTCGATCATGCTAGCCTGACCTATTCACGACATCTCCGCAAAAATTTTCACGGTTGCGTCATCGCGCGTGTGTCCGTGGCGCCTTTTTCATCGCGGATTTTTCGGTTTTTGGTCGGCGTTTGAGTTTCAGGGACAGACGAA
>VGYC01000536.1 GCA_016873095.1 Planctomycetota bacterium | reverse complement strand
CCTTCATGCGCTTCTGTTTGAACAGCTCGAAGGTTTCTCGCTGCGTCCTGTCGCCGTCACGCCACTCCTGGAGCAGCTCCGCCCACAGCTCCTTGCCCACGTCCTGAAGGACGGTGCGCTGCTTGTCGCTCAGCCGATCCCAGTTCTTCTGCGGCACGACGATGGCGTTCAAGACCGCCTGGCCGGTGAACGGCACCATGTTGCTGAAGCAGCATGTCGTTTCCCATAGCGACTGGTTCTTGACGTTGGGGATGCCATGAATCGCGGAATCGATGACGCCGGTGCGCAGGGCGACGTAAAGGTCGGCCTGCGCGACGATCTGCGCGGCGACTCCCAGGTTCTGGAACGCGATGAGGCCGGTCTTCTCGAAGTGGCGCATCTTCTTGCCCTTGAGATCCGCCAAGCTCGCCATCGGTGTGCGCGACACCAGGATGAGTTCGCGACCCGAGCGATTGAAGATGGGGGTCACGACAACAGCGTTCCAGCGGTCCTTCAGCACCTTGGTCGCATAGGCATGCTGGATGTCGAGAATCTTCATATTGTCGTCGGGCGTCGTGAGCCCGCCGGTCGGCAGATAGTTGGCGAGCAGGGGGTCATCGCGGAACGCATAGAACTGGGCAAAGAAGGTGGCGTCCATCACACCCTGCTTAAGGACCCGCAGCAGATCGGCCTCCTTGAAGCCGACCGCATCCAGCGGCACCAGCTCGATGTCGATCTCGCCCCCCGAGCGCTGCTTGACCCGCTTGGTGTAGTCGATCATCGCGTCGTTGGTGATGTGGCCGGGCGGCAGGGCGCTGCCGAGCTTCCACTTGATTGCCTCGGCACCGGCAGATGCCGCCCCGGCGGCGACCATGACGGCAGTGAGGCATCCGATGAGGAATTGTCGTTGCATGACGGTGCTCCCTGTTGTTGTGGTGATGAGGCGAAGCACTGAAGCCGCGCGGCATGCAGGGGTCAGCTCATTGGCCGTCATCCGATGGCTCGATTTTGCGACCACGTTCGGCCATCCGGCCGGTCAGGAGCTAGAGCGGGTTGAAATCAGGTTGAATCGGAAAGGGGATTCCCAAACTTTTCCGGATGTGATTCACCATGATGGCTGGAGTGGAGGCCAGCATGGATGGGCAAACCTTACTCGAT
This sequence comes from Planctomycetota bacterium, assembly GCA_016873095.1. Classification (GTDB taxonomy): domain Bacteria; phylum Planctomycetota; class Planctomycetia; order Gemmatales; family Gemmataceae; genus VGYC01. The sequence goes on along the minus strand of VGYC01000536.1, from coordinate 10 downwards.
TGACCTGCGC
>VGYC01000535.1 GCA_016873095.1 Planctomycetota bacterium | reverse complement strand
ATGCTGGCGTACAGCCTTCTCGTGCGGCAACTGCGGCAGAACCGTGCGCAGGAATGGGCACTCCAACGGCTGACGACCATCGGCGAAGCCTGTCGCGCGATGCTGCGTGAAACCCTGCGGACAACCCTGGGCTGGGCCATCAAGCAGGTCACCGAGTTTTCGCAGAGTCCGGACCATGTGGTCGCTCAGCTGGGGTTGGCTTAAGATTGCAAAACTTTAGTTATTCAGCACCCGGCGCAACTGCTCCAGCGTGCCGCGACGGTCGTAGCGCAGGTGCAGGGCCACCATCTTGCGGTAGAAGCCGAAGTGGGCACGCTCGTCGATGGTGATGAGCTCGAGCAGGCGGTGCAGGCACGGATCGTCCTGTGGCGTGAAATGCGCTGCCAGCCGGCGATAGCTGATCGCCGTCGCCAGCTCCTGGGCGGTGGTGTAGCAGGCCATGCCCAGCGGGCTGTCCATGGGCGGCTTCCACTCGTGCTGCACGCACATGCGCTGCACGTCGTCGAATTGCTCGTCGGTACGCATGCCGGATTTCAGCAGCCAGTCGCCCAGGGCCAGCGAGTGCTTGGACTCCTCGTAGCCCCAGTTGCACATGAACCAGGCGGCGCCGCGCGATGACCGCAACCCCGGCAGCATCGACGACAGATAGTCCGGCAGGAATAGCTCGACGGCGCAGAACGATTCCACCAGGTCGGCGATGGCCGGGTTCAGATTCTTGCTGCACTTGTCCCAGGGGATGTCATGCTCCAGCGACCAGCGCCGCTTCTTCTCGGCAAGATTGAAAAAGTCGCGGAAGATCTGGTAGATTTCCTTGTCGAACTCGGCGTCTTCGTAGGGGGCGCGGTTCATGGTGCGACTCGATGGAAGAAAGGGAAATGGACGACGGATGCTAGAATACAAAGACCAGATCGAATAGTGAAGATAGATAAATTAGCGAGAATTACTCCACGACCTTGTGACGCGAGCTTGGAAGGGACGACCATTAATCATGCCGCTCGCGGGCTGGAAGTCGCAAGCCGTTTTTCCTCGCCCGGCGCAGGATTCCTAGCGTCCTTGATCCCCAGAAGTTATCTCGTTTGAGTCAAGTTTCATGCAGGCACTTTCTGGGCCTCGATCCAATGGTCGATGTCTGCGTCAAGGCGTTCGAAG
>VGYC01000534.1 GCA_016873095.1 Planctomycetota bacterium | reverse complement strand
TCTGTCCAACCTTAGTTTTCGGGTTAGTCTTTTTGGGGTGCCATGCTCACCGCTTTGGGTGAGCATGGCCACGCAAGGCCGTGGCCATGGCACCCAACCCGAAATTTTAGCTTTGACGAGGCACTAGGTTGACCTGCGCGGGCGATGGCGGTAGCGTCGCGCACGCTGGTCTCAGCAAGCAAGGTCATGGGGCGACGGCATGAAGGACAAGTTCGCGGTCATCTGGGACATGGATGGCACGCTGGTGGACACGGCGGAGCTGCACTATCGCGCCTGGCAGGAGCTGGCGCGGCAGATCGACAAGCCGTTCACGCGTGCCGATTTCGCTGGGACATTCGGCTGGCGCAACCCGGAACTCATTCCCAGGCTCTTTGGCGAGCAGTACTCGGTCGCGGAGGTCGAGGAACTGGCGCATTGCAAGGAGCTGCTGTACCGCGACAAGGCGAAGCTCGGCGTGGCGCTGTTGCCGGGCGCGGCGACGTTGCTGGCGGGCTTGCAGGCCGCCGGCTTCGGGCAGGCCATCGGCTCCAGCGCGCCGCGCGCCAACCTGGAACTCATCCTCGAGATCACGGGCTCGACGCGCTCTTTCCAGGCGATCGTGGCGATGGAAGATACGCCGCGTGGCAAGCCCGATCCGGAGGTGTTCCTGCTGGCGGCCAGGAAGCTGCAAGTCGCGCCGGAACGCTGCCTGGTGTTCGAGGATGCCCCGGTGGGCGTGCAGGCGGCCAAGGCGGGCGGCATGCGCTGTATCGCCGTCACGTTCGTCGGCCATCACCCGCGCGAGACGCTGGCGGCCGCCGGCGCGGACCGGGTCGTCGATTCGCTCGAGACGGTTTCGCCGGCCGACGTGCGGCGCTTGCTCGGCTGAGTGCCCGCAATCCAGCGTGGCCGATGTGCCGACAAATATGCTAGCGTCCTTGATCCCCAGAAGTTATCTCGTTTGAGTCAAGTTTCATGCAGGCACTTTCTGGGCCTCGATCCAATGGTCGATGTCTGCGTCAAGGCGTTCGAAGCTGTGGCGTAACGGATTGTCACTGTCAGGTTCGTCGGCGCAGACGTGGGCCAGGCCGGGGCGCAGGATGCGGTTATAGGTGCGCGTACAGAACATGGCGGTGCGCCAGCCCTGGTCTGTGACGCGGTAGCGGTGGGT
>VGYC01000533.1 GCA_016873095.1 Planctomycetota bacterium | reverse complement strand
AGGCTCAGCCTCTGCCAGCCGACCGATGGCGTCGTCGTCCCCGAAGCCCATCCGCACAAGCGCCTTGCCGGCCTTTTTCGCAACGGTCCGGGTCAGTCTGGCCAGCTCCACAGAGGTCGGTGGCGCGAGCGCATGGAAGACGGCACCGTCGGTGTAGACTCCGTCCAATACGAGTGTGTGGAAATGTATGTTCAGATCCGCGGCCGATCCAAAACGCTGGACTGCCGTCACCGCCCCGCAGCGTGGATTCTGCAACCCCAGCTTCCGCGCTTTCCATCGTTGGTAGGCAAACACCGCCCGCGTGAATTCGCGTAGCACAGCGCTGAGCGCCTTGGGCTTGAATGCGCAAGTCATCCTGATTTGGACAGGAAGCGACAGCACCCACTGACGAATTTTTACGTCAGGCAGAACTCTGTCCACAAGATGGGCAGCCGTATCATTCATGCGCCTGCCCATGCAGCTAGGACAGAAACCACGGTCCTTACATGAAAAAGCGACCACCTCCTCCTTCCTGCAATCGTCACAAACGAGTCTGCAAAAGCCGTGTTCCAGCAGGCCACACTTCAGGAAACCGTGCAACGCCCTGCGCACGAACCATGGCACCGCACGTCCATGTGCCTCCCGCTGTTCCAGGAAGCCGTTGAGCCCAGCCGCAACGGTCTTGTAGAGCGTCGACTCTTCAGGTCGACGACGCTCTCGGTCGTCGGCGCAGCCGCAGGCGCCGGGTGGGTGGGGACAGTCCACATAGGATAACCATCGGACACGGAGGCCGCGTGTCGCCGAGCCGCAGTGCGATTGTCACCATCCGTGCGCGGAGACGCCCGACACCGCCGTGACAACGACGGTGCAGTTGAGCCCGCCGCTCACCAAGCCCGGCTGTCCGTGCCTCCGCGCCGCGACCGCCGACGCCCTGGATCTCGCCGCCTTTCGACACGCTTGCGTCGCCGCCACTCGGGACCAGGACTGGCACCAAGCCCACGTCGCGGTCCTCACGGCGGCCATGGCGGTCCGCGGCGCGGACGGCCGCCGCGCGCTCGAAGCCGCCCGGGCCGCTTGCCGGCGCTCTTGTCGGGCGCCGAGGGGGAGCCTTCGTTCGTCGGGCCGGCCTTCGTGCCCGCCGGTCAGGCGGGCACCGCGCCGGCGGCGCCCCTAGAGA
>VGYC01000532.1 GCA_016873095.1 Planctomycetota bacterium | reverse complement strand
GAAGGGTTCTGCCTCGCTTAAGATTGGTCTAGTACCTAGAACCACAAATTGCTGATACGTCGGCTCTCAGCACCGGCTGAACTTTAAGAATAGATAGAGACCGTCTATGTTCAGCCGTTTGTTAATCCTGATAAGCAGAGAGGGCGCCGGAAATTCGGACAGGGGGATAAGTGGTAGCCTTGCTTCAGCAACGGCCTCGCGGAGGCCTATTTTGGAGCAAAGGCATGGCACGCAGGAAGAGACGGAACCACTCAGGGTCGTTCAAGGCGCAAGTGGCGCTGGCGGCGCTGAAGGGCGACAAGACGCTGGCCGAGCTGGCGCAGCAGTTTGACGTCCATCCGAACCAGATCACCGAGTGGAAGACGCAGCTGCTGGAGCGGGCGGCGCTGGTGTTCGGGGCGGCGAACGGCGAAGCGGCGCCGGGGCCGGACGTGAAGACGCTGCACGCGAAGATCGGGCAGCTGGCGCTGGAGAACGATTTTTTAGAAAGCGCGCTCACCAAGGCGGGCCTGCTGAGCGCAAGAAAATGATCGACCGCACGCACGCGCTGCCGGTGACCCGGCAATGCCGGGTCCTGGAGTTGGCCCGGTCCACGGCCTACTACGCGCCGCGGCCGGTGTCGGCGGAGGATCTGGCGCTGATGCGCCGGATCGACGAGCTGCATCTGGACTATCCCTTCGCGGGCAGCCGGATGCTGCGCGACCTGCTCAAGCGGGAGGGTCCTGCCGTCGGGCGCCGGCGCGTTGCCCGGCTGATGCGGCGCATGGGGATCGAGGCCCTCTATCGCCGGCGGAACACCAGCCGCCGGCACGCGGGCCATCGGGTCTATCCCTATCTGCTGTGCAACCTGACGGTTGAGAGGCCGAACCAGGTGTGGGCGGCGGACATCACCTACATCCCGATGCGACGGGGCTTAGTCTATCTGGTGGCGGTGATGGACTGGTTCTCACGCCGGGTGCTGGCGTGGCGGCTGTCCAACACGCTGACGACCGACTTCTGCCTCGACGCCGTGCGCGAGGCCCTTGCTCGTCATGGCCGGCCCGCGATCTTCAACACCGACCAGGGCAGCCAGTTCACCAGCGGCGAGTTCACCGGCCTGCTCCAGGCGAACGGCATCGCCATCAGCATGGACGGCAAGGGGTGCTGGCGCGACAGCGTCT
>VGYC01000531.1 GCA_016873095.1 Planctomycetota bacterium | reverse complement strand
AACGGCGGCCTGGCAACCATAGCCAATTGGATTCCGAACGAATAGCATGGCCGAACATCGCACGGAGCAAACCGATTCCATGGGCAATGGCGATCTCAACCGGATCACCAATTTCATCTGGGGCATCGCCGATGATGTCTTGCGCGACCTCTATGTCCGCGGCAAATACCGGGATGTCATTCTGCCCATGACCGTGCTGCGCCGGCTTGACGCGGTGCTGGAGCCGACCAAGCAGGCCGTGCTCGCCATGAAGGCCCCGCTCGACAAGGCCAGAATCGTCCATCAGGACCAGGCGCTACGCCAGGCAGCGGGACAGGCCCTCTACAACACCGCTCCATTCACCTTGCGCGATCTGAGATCACGCACGAACCAGCAGCGGCTTAGGGCCGATTTTGAGGCCTATCTCGACGGCTTTTTTTTCACCCAATGTCCAGGACATCTTGGAGAACTTCGAGTTCCGCAACCAGATCCCCTGTCTGTCCAAGGCCGATGCCTTGGGCAGCTTGATCGAGAAGTTTCTGTCGCCCGACATCAATCTCGGCCCAAGCCCGATGCTGAACGATGCCGGCTCGGTGGGCCAGCCAAGCCTCGACAACCACGGCATGGGCACGGTGTTCGAGGAGCTGGTGCGGCGCTTTAACGAGGACAACAACGAAGAGGCCGGCGAGCACTGGACGCCGCGCGACGCCGTCAAGCTCATGGCCAAGCTCATCCTTCTGCCGATCGCCGACAAGATCGAATCGGGCACCTTTCTGCTCTATGACGGCGCCTGCGGCACCGGCGGCATGCTGACGGTGGCCGAGGAGACGCTCCAGCAGCTTGCCGCCGACCATGGCAAGCAAGTGGCGACCCATCTCTATGGCCAGGAAATCAACGCCGAGACCTATGCCATCTGCAAGGCCGATCTGCTGCTCAAGGGCGAGGGCGACGCCGCCGATAACATCGTCGGCGGGCCGGAGCACTCGACCCTGGCCAATGACGCCTTCCCGTCGCGCGAGTTCGATTTCATGCCGTCCAAGATGAAGCGCGGCACCAGGCTCGGCAGCCGCATCGCCGAGGTGCACAATGGCAGCTTGCTCTTCACCGGCGACGCCGGACAAGGCGAGAGCAACATCCGGCGCTGGATCATCGAGAACGACTGGCTCGAAGCGATCGTCGCCGCCACCCC
>VGYC01000530.1 GCA_016873095.1 Planctomycetota bacterium | reverse complement strand
GCCTCCAACTGCTTCTGGTTGGTCTGGTACAGCTCCTTCAGTAGCTCTTCGGTCTGCTGTCTGGTCAGTATGATGTCGCCTGGAAGCCCTGGGAAGAACTCCTCTCGCGAAAATTGTCCCGGTCCCATGCGAGTCGTCCCGCCAGTCTCCAAGAACTGGCGCGCTGCCACCTGCTGTCTGATGCGCCGGACAGAATCCAAGTCGCCGTACACACCCTGATTGACAAGGAACTGCGCCATCTCGCGCTCATAGCCTGGCAACTGCCCAGTCGTTAAGACGCCGCCGGCCGCGGTGTACTCTGCGGCTTGCCGCAGCGCACGAGTTCGGCCAGCCTCACCGCTGACGGCAATTCCGAGCATTTTTGCGGCCTCGTCGCTGATGCGCGTCTTGGCTAGCTCCTCGGTGAAGCCGCTGTAGGCAGTCGTCGCCTTCTTGGTCTCTGAAGCGAACAGCCCAATGGCCGAAGCGATGGTGCCGATGGCCGTCGCCGCCGCCAACAGCGGGTTGGCCTTCACGATGGCCGTCAGCGTGCTGAACGCGCCGCTGACTCCGGTCACACCGGCCGACAGCTCGCGGAAATCCTGCGCGGTCTTTCCAATTTCAAGCAGTAGCCTGCTGCTGTTGAACAAGCCGGCCTGCACGTTCAGTTCGCCGAAGGCCTTGGCCGTCTGCGCCAAGCCGCCGGCGATCTGGATGCTCCCGCCGGTCGCTTGGAACGCCGCCGACATCTTCGAGCCGGCGTCTTGAACAGCCTTGCCGGTGCCCTCAGCCGCCGTCTGGACGCGCTTCATGGCCTGCTCGGCCACCTGCGCGCCCTGCTGGGCCTTCGTCGCGTCGATTGCCAGTTCTAGCGTTGCCATCCGTCCTCTCGTTGATGTGCGCGACGTAGGCGCGGTCCATAGCCTTTAGCAGCCGGCACCAGCGCCGGCGAGCCTCTCCATCGACGCCGTGGTCCTCGCAGTACCGCGACAGCTCGGACCAACTCAGCGCCTCGCCGTTGCCGACCTGCCTGCCGTCCATCAGCTGCGTCCATGCCGTGAACACCGGCAGCAGGTCGGCGTCCAGCTCCGGCTCCCGCTCCTCGAGCTGCTCGGGGACAGGCCGGCCCTTCTTCCGCAGCCATGCGGTCAGCGCGTCGTCGCGCTGCTTCGTTTGACTGCGTCCGAGCGTCCATC
>VGYC01000529.1 GCA_016873095.1 Planctomycetota bacterium | reverse complement strand
AGAAGTCATTGCGGAAGTGCTGCGCGCTATCCCGAAAGGAGAGCGCGGCGTGTTGGAACAGGCGACGTTGGCGTCTATCTTTGAACGCGGTCCTTCGACCAAAGCCGTAGAGAACATCGTCAAGGAGTATGGCGAAGGTCGATTGCGCCTGTTGCTGGGTCCCGATGCGCGAGCCATACTGGCTAAACACCAGCGAAGCCTGATCCAGGCTGATACGGATCGGCTCCTAAAGATGGTCGATAAGGACCCTTCAGTATTGGCGTCCAAGATTCGTAGTAAGTCGATCGAGACGCTGCGGCGTACACAGGCTTTGATCAGCCCCCAAACACGGCGGGCTTTGGAACAAAAAACACTGCAAGCCATCTTGGATGGTGGCGATGAAGGGCTGGCATCTATCGGACAGGTGCAAGAGAGGCTCAAGACGCTCTCGCCGGCACGATTGCGCCTGTTGGTCGGCGATGAGGCCCAACAAGGGCTGCAAGAGGTCGTCACACTGCTGAAACGGCTTACCACTGGTGACGACTCGCGCGGCAAGGTGTTCATGCAACTGAAACAAGCCAGCGGCACAATGCGACTGGTGCAGGCGGCGACCCTGGGGACGATTGGGTGGACCGGCGGTATGACGCCCGGCTCGCTGTTGACGGCAGGCGCTGTCGTGCTTGGCCCCGCGGCATTGTCCAAAATCATCACATCTCCGGCTGGCCGGCAATGGCTGGTGCAAGGCATCAAAGCACCGCCAGGATCGAAGCTGGCTACCCGTGCGATGGCAGAGCTGACGGCCTTCATGGCCAAAGAAGGCCTCCTCGGCGACCAATCTTCGCTCACCCCCGACACGCAGGTCCGCATCGGCGGCGGCGAATGACCCGCCCCTCCTCCCACCTTACTTGGGTCGAACTGGCTTGTCAGGACGCGGCGCAGACGCCCTACGCGGCGGCATGGCGCAAACGTCGTGCCATCCCGCTTGCGGCCGTGGCCGCAGTTGGTACTGTGGCGGGGGCGAGGACGTGCGCGGAGATGCACGATGAATGAGCTGGAGCGGTTGCTGCGAGCGTTGGGCGGCGATGCGCGCCCGGTGGCGAGTCACGCCTCGACAAGACGGAAGGGGGCGACACGACCGACGCCCGCATCGCTGAGCATCTTGCCGCCCCCGCCGCCCACCAGCACGGCGGCCTTGCCGCGGG
>VGYC01000528.1 GCA_016873095.1 Planctomycetota bacterium | reverse complement strand
CCCGACAGCCCACCCAAGGAATAAACGAGGGCGTAGGAAGGCCCCCCGCGGGGGGGCCTTCCTGCGATCAGCCGTGATGCACTTTTACTCCGGCCAGACGATGCATTTTTACTCCGGCGTTGACAGTGGGAATCGTGTTTCAGTCCTATGCCCTGTTTCCGCACATGACGGCAGAGGCTAATGTTGCTGTTGCGATTGACCATCTGCCTGCGTCAAGGCGGCTGGACGAGGCACAGCGTCTGCTCGCGCTGGTCAATCTGGCCGGCTTGGAGAAGCGGCGCCCCGCCCAACTTTCGGGCGGCCAGCAACAGCGCGTGGCCGTCGCCCGTGCGCTTGCGCGCCAGCCCCAGGCCCTTTTGCTCGATGAGCCCTTCTCTGCGGTGGATCGAGCCACGCGCGAGACGCTCTTTGGGGAAATTGCGGCGCTCCGGGCTTATCTGAACATGCCGGTGATCCTGGTCACCCACGACATGGACGAGGCGCGCATGCTCGCCGACCGAATGCTCGTCATCCAGCATGGGAGGATGCTGCGCGCTGGTACGGCAGCAGAGGTCATGTTCGACGCAACTGTTCTACACGCGCTCGGCATCCGCGAGGCAGGGTCGTCGATCGCCGCGCGGATCGCGGCCCAGGAGGCGGATGAACTGACCAGGCTCGACACACTAGCAGGGCCGCTCTGGCTTCCCCGGATCGACGGCGAGAGGGGGACGGCCGTGCGCGTGCGGATATTGGCCCATGAAATTTTGCTGTCTCGTCAGCGTCCCGTCGGCCTGTCAGCACAAAACATCTTGCCGGCCATTGTGGAGCATGTTGCTTTTGGCGAGGGTCCCGGCGCGCTGGTGCGTCTGCGCGTCGGTGAGGACACCCTCCTAGCGCGCATCACGCAGCGGGCTGCGGAAAGCCTGGAACTCGCCGCCGGCATGCCATGCTTCGCGATTCTCAAATCCATGGCCGTGGCGCGCGACCATGTGACGGCAACATCATGAAGCGTCCGCTCACGGCAGCCGCCAGCGGAGGCGTCATCGGTGCACTAGGGGGGCTGATCGGCCTCGGCGGTGCAGAGTTTCGCCTGCCTGTTCTTGTAGGTCTTCTCGGGATGACGCCGAAGGCGGCCGTGCCGATGAACCTCGTCGTCAGCCTTGTCACGCTGGCCGCCTCGCTGATCGGGCGTAGTGTCAATCTTTCATTCGCA
>VGYC01000527.1 GCA_016873095.1 Planctomycetota bacterium | reverse complement strand
TCAGCCCCGCTGCCGGTGGGCGACCTAGGACTCGGCTTGCATTTCCTCAAATCGCTCGATCACTGTGTCCTTATCCTTGAACTTGCAATACATGACGCCGGTCTCGAGCAGGCCCGAGGGGTCCCGAGGCAGCTGAAGCTCAGCCAGCCTCTCATCGCTCACGCGCTCGAACGACACACGGTTGGAGTGGCCGGTGCCATAGATGGAGATGTAGAACTCGCCGCTCTCCGGTGCCAGCAAGGCGTCGATGAGGTCATAGGCCTTGTCGGCATGCGGCGCGTCCTTGATCAAGACCAGGCCGCAGCACCAAGTCTCGACACCTTCCTTCGGTGACATGAAGTGCACCGGAACGCCCTGCGCCTTCAGCTGAGCCGCACCTGAGTCCCAGGTGAGCGCAGCAACGATTTCCCCCGCGGCCAACGCTTGCACGCTGTCGGACTCAGCGGTCGCGTAGAAGCGCAGCAAGGACTTCTGCTCGGCGAGCAGGGCCATGACCTTGTCGAGCTCGGCATCGCCCATATCACACGGATCGACACCCGCGTAGATGGCGGCCGTGAAGACGGTCTCGTCGACCGAGTCGAACACGGCGAGCTTGCCCTTGAAGCGTTCGTCCCACAGCAAGCCGTAAGAGTCCTCGCCTTCCCATTCGACCATGTCGGTTCGGTATGTCACCGACGTCCGACCCCAGCTGAACGGCGCGAACCACTGCTGGCCCTCGAACTGCGTGCCGGGCAGGTCCTTGAGGATTGGAAAGACGTCTGGCCAATGCGACAAGCGGCTCGTGTCGATGGCCTGAATGAGGCCGGCGTCCCGCCATTGTGAAACGAGAGGGCTACAGGGCTGCACGACGTCGGGTCGATAACCTGTGTTGACCTTCGCGAACGCCTCGTACTCGTCGGCATAGATCGAGAACTCGGGTGCCGCTCCGTGCTTGGCGATGTATTCGCCGTGCAGCTCAGGAACATCGTTCCCCGCCCAAGTGAAGGAGACCGCCTCGCCGCCCTGCGCCCTCGCCGTGCGCGGCCCATGCGGCACCGCGATTGTCGCGAGTCCGGCCGAGGCCAACACCCTGTTGAGGTCGCGGCGGGTCATGCGTCCGGCAGCGATCCGGTCCTTGATCTGGTTGATGTCCATGGTCGTGCCCCCCTGTTGCGGCGGTTGGCGGCCTCGACCCGCCCAGCGCCTGAGCGGGA
>VGYC01000526.1 GCA_016873095.1 Planctomycetota bacterium | reverse complement strand
TCCGTAGAACCAATCACTTGTAGCTGGTTCCGCGCGAGTCGCGAGATATGGTATGCGTTTGGCGGTGGTTGGCAACGATGGTGGTCGTCATGGTTGCACCGCGGCGAGTGATCGACCTGCGCGTCAGCAGGAAGGAATTGTCGGAACTGCGAGCGATTGCGCGGTCGCGTACGGAGCCTGTGGCGCGCGTTACCCGGGTGCGGATGCTGCTGGCGTATCGTAAGGACCCGTCGTTCTTCGCTGTCGGTCGGCAGTTGGGTGTGCATCACCGGACCGTGCAGCGCTGCATCGAGCGAGCGCTGGAGCAAGGGGCGATGCTGGCGCTGGAGGATAGCCCGCGACCGGGTCGCGAGCCGGTGATCACCGTGGAGGCGCGCGCCTGGCTGGTCGATGTCGCCTGCCGCAAGGCGAAGGATTTCGGCTATCCGCACGAGGTCTGGACGACGCGGCTGTTGGCGGAGCATGCGCGCCGGCATGGGGCGTCGGCGGGCCATGCCTGCCTGTCGGAGTTGGCGCAAGGCACGGTATGCAAGATCCTCGATGCCGAGGACGTGAAGCCGCACAAGGTGCGCTACTTCCTGGAGCGCCGCGACCCGGAGTTCGCCGCGAAGATGGCGGAAGTGCTGTGCGTCTACCGCCAGGTCAAGCTGCTGAAGAAGAAGCCGTTGACTGACGCGGTGGCGATCGTCTCCTACGACGAGAAGCCGGGCGTGCAAGCGATCGGCACGACGACGCCGGACTTGCCGCCGCAGCCCGGTATGCACCCGACCATCGGCCGCGATCACGAGTACAAGCGCCACGGCACGGTCAGCCTGCTGGCCGGCATCGACCTGCTCAGCGGCCAAGTCCATGCCCTGGCCAAGGACCGCCACCGCAGCCGCGAGTTTGTCGAGTTCCTGACGCTGCTGGATACGGCCTACCCGGCGCACACGGCGATCAAGCTGATCCTCGATAATCATTCGGCGCACATCTCGAAAGAGACGCGCACCTGGCTGGCGGAGCAGCGCCCTGGCCGCTTCGAGTTCGTCTTCACGCCGAAGCACGGCTCCTGGCTCAATCTCGTCGAAGGCTTCTTCTCCAAGCTCGCCCGCTCGGTGCTTCGCCACATCCGGGTCGCCTCCAAGCAGGAACTCAAGGATCGCCTCATGGCCGCCATCGATCATTTCAACCAGCATCCCGTCGTCCACTCCTGGACC
>VGYC01000525.1 GCA_016873095.1 Planctomycetota bacterium | reverse complement strand
GGGGGGCCTTCCTGCCATCAGCCGTGACGCACTTTTACTCCGGCCAGCCGATGCATTTTTACTCCGGCGTTGACAACCAGCATGCCGAGAAGCCCGAGTTTACCTGCCGCTTCCATTGGGAGGCGAATTCGATCGCCTTCTGGGACAATCGCTGCACGTTGCATCTCGCCAATCACGACTACTTCTACAAGCTGCGCGGCTTCGCACCGGCGCGCCGGCGCATGCACCGCGTCGCCATTCGCGGCGAACGGCCGCGCTGAGACGCGCATCACGAGGTCGAACAGGGACGATTCACTTCAACCGAGACGGGGAGCAAGAGACATGAGAAGCGTCATCCAGGCATCGAGAGTCAGCGCGGTCGCCATTGCCGGCTTGCTGGTTGCGGGTACAAACCCCGCTCAAGCCGCAGACGATCTGATGGCCAAGATCAAGAAGAACGGCGTGGTTCGCCTGTGCACCACCGACTCCCCGCCGGTCGCGGCCAAGGATCCGAAGACCAACGAGTGGCAGGGCACCTACATCGACATGGCGAACAAGTTCGCCGCCACGCTCAACGTCAAGGTCGAATGGGTCGACTCTACCTGGGGCACGCTGGTTCAGTACGTGACGACCGGCAAGTGCGACATCTCTGCCGCCCAGACCTACATCACCGCGGTGCGCGCCCAGCAGGTGCTGTTCACACGTCCGATCACATCCAACTCGCAGGCGATCTTTGTTGCCGCGGATAGCCCCTACAAGACCATCGAAGACCTCGACGTGGCCGGCAAGGTGGTTGCCGTCATCGCCGGCTCGACCAACGAGAAATGGGGGAAGGAGACCTTCACGAAGGCGACGATCAAGCCGATCGTGACCGATCGTCAGAGCACGCCCCTGTTCGAGGTCGCCAGCAAGCGCGCCGACGCCACCATGATGGCCGTGATCGCCACCATGGAGGTTCTGGACCAGAACAAGAATCTGGCTCATCAGGAAAACGAGTGGGTGATTTGACGAGGTAGGCATGGCCGAAAGCCGCAGGATCGCTTGGTTTCAGGCGTTTCGCGGGACATTTGGATTTGGCATGATATCCGGATGGCCAAATCAACGAAGCGGCGGCGGCACCTATGGGACGCGTACGCGTTCCCCGGGTTTCGGCCGCACCCGGAGGTGCGTGGCGAGTTCGGCGATCCGAAGGCGCGCATCATCACCCTCAATCGACGCTCAAAAAA
>VGYC01000524.1 GCA_016873095.1 Planctomycetota bacterium | reverse complement strand
CCGGCAGCAGCCGGTCGCCCTTGGGCGCGAGCACATAAATGTCGCCGGACACCACCGCGTCGAACTCCGCCACCGCCACCTTGCGCTGATACGCCCGGCGTTTGCCGAACAGCACCTGCCCCGGCCGACAGCGTCGCGTGAACGTCGTGCCATCCGCCACATTGCCCCACGCCCGAATATGCAGCGACCCCGGCTCAAGATGTTCCAGCCCGATGAACCGCTCCAGCCCCGCCGCCTCCGGCTCGCACGTCTCATTGAGATTCTCCACCACATCCCCAAACCGCACGCGCTTCCACCCCTTGCGCTCAAACAGCGGCAGCCTGGCCCAAGCCGGGTTGACGCGAAGTTTGCCGTTACGCTCCGGCAATGCGGCTTTGGGCAGCAAGCTGGCGAGCGACTCCGTCACGGTGGCGGCCGATTGCAGCCACTGGCCGCATGAACCCGCCAAGCCGGAGTCTGCCTTCACTTCGACCGTTGATCCGTTGCCAACGGGCGCAATGAAGAGCGGGATGCTCAAGTTGCCATCCTTGGCGCGGATTTCCTCCAGCGTGACGACGCGGGCGAAGCCGGGATCGTCCTTGAACTGCTCGTAGGCTTTGACGATGTACTCAATGTGGTCGTCGGTCAGAAAGCTCTGGGCGCGTTCGCGGGTGACTTCGTTGACGGCGTTGATGAGCAGGATTTTGCCCCGGCGCGCCTTGGGCTTGGCGGTGCGGCAGATGACCACACACGCCTCCATCGGCGAGTTGTAGAACAAGTTCGGCCCAAGCCCGAGCACACATTCGATGAGGTCAGCCTCGATGAGCTTGCGCCGCATGTCGGCTTCCTCCTGCCGGAACAGAACGCCATGCGGCCAGAGCACCGCGCAACGGCCGGTCTTGGGATTGAGGCTTTGGAGGATGTGCTGCTGGAAAGCGTAGTCGGCGCGGCCTTGCGGCGGTGTGCCGTAGAGATTGCGTCCCCACGGGTCGGAGGCAAAGGCGTCGCGATCCCATTGCTTGATGGAATACGGCGGATTGGCCAGCACCACGTCGAATCGCTGGAGGTGGTCGCCCTGGACAAACTTCGGCTCAGACAGGGTGTCGCCGCGTTCAATCCGGAAATCCTCGATGCCGTGCAGGAAACAATTCATCCGGGCAATGGACGAGGTCATCATGTTCCGTTCCTGGCCGTAGAGCCGGACGTTGCGCCATTCCTTGTTCAACCG
>VGYC01000523.1 GCA_016873095.1 Planctomycetota bacterium | reverse complement strand
GAATTCCAGGGTCGTGATGCGTGCCGAACCAGCCGGGCGGCATTCAACTTGGAACTTGAAATCCAACGACGTCAGACCGTGCCGTTCTTGATCACCGCGTCGAGAGCCTTGGCGAGTTCCTCGATCTTGTAGGGCTTGGCCACGACGCCCCGGAAGCCGTGCTGCTGGTAGTTGGCCATCTCCGGCCCGCTGGAGTAACCGCTGGAGACGATCGCCCGCACTTGCGGGTCAATCTCGAGCAGCTTCTTGATCGCTTCCTTGCCGCCCATGCCGCCGGGAATCGTCAGGTCCATCACAAGCGCCGCAAAGGGCCGGCCGCCGGCCATCGCGGTCGTGTAGCTGCGGATGCACTCGGACCCGTCGGGCACGGTCTCGACTTCGTAGCCGAGATATTCGAGGACCGTTTGCGCGAGCTCGCGGATGAGCGGGTCGTCGTCCATCACGAGGATGCGCCCGTGGCCGGAGATGGGCTCGTCCTTGGTGACCTCGGCGACAGGGACGGCCTTCGTCGAGGCCGGCAGGTAGATGTGAAACGTGGTGCCGAGCCCGACGGCGGACTCGACGGTGATGAGTCCCTCGTGCTTCTTGATGATCGAGTAACTGACCGCCAGGCCGAGGCCGGTGCCCTTTTCCTTCGTGGTGAAGTAGGGGTCGAACACGCGCGAGAGATGGTCGGGCTTGATGCCGATGCCGGTGTCGCGCACGGAGACCTTCACGAAGCGGCCGGGCGGCAGCGGCAGCCCGTGCCGCCGTTCGAGCGTGATGTTCTCGCCGAGAATCTTGATCACTCCGCCCTCGGGCATCGCCTGCATCGAGTTGATGGCGAGGTTGTGGACGACCTGGCTGAACTGTCCCTGGTCGACCTCGACCGCCCACAACCCGGGCGGGAAATGGAACTCGCAACGCACGTTGGAGCCGCGCAACGCGAACTCGGCCGAGCCCTGGATCAACTCGGTGATCGACGAGGTGGCCTTCACGGGCGCGCCGCCCTTCGCGAACGTCAGCAACTGCTGCGTGAGGTCCTTCGTGCGCAGCGACGCCTTCTCCGCCTCCTCGAGCCGCTGGTGAATCTTGTCCCCGGGCTGGCAGTAGAGCTTGGCCAGCGAGAGGTTGCCGATGACGGCGGTCATGATGTTGTTGAAGTCGTGCGCGATGCCGCCGGCGAGCACGCCGACGGACTCGAGCTTGCTGGCCTTGAGCAATTCCTCGGTC
>VGYC01000522.1 GCA_016873095.1 Planctomycetota bacterium | reverse complement strand
GAATTCCAGGGTCGTGATGCGTGCCGAACCAGCCGGGCGGCATTCAACTTGGAACTTGAAATCCAACGACGTCAGACCGTGCCGTTCTTGATCACCGCGTCGAGAGCCTTGGCGAGTTCCTCGATCTGGTAGGGCTTGGCCACGACGCCCCGGAAGCCGTGCTGCTGGTAGTTGGCCATCGCCGGCCCGCTGGAGTAACCGCTGGAGACGATCGCCCGCACGTTCGGATCGATCTCGAGCAGCTTCTTGATCGCTTCCTTGCCGCCCATGCCGCCGGGAATCGTCAGGTCCATCACGAGCGCCGCAAAGGGCCGGCCGCCGGCCATCGCGGTCGTGTAGCTGCGGATGCACTCGGACCCGTCGGACACGGTCTCGACTTCGTAGCCGAGGTATTCAAGGACCGTTTGCGCGAGCTCGCGGATGAGCGGGTCGTCGTCCATCACGAGGATGCGCCCGTGGCCGGAGATGGGCTCGTCCTTGGTGACCTCGGCGACGGGGACGGCTTTCGTGGAGGCCGGCAGGTAGATGTGAAACGTGGTGCCGAACCCGACGGCGGACTCGACGGTGATGAGTCCCTCGTGCTTCTTGATGATCGAGTAGCTGACCGCCAGGCCGAGGCCGGTGCCCTTTTCCTTCGTGGTGAAGTAAGGGTCGAACACGCGCGAGAGATGGTCGGACTTGATGCCGATGCCGGTGTCGCGCATGGAGATCTTCACGAAACGGCCGGGCGGCAGCGGCAGCCCGTGCCGGCGTTCGAGCGTGACGTTTTCGCCGAGAATCTTGATCACGCCGCCCTCGGGCATCGCCTGCATCGAGTTGATGGCGAGATTGTGGACGACCTGGCTGAACTGTCCCTGGTCGACCTCGACCGCCCAGAGTCCGGGCGGGAAATGGAACTCGCAGCGCACGTTGGAGCCGTGCAACGCGAACTCGGCCGAACCCTGGATCAACTCGGTGATCGACGAGGTGGCCTTCACCGGCGCGCCGCCCTTGGCGAAGGTGAGCAACTGCTGCGTGAGGTCCTTCGTGCGCAGCGACGCCTTCTCCGCCTCCTCGAGCCGTTGGTGGATCCTGTCCCCGGGCTCGCAGTAGAGCTTGGCCAGCGAGAGGTTGCCGATGACGGCGGTCATGATGTTGTTGAAGTCGTGCGCGATGCCGCCGGCGAGCACGCCGACGGACTCGAGCTTGCTGGCCTTGAGCAATTCCTCGGTC
>VGYC01000521.1 GCA_016873095.1 Planctomycetota bacterium | reverse complement strand
CCAACAATGCCGCCGAGCAAGCGCTGCGGCACGCGGTCATCTGGCGGAAGCTCTCGTTCGGCACGCAATCAGCGTCCGGCAGTCAGTTCGTCGAGCGACTGCTGACTGTCATCGAAACCTGCCGCCGCCAATCCTGCAACGTCTTCGACTGGCTTGTCGAGGCAGTCCAAGCCCACCACAATCAACAAAGGGCAATATCTCTATTGCCCGCGCCGTGAACCAATACTGTGTGTATCAATCAACGCCGGGGCGTTACAGCACATTACAGCAATTGTAGGGACGCGACCCGGCAATTCAGAACCAGCAAGTCGAGTTTCATGAAGCAATCTCCAAGGCTATACTGCCTGAGAGGTATCAGTCCGCCATGACCGACCTTCCCGAGATCACTGGCAGCGATCGGCAATCTTCGTCGGGGACGTCGCGCAGCTTGCTCGAGCGCGCCCGGGCGGACGATGCGGCAGCGTGGGACCGGCTGGTCGGCCTGTACGCGCCCTTGGTGCTGCACTGGTGCCGCTGCCGCGGCTTGCAGGAACCGGATGTCGCCGATGTCTTTCAGGAAGTGTTTCTGGCCGTGGCGACGCACATCGGCGGCTTTCGAAAGCGGCAGCCGGGCGACACGTTTCGCGGCTGGCTGCGGACCATCACCAGCAACAAGGTGCTCGATCACTTTCGACGCCGGCAGCGCCACCCCGGCGGCGTGGGCGGCAGCGAGGCCCTGGATCGCCTGACGCTGCTGCCAGCGCCGCTGAGCATTGACGAAGGCAGCATCGCCGAAGTCCAGGCCGAGCGCGGGCTGTTTCACCGCGCCCTCGAGCTGGTTCGCGGCGAGTTCGAGCCGCACACCTGGCAGGCATTCTGGAAGACGGCCGTCGAGGGGCGGATGGCAAACGACGTGGCTGCCGATCTCGGCATGTCTGCCGGCGCCGTCCGCGTCGCCAAGTCGCGCGTGCTGCATCGTCTCCGCGAGGAACTGCGCGATCTTCTGGAATGAAGAGCTTGGGCCGCGACGCTGTGCCCTCCTTGGTTTTTTCACACCGGACGTGTAGAATAAAAC
This sequence comes from Planctomycetota bacterium, assembly GCA_016873095.1. GTDB lineage: Bacteria > Planctomycetota > Planctomycetia > Gemmatales > Gemmataceae > VGYC01. The sequence goes on along the minus strand of VGYC01000521.1, from coordinate 163 downwards.
AGTTCGGGAATCGGTCCAATCTTGTGAAGCACCTTGACGAACAAACGATCTCCCGAGCCTGGGAGCCGCGGCACTGCTTGTCCAGCCCCCCTGTATGGCCCGTCGCAATAAATCTGCAACATATTAACACTTGAAGAAATCAGCAACGCAGCAGCGAAAAAAG
>VGYC01000520.1 GCA_016873095.1 Planctomycetota bacterium | reverse complement strand
TGAAAAGCGGTTGACCGCGTCGCTGCTCTGAATGTTATGCGGCCTTTGCTGGTTGAGCAAGATGTTCGTTTGACGGGATCGTTTTCGCCATGCGCTCGGCGAGGGCCGCCCTCAGGAGCGGGAGCTGCTTGCAGGCCTTCAGCCGCCGGAAGCCTTTGGCGGCCTCCAGCATGGCGGCGCCGGTCCAGCGTAAAGCCATCGACGGCGAGCGCCAGTATTTCACGTTCCGACAGACGCGGCGCACCGTGCCCATGACATTCTCGATGATATTGGTGCAGGCCAGCGACCGCCGTAGTTCAGGCGGCAATCCGAGCCGCGTGACGGTGAGCATCTCGTCGAGCCCTTCGAGTATCGACGCAGAGACGCCTTTCCAGTCCTTTTCCAGCCGCCGGGCGAGATTGCGCAGGAGCTGTTCGGCCTTGTCCGCGTCGTCCATCTCCCAGGCCTGTCGCAGGACGCGCCTGACCTGGGCATGGGTCGATTTGGGCAGTCGCTCCATGATGTTGCGCGCCTTGTGGATCTGACAGCGCTGAATGGCGACGTCGCGCCCGAAGCTTGCCCGGATCGCTTTGGAAAGGGCCTTCGAGCCGTCGACGATGAAGAGGCGTTGCACAGCCGGATCGAGGCCGCGTTCGATGAGATTGTCGATCAGCGCCTGAACGGTTGTGGCGTTTTCCGTGGCCCCCTCGACGACACCCAGCGGATGCTTGTCGCCATTCCCGTCGACGCCGACCGCCGCGACGAGGGTCATGTCCGCGTCCATATGAATGCCGTCGATCTGGATCACCAGCAAGTCGAGGCCGGAAAGATCAGACGCCATCCATTCCTTCAGCCGCGCCGCCGACAGCGCCACGAAACGTCGGGAAGTCGCTGATTTTGATAGGCCAGCCCCATTTTTCGCCGGCACATCGCCTTCGGGCAGGCGCACCGACCGTTGGAACTTGCGCGTCGATACGTTGATCAGCATCTGGTTCATCGCCCATTTGCCGAGCCAGTCTTCGGTCAGCGCCACTTCCCAGCTGGGAAGCGCCTGTTCCTTCCCATCAAAGCCGCGAAGCCGCGGGCGTTCGATCTCCACCTTGCCGCCGTGGAAGCCGATTTTGCCCTTTGTTCTCCCCCAGCGATGCGCCGTCCGCCGGCGGCTGCGTTCATGACGCGCCCCGCAGGCCTCCAGTGCGTCCCGTTCCATCATCTCGGTGAGCGCCTCCAGCCCGGCCGCAAGG
>VGYC01000519.1 GCA_016873095.1 Planctomycetota bacterium | reverse complement strand
AAAGCGCTCGACCGGGTGCTCCGGCCCGCCGGCGCAGCGGAAATTCGGATCGTTGGGCACATAGATCGAGGTGCCGAGCCCCGGCTGGCCGGCGCCTTCCGGCAGATAGAACAGCACCGTGATCACCTTTCGCTGATTGTCCGTATGCGGGCCGATACGGTAGTTCTGCCGATCGTCGATCAGCATGGCCTCGGAGTTGAAAACAGGATTGGCGATGCCCGCGGCCGTGAGCCGCTGTTTCACGACGTCGCCGAACTTCCACAGCAGCGTGTTGGCGAACTCCGGGCCGAGCAGGAACTGGCGCAACCGTTCCCAGATCTGCCGCCGCGGCTTAGGAAGGGCCGCCAGCTTGGCCGGTTCCAGGGCCAGCATGAAGCGGCTGGGGTAGGCGTCCTTGGGCAGCGCCCTCTCGTCGGCGATGGGGCGCATCTGCTCGGGCGACGGGAAGCTGTCCATCATCGAGCGGTAGTACGCTTCGGGAAAGATGCCCTCGGCATAGAGATGCGGGAACGGATAGGACAGGACCGGCGCGTTGATCAGCTTGTAGAGTAGGTGATATTCGACGTGATGATCAGCGGCGGAAGACATATTCGGCACATCCCTTGAAAGGCCCGTCCGGCCGCTCGACGCGAGCCACCTGGCCCGGATCGTAACGGAAGCCCAGCCGGACGAGCGAGTCGACCAGTTCCCGATGCTCGTCGAGGTTCTTGTTGATCTCGATCAGCAGGGAACGCACCTCCGGACGTTGCAACGTAGCCCATGCGCCGCTCGCCACGCGATGCTCGAAGCCGTCGACGTCGATTTTGATATGACTGGGGACGGGGACCGTATTCTGCGCCACGAGGTCGTCCAGCCGTGCGGCAATGCCGCCCTGCTTGTAAGCGGCAGGCCGCGGCTGAAGCAAATGATCGACTTCGGCGCCGAGTGAGTGGCTGGAGGCGCCGGCGCCGAAATCGGACAGGTTAAGCGTCACCAGGCCAGCGGCATCAGAGAGCCCAAGGCAATAGGCGGTGACCCTATCCGCAAGGCCGTTGACGAAGATATTCTTGTTGAGCAGCGCGAAGCTTTGGGCCTCCGGCTCAAAGGCATAGACGCGGCAGCCGCGCGCACCCGCGGCCAGGATGGTGTACATCCCGACATTGGCGCCGATATCGATCAGCACGTCCTGCGGGCCGAACGTTGCGATCCATTCGATGGTGCAGGGTTCCTTGGTGAACAGGCTGTCGACA
>VGYC01000518.1 GCA_016873095.1 Planctomycetota bacterium | reverse complement strand
CCAACAATGCCGCCGAGCAAGCGCTGCGGCACGCGGTCATCTGGCGGAAGCTCTCGTTCGGCACGCAATCAGCGTCCGGCAGTCAGTTCGTCGAGCGACTGCTGACTGTCATCGAAACCTGCCGCCGCCAATCCTGCAACGTCTTCGACTGGCTTGTCGAGGCAGTCCAAGCCCACCACAATCAACAAAGGGCAATATCTCTATTGCCCGCGCCGTGAACCAATACCGAAGCCGAGAATTCCCGGTTGCGCATGCGGTCGCCGGTCAACGATCGGCTCGTGGGTGATAGCCTGGCCATCAAACAGCTGCGTGCCAAGATCTCCCGGGCCGCCCCCAGCAATGTGACCGTGCTCATCCAGGGCGAGACCGGCGTCGGCAAGGAACTGGTGGCGCTGGCGCTGCATCAGCAGAGCAATCGCCCGCACGGGCCTTTCGTGGTCGCCAATTGCGCCGCCATCGCCGAATCGCTATTCGAGTCCGAGTTCTTCGGACACGTGCGCGGCGCCTTCACCGGCGCCGCCGGCACCCGCCTCGGCATGTTCCAGCAAGCCGATGACGGCACCCTGTTCCTCGACGAGGTCGGCGAAGTGCCGGTGGAGTCACAGGCCGCGTTGCTGCGCGCCATCGAGAACAAAAGCTTCCGGCCCGTGGGCGCCGAGCACGAATCACGCTCCGACGTACGCATCATTGCCGCCACCAACCGCGACCTGGCCGCGGAGGTCGAGCGCAAGGCGTTCCGTAGCGACCTGTACTATCGGCTGGGAGTCATCCACATCGCCGTGCCGCCGCTGCGCGAGCACATCGAGGATATTCCGGCGCTCGTGCAGCACTTTCTGGGCAGCATGCCCTCGGCCAATGCACGGGCGGTGTCACCGACGGCTCTGGCCGAACTCATGTCGTTTCACTGGCCAGGAAACGTCCGCCAGTTGCGGGCCGTGCTGGAAAGCGCGGCCATCATGGGTCAAGGAAAGGTCATCGAGCCGTGCGATCTGAATCTGAGCGCTGCCGCGACCGCGCCGACGACGCCACACGGGCCGCTTTCACCCGGCCCGGTTCAGCTACCCAGCTGGAACCTCGAAGAGATCGAAGCCGTGCTCATCGCCAAGGTACTACTAAAGTTTTGCAATCTTAAGCCAACCCCAGCTGAGCGACCACATGGTCCGGACTCTGCGAAAACTCGGTGACCTGCTTGATGGCCCAGCCCAGGGTTGTCCGCAGGGTTTCACGCAGCATCG
>VGYC01000517.1 GCA_016873095.1 Planctomycetota bacterium | reverse complement strand
TTCAAACTCGAGGCGGTGCGGCTGGCCAAGACCGGCCAGAGCATTGCGGCGACGGCCAAGATCCTGGGGCTGTCGGAGCAGACGCTGCACAACTGGATCAAGGCCGAGCAGCAGGGTCGGCTGGGCGGGCCGGGCAGCAAGCCCGTGAGCCCGGAGCAGATGGAGATCGCGCGACTGCGGGCGGAGAACGCCCGGCTTCGGATGGAGCGCGACATCCTGGGAAAAGCGACGGCGTACTTCGCGAAGCAGCGGGATTGAAGTACGCCTGGATCGAGCGACACCGCACGCAATGGCCGGTGTCGCTGAGCTGCGAAGTGTTGGGGGTGAGCGCCAGTGGGTATCACGAGCACCGGCGTCGCTCGGGTAGGCCGCATCCGCGGCGGCTGGGCAACGATGCGCTGCTCGTGCACATCCGCGCCGTGCATGCCGAAAGCCGGGGCGAATACGGCTGGCCGCGGGTGTGGAAGCAGCTGCTCACCCAAGGGCTGCGGGTTGGCAAGGAACGGGTCCGTACGCTGATGCAGCGGCACGGCATCCGAGCCCGTGGCAAGCGCAAGTTCAAGGCCACCACGGACAGCAACCATGCGCTGCCGGTCGCACCGAACCTGTTGGGGCGCGACTTCTCACCGGCCGCCCCGAACGCGGCGTGGACGAGCGACATCACGTACGTGGCCACCGACGAGGGTTGGCTGTATCTGGCGGTGATCCTGGACCTCTTCAGCCGGCAAGTGATCGGCTGGTCGATGAAGCCGCACATGCGCCAGGACCTGGTGCTCGATGCGCTGCGCATGGCGTGGTTCAGAAGGCGTCCGGCCCCGGGGGCGATTCTGCACAGCGATCGCGGCAGCCAGTACTGCGCCAAGGCCTTCACCGGGGCGCTGAAGGCCTACGGGATGCGCGCCTCGATGAGCCGCAAGGGCGACTGCTGGGACAACGCACCGACCGAAAGCCTGTGGGGGTCGCTGAAAGTCGGTCGGCTTCATGGAAAGCGCTTTACCACCCGCCGCGCCGCGATGGATGAGATCGTTGACTGGCTGACCTTCTACAATCACCGGAGGCTGCATTCGACGTTGGGCTACGTGAGCCCGGTGCAATTCGAACGGGCATGGCTTGCCGCCCAGGAAAGGCAAGCCGCGTAAACGGCTCGGTTAAGGGAGCCGGGAAACGAGGGCAAGGTCAGGCCGCCGCTGGCTGGCAGACGACGGAATCGGTGGTGCGTCGTATCTGGGGTGAGGA
>VGYC01000516.1 GCA_016873095.1 Planctomycetota bacterium | reverse complement strand
CCCGGACCTTGTCGAGATCGCTTTGGCTGTAAGCCATGGAAGGTGCTCCCAAGTTCGGGAGCACCAACCCGGCAGGTCGAAGGCCCGCAGGGCGTTCGACCGAGGGGGCGCTCCAATTGGCATTGCTTGATGGTGGGGTGCAGCCTTGGCCGATGAAGGACGAGCGGCACCTGATCCCGCGCTATCAGTTCCGTATTGGTGATCTGCGGCAATGGCATCTGGTCGAAGGCCGCTGCTTCCATTGCGGCCATGGCGCGATCATTCCCCATTCCGTCATCAAGCGCGGCCGCTCAGAGCATGACGTGCTGGCCAAGCTGGAGGACAAGGCGCGCTGCCAGAAATGCGGCGCCAAGGGACAGAACTACCTGACCATCAAACTGGCGCCGCGCTGAGTCCCTAGTGCAATCGCTGCCAGCGCAGCACGGTGCGCGGCGGCTGAGCGCGAGGCGGCGGCGCGGGTGTAGCGACCTGCGGAGAAGCCTCTTGTGGTGAGCGGGCCGCAACTGCCTCGCTGGACGCCTGCTCAGCCGCAGCCGGAGCCGGCGATCTCGTTTCTGCCGGTGCCGGCCTTTCCACGAGCTCGCCGACCGGCACCTTGAGATCCGGCTTGTTCCACAGCTCGGCGAAATCCTGCTGCACCTGGTCGGGCCGCTGCGCGCGTTGCGCCGCCAGCGCCAGCCATTGGCTCTGCGTCAGATGGTCGAGCTTGTGGTGCGCCAGCGCGCGCGCATAGACCTGGATGTCGAGCCGCTCGTTGGGCTGCTTGCCCGCGCGCACCCACATCTTGAGCGTGAGGCCGGTCTGCCTGTGGATCTTGTCCTCGATATGCTCGGACGTGGCCTGCTCGAAATAGCCGCGGTCGGTGTTGAAGTTGAAATGCGCCGCGCCGACCTGCCAGCGGCCCGTCTTGTCCGGGCCTTCGAGGGTCTTGGCCAGCGCGCTGTACCATTCCGATTTCAGGTCCCAGGTTCCGACCGGCCAAAGCAGGATGGCGCCGATCTTCTTGCCGTCCTGATCCACGTCGATCTTCGACGGCATCGCCAGCGGCGGCTCCTTCCATTTCGGCCTTCCGTCCAGCGCATAGACGCGCTCGGTCGACGCCAGGCGATGGCAGAAGGCATAGACCTTCTGGCTCAGATAGCCGGCATCGACACCGAACGCCTCGATCGGCCATTGCCGGCCGAATTCGTCCTCGTACTGGCGCCGGACCATTTCGGCCAGCTTCGACCAGACCTCGCCGGCCGGC
>VGYC01000515.1 GCA_016873095.1 Planctomycetota bacterium | reverse complement strand
CGCGTCGCGGCTCTAGTGGCCCGAGTCATTCGAACTGAGGGTAAAGAGTTCTCAGCTTAACGCGGGCATCGTCGGTTGTGAATTGCCAGTTGGCCTTCACGCAGCGCTTGTTGCGATTGTCCTGCCATGCGGCGACCTCCTTGATCAGCGTCGGCTTGTCGGGAATGCGGCGATCCAGGCATTGGGTTGCAAGAACGGCGAGTTCGGATTCGGCCATGTCGAGCCAGCTGCCATGCTTTGGCGTGTAATGCCATTCGAACCGCTCGACGAGGCGTCGGGCCTCAGCGGCGGGAAAGGCCGCGTAGAGCGAGGCCGGCGTATGCGTCGAGAGATTGTCCTGCACCAGCACGATCTTCGCCGCGTCGGGGAAATGCATGTCGGACAAATCCTTGAGCACATGGGCGTAATCGATCGCGGCGTGGCGGTCGGTGACCTTGACGCAGCGCCAGCCTTCCAGCGGCGCGAACATCATGAACAGACTGGCCACGCCATTGCGTTCGTATTCGTAATCGTGACGCGCCTTGCGTCCGGGCGCCGCGGGAATGGGAGCGCGCGTCTCGGCGATCATTTGCTTCGAAGTCTCGTCGAGACACACCACAGGGCGCTGCGGATCATGCGGCCGTTGATAGACTTCCAGCACGTCTTCCATATTGGCGACGAAGCCGGCGTTGGCGTGCGGCGCAATCACCCATTGCTGCTTGAGATGCGGCTTGAGAATGTTTTTTTGAGCGTGCGTCCGATCGTGTTGTCGCTGGCTTTCTCGACGATGTTCAGTTCCACGACCTTTTCTTCGAGCAGGCTCAGCGTCCATCTGGCGCAGCCCGCCGGAGCCGGCCCGCAGGCCAGCGCGATCAGCTTGGCTTCCGCCACCCCGTCGAAAATCCGGCGCGGCGTGGAGCGCGGATTGTATTTGCGGGTCAGCACCGCCTCGAACCCTTCCTCCAGCAATTGCCGGCGCGTCCGTTCGACGTTGGCGACGCTGGTGTCCAAAGCCGCGGCGATCTTGCTGTCGCTCCAGCCTTCGCCAGCGTTCGACACATCCGCCTTCAGCAGGATCCGCGCCTTCGTCAACAACTGCGCTGAGCGCTTTCCAGAGCGGACAAACTCCGAGAGCTTCTCACGCTCGTCCGCGCTCAACCGAACCACATACTTCTTGACGGCGATCTCCTTCCCGGCCACGAATCATCTCCATCGCTGCTGTGCAGCGACAGAGATTCAGAACTCGCCGTCAAAAGCAATGACGGGGGCCACTAGGTC
>VGYC01000514.1 GCA_016873095.1 Planctomycetota bacterium | reverse complement strand
GTCGACCGGCTTGTCGCCCCGGTCGCCATGTAGATCGTCTGCTGCACGTGATGCGAGACCGGATCGATGTAAGCGTCGAAATGCTGCATGCGGTCGCGGGCTGACATCTTGTGGCCTTCGAGAGCGCGAATGACCTTGAGGTTATTGGTGCTGCCGGCGCGCTCGATGGCCTTGGCCAGCTCATGCATGGCCATGTAGCCGTTGTAGAACACGTTGCCCGGCACGTCGATCCGCGTATCCGGCCAGCGCGCCTGGTACTTCTTCACCAGGTCGCTGACGCCCGGCAAGTCGAGCTTGTGGTACCAGGTCGTGCCGAAGACGCCGAACACGGAGTCGATACCGAGACCGTAGACGTCCGGCCAGTCCTGCTGGTTGTTGAGCCAGGCCGGCTTGCGGTCGAGCTTCATGTCGACTGTCTGCTGGCGCATGACCTTGAAATCGTCGCCGCCAACTGCCGCCGCCACCACGTCCGGTCGCGCCTGCTGCACCTTCAACAGGATCGGCGAGAAGTCCCGCGTGCCGACCGGCACCAAAATTTCGTCGACGATGTCGGCACCGTACTGGACAGCCGTCGTGCGAGTAGCCTTCGAGGTGTTGTGGCCCCAGACATAGTCGTTGGTCAACAGGAGCCACTTCTTGCCGAAGGTCTTGACCGCATTGGCGGCGGCGGCGTTGGCGAAGTTGGCGCCGGTGCCGTCCCAGACGAACTTGACGCGCTGGCAGTCCTTGCCGGCCTCGGTCGGCGAGCTCGAATTCGTGTTGAAGTAGACAGTGCCGTATTTCTGCGCCACCTGGCCGATGGCGTTGGCGACACCGGACTGGATTGCGCCGACGATGAACGCCACCTCGTTGCGATTGATCATGCGTTCGGCGATGCGCGTCGCAGTCGAGGGCGTTGTCTCGGTGTCGGCGACGATGTAGTTGAGCTTGCGGCCGAGCACGCCGCCCTTGGCGTTGATTTCCTCGATGGCCATGATCGTGCCGCGTTGCTCGTCCTGGCCGGAGTTGGCGAACTGTCCGCTGGCGTCGTGCGTGAGGCCGATAAGGATCGGCTTGTCGCTGCGCTGCGCCCAGACACGATTGTGCTTCCACGGTCCCGCGAACGCTGTCACGCCCGCCGTCGCGGCAGTGCCGGCGAGAAGCGCGCGGCGGGTAATCTTGATCTTAATCGTGCGTTACTCCCTGTCCGGTTGGTTGGCCTGAATGCGCCTAGGGCGCGATGCTGACGGTCTCGAAATCCGCCGGAATCGTGATTTCGATGAC
>VGYC01000513.1 GCA_016873095.1 Planctomycetota bacterium | reverse complement strand
CACCGTGTTCGGCTATCTCGTGCGCGATCCGGAGCGGTACGGCGTCGTCGAGTTCGATGGCTCCGGCCGGGCCGTGTCGATCGAGGAAAAGCCGGCGAAGCCGCGCTCCAACTGGGCGGTCACCGGCTTGTACTTCTACGACAACGAGGTCGTGCGCATTGCCGGCAGCATAAAGCCCTCGGCCCGCGGCGAGTTGGAGATCACCGACGTCAATCGCATCTACCTGGGGCGTGGCGCGCTGCGCGTCGAACGCATGGGGCGCGGCTATGCGTGGCTCGACACCGGGACGCATGAATCGCTGCTGCAGGCGTCCGAATTCGTGCGCACCGTCGAGGACCGCCAGGGTCTGAAGGTTGCCTGCGTCGAAGAGGTCGCCCACCACATGGGCTTCATCAACGACGACCAGGTCAGAAAGCTGGCAGCCCCGCTCGCCAAGAGCGGCTACGGCGAATACCTGCTGCGCGTGATCGGCGAGGCCGACTGACGGCAATGACTGCGGCCGACCGCATCGGCCTGCGCGATCGAATTCTGCTCACATGCTTCGGCATCGGGGCCGCGGCGCTGATCGGCTCAACCCTGTGGATGGTAGCGCAGCATCGCCTGACGGCGCCATTTCAGGACCAGTGGGACATGTTGGCCTGGTTTCGCGAGTGCGCGCGCGATTGCTGGTCGCCGTCCCTGTGGTGGCGCCAGCACAACGAGCATCGGCTGGCAGTGCCGCGTCTGTTCTTCCTCGCCGACGTCCACCTCTTCGGCGGCACCAACCTCTTACTGGTCTGCGCAAACCTTGCGATCCAAACCTTTCACGGCATCGTCTTGGCCTGGCTCGCCCTGCGCGACCCGGTGATCGATCGCCGCGCCGGGCTGACCTTCGCTATCGCCGCTTGGGCAACGGTTCTGTCCGGCGGTCAACTCGAGAATTTCATTTGGGGATTCCAAGTCCAAATCGTCCTGGTGCTGCTGCTGGCGACGCTTGCGTCGCTGGCACTCGTGCGCAACCGCCCGTTGGTTGCCGGCATTCTGGCGACGCTCGCAACCTATACCATGGCGAACGGCGTCATCCTGTGGATCGTGCTCGTGCTGCTGGCGCTTGGCCGACGGATGCCGCTGAAGATCGTCGGCGCGCTCGTCTTCGCCGGCATCCCAGGGCTGTTCAACGCTCGATAGTTGAGCATAGGGGTGAGTCGAAAATATCACACGCGGAAGGGAAACGGAGTGTTGCGAGCAGATAGTGGATTCCTTGGGCATGAAATCTCTGACTCCTTGATGGG
>VGYC01000512.1 GCA_016873095.1 Planctomycetota bacterium | reverse complement strand
CGATAAAACAGTGCGTTCTTTCTGTGCAAAACGGCCCGTTTTAAAGCCCTCTCGACGATGTTGTTATCGAGCGGCGCCCCAGCAACGCGGAGGAAAAGCGTCAATGGCCGCCAATGATTCAACAGATACTTGATCGCCTTGCCGAGCCCGGAATTCGGCTCCGTCTTGCGTTCGGCAATCTGCGCATCCAGCCATCCATGCAGTTTCGTCATGATCGGCGCGCTGTGCTGCTGATGAAATTGCAGCCGTTGTTCCGGTGTCATCCGTTCCTCGCGCGCCTTGGCGTCGTGGCCATACACCTCGCCCAGCCTCTCCAGCACGTAGCGGCATTGCTCGGGAAAGTTCGCGGCTACATCGACAAACTGCCGTCTCCCATGCGCCATGCAATTGGCCAGCAGAATCTCCGCACCCGCGTTTAATTTCGGCGCGTTGCGCGACAGCGCATCGCACATCTGGATCGGCCCGGGAAGCTCCGCCGCCCGCTGTTTCAGCACGTCGCCGAGGTTCTCACCGGCATGCTGGCGCCCGGTAAAATACAGTGCAATCTGGCCGCCCTCGCGAGTCGATACGATGCCGCTGGTGAACACACCGGTGCGGTCATCATCGGGCTCGCGCTCCATCTTCAGCACCCGCATGCTCGTGTCGTCGTTGTGCATCACCTCGCCCTGGGCCGCTTGCCGGATGCATTCATCGTGGGCCGGTTTCAGGATGGCGGCCACGTCTTCGACAATCTCCCACTGCGTCGCCGCCGGCAGCGGAATGCCCAACTGGCTCTCCAGTTTCTCCATCCGGTAGAACGGCACGCCGCTTCCATACTTAAGCTGCGCGATCATCGCGCCCGCCGTCTCGTCGTACTTTTCCGGACCCACGCCCTCCGGCTCCTGCGCCGTGAACACTTGCCCGCAGGCACCACAGCGCAGCCGCTCGAGCGAGTAAACAGTGGCCGCCAGCGGTGCCTGTCCGATGATCCGCACCAGCACCTTCGGCTCCTTTTGCCCGTATAAATTGCCCTTTCCGCAATCCGGGCAGCGCTCGCCGTGCTTCAGATTCTGATGCGCGATGGGCACCTTCCGCGCCCCGTCGAACGCCTCGGCTCCATTGCGTCCGTGGCCCGGTTTCTTCGGCGTGTTAACATCCGCGGCGGGCGGTGTTTCCGGTTTTCCCAGCACCGCGCTGGTCTTTTCATTGTTGGGCGATCGCGCCAGCATCGCCACCAGCGCATGCAATGCGCTCTTGAGCTTGTCGTGATCATCGTCGCTCAACGGCGCTTGTCTGGCG
>VGYC01000511.1 GCA_016873095.1 Planctomycetota bacterium | reverse complement strand
CGGCACCGGAGGTCTTCATCCCGGCAAACAGCGCATGGCCGGCTGCGCGTGAGCGAAGCGCTCCGCCGGCCATGCTCCTGCTGGCTTCAAGCCAGAACTCCTACTAACTTTACCGCCGGACCACCTCATGGGGGCCGATCACTGTCGCTGACTTGGATGCCCTGAAAAAGTCCGTCGATAGAATCATACAGGCACAATTTAGTGGTTTAGATCTGTAGGTCCTTGCCTGATCTATTGGGGGTATAGACGCTGGAGCAAGCCACCAGGTTCCAGCCTCAATCAAGTCCACCACATTTCGATAGTAGCGATTGCGACGGCGGCGGCAAAGATGGCGGCGAGTTTGTCGTAGCGGGTTGCGATGCGTCGCCAGTCCTTGGCACACTCCACTGCAGGCTGCACCCGTTGGTTTAGACGATGCCGAAAGACTCTTAACGACAGCGGGTTAGGAGTTGGCGTGCCGGATCCGTGCGGCTGCTATGGAAGGACGGATTCATCGTCACCACGGGAGGAGTGCGGCCGAATGACGAGGGAAAGGACCAGATCGATGGATCAACCGTCGTTCGGGAGGTCGTAGACAACGGAAGCAGGGGGGAACAGGGTTGCCCGCCCATGGCTTCTCCGGAACCGGCCAGACTGCTAGGGGTTGCACTGTTCCAGGGGGACATCCAGGGAATGTCGGATTAGCCACGAACCAGGTGCGGACGGTGCTTGTAGTGCACATTCAGCGTCTGACCAGGGAAGTTCTAGATGCCCATTGAAGCTGTCGATTTCTTCTATCTGTCCATGCCCGTCGTCGAGGAAATTGGCGACGGCAGCCAGGACGCATTGCTTGTGCGCGTCGCTGCCGACAGTGTCATTGGCTGGGGCGAATGCGAGGCCTCGCCGCTGACCTCGATCGCGGCTTACGTCGCGCCGATGTCGCATGGCGCGTGCAAGCCGGTCGAAGCTGTGGTGCTCGGCAAGAAGGTGGATTCGGCCGCCGACATCGAGGCGCTCGCCGCCGCCGTCGAACTGGAGTGCATGGATCTGCTGCAGGCCGCCCACACATGGTCGGGCATCGAGATGGCGCTGTGGGATGTGCTTGGCCGGAAACGCAACGCGCCGGTCTATGAGTTGCTCGGCTACAAGAGGGCGTATCCGAAGCTCCCCTATGCCTCGCAGCTGTTCGGCGACACGCCGGCTGAAACGCTCGCCGGCTGCCGTTCGGCGCGCGACAAGGGCTACCGTGCGGTGAAATGCGGTTGGGGGCCATTCGGCCGCGGCAGCCTGGATGCGGATCG
>VGYC01000510.1 GCA_016873095.1 Planctomycetota bacterium | reverse complement strand
CGTGCTCGGCGAAATGGAACGGCGCATGGCGCTCCTCGGTTTCACTTGGGCGCAGGCGAGTGCCGTGCAGCTCTATACCGTCTATGACCCCCATCCTCACCTTGCCGAGGAAATCGTTCGGCGCGGGGCGGCCGAACAAGGCCTCACCTGGCATTTCTGCCGACCGCCGGTCGAAGGGCTCGATTACGAAATGGATCTTCGAGCTATTCCGACTGAAAGGATCGTCCCCTAGATGTTTCGTCCCGGGTTTTGATGGTGCATCGTTTTCTCCGGCATGGAGGGATGCGCTATGGGACAGGTTCTACACGGCAGCGCCACGACGACGGCGGCAATCCGTCGAGCGATACAACATAGTCAAGCGAGCCTGAGGGAACTGGCACGCCGGTACGGGATCAACCCCAAGACCGTGGCCAAGTGGCGCGCGCGCGACGATGTCGCCGATCGGCGAACCGGCCCCTCGGCGCCCCGCTCGACGGTCTTGACGCCAGCGGAAGAGGCTGTCGCCGTCGCCTTCCGGCGGCACACGCTGCTGGCTCTGGATGACTGTCTCTATGCACTCCAGGCCACGATCCCGCATCTGACACGATCTTCGCTGCATCGTTGCTTCCAGCGGCACGGTGTCGCTCGGCTGCCGGACGTCGACGGCGACAGGCCGGCGCGGCGGAAGTTCAAGGCCTATCCCATCGGCTACTTCCACATCGATATCGCCGAGGTCCGGACCCAAGCCGGGAAGCTCTATCTATTCGTCGCCGTCGACCGGACCTCGAAGGTCGCCTTCGCCGAACTGCACGAGAAGGCGACCCGGCGTATCGCAGCCGAGTTCCTGCAGGCCCTCGTCGCCGCGATCCCATACCGGATCCACACGGTACTGACCGACAACGGCACGCACTTCACTTCGCCAGGCAACGTCGCCTCGGCGGCGGCAGACATCAAACTGGCCATGCAGAAGGGCGAACGCTTCTGGGCGCATGCATTCGAATACGCCTGCGCGCAAAACGATATCGACCACCGCCTGACCAAGCCCAAGCATCCGTGGACCAACGGCCAGGTCGAGCGCATGAACCGGACGCTCAAGGACGCAACCGTACGCCGCTACTACTACGAGACCCACGACCAGCTACGAACCCATCTCCGCGACTTCATACACGCCTACAACTTCGCCAAGCGCCTGAAGGCCCTTCGCGGACTCACGCCCTACGAGTTCGTCTGCAGAAGCTGGACAAAGGAACCGGCACGATTCAAGCTCGAGCCAGCCCATCAATTCCCGGGACTGAACATCTAGGCCGCGTCTTCCTTG
>VGYC01000509.1 GCA_016873095.1 Planctomycetota bacterium | reverse complement strand
GACTGCGAGCAGGGCCTGGGCGGCGAGCACAGCGAAGGCAACGCCGAGAAGTGCCGGGGCTGCTCCGCGCAGCAGCTGCATCGTGCGCGAAAGATCCACACTGCGAGCGATCAGAAGGAACATACCGACCGTGACGGCGAGCTTGATTCCGCGCAGCAACCAGACTTTTGCCCTGCCGGGTTTGCTTGTGCCAGACCCCGTCATCCGGTCGCCCTACCGCTTCGCATTCGCCGAGGCAGGCACGCCGACCGCTACCTTTGTCGCCTCAGCCAGCAGGCCATGCGCATGGCCGTTCCAGTGCGTATCTGTTGGAAACTCGAAACGCCTTCCGTCACGGCGATAGGCTGCCTCAAATACGGGCTGCATATCGATCACCTTGAAGCCACGCTTCCCGGCCTCCACCGCCATGAAGCGCCGCATCCGGCCCCAGACGCTGTCCATCAGGACAGCTGCCTGCGACGGCTCATAGATCGCGTCACGCAAACCGTCGATGGCAATAACTATCCGATCCGGCGCGACACCCGTCGCGGCCGGCAGTCGATCCAGGAAGGTTCTCGCGGCCCACTCGTAATCGGCATATTCCTCCTGCGTCCCGTCGCGCTGGATGTTCGCAGCCCAGCGCTGGGTCGGCGCGCCCAACTCCTTCAAGTTCAACTTGACCACCTGTTCGATCTTGACGTTAAGGACCAGATACATCGCCAGTGCCGAGTGCCGCGCCAGACGCCGCAGCAGGGTCGGCTGGTAGTCGACCCGGCGCACCTCGGCGCGATCGTCCGGCAGCCGCACGAAATGGTGAAAGCCCGGGCTGCGGCCACGGTGGTAGAGCGATTCGGCGAAGTCGTTGGCAATGTTGAGGAACAGGTAGCTGTCGGGTCGATACGTGTCACGAGCATGCTCTGCCCAAGTCAGATACTGCGTGAGCCCGGCTCCGGAGGCAGCAAAGCTGTATACCCGCCCGCGATCGCCCCAGGCGGCTGCCAGCCGGCCTTGCACCGTCTCGCCATAAGGCACCATGCCGGCCTCGATATAACTGTCGCCGATCACCGCCAGCAATGGGTGCTGACCTTCGCGGACGTAATCCTGGTCGTTGACGAATCCGGCGTTGTTCACCCGAACCCGGTTGACGATGGAAAAGTTCCAGTCGCGTGACCAGGATGAGGTGCGATTCGGCTCGAATCGATAAATCGGGTTCTCCGCATTCACGGGCAGGGTTCGCAATCCCTCGTTGATCGGCAGCAGGCGGCAGGCCAGTTCGGCCAACACCAGCAGCCCGCAGATCGCCAGCAACGACGCAATCACGGC
>VGYC01000508.1 GCA_016873095.1 Planctomycetota bacterium | reverse complement strand
CACATCTCCGATGACGAAGAGCTTCGTTTTCAGCTGCCGGTGGCTGTGTTTGGCCTTGAGCGGGAACAACACAACGGGGGCCGTGCTTTCTCTTGGGGGGAACAGCCGCTTCACTTGCGCCGTGGCGTTCGTTTCCGGCTGGTGAACGTGGGCGCCAGCCGGGCGATCGAGCGCACCCCGGGGCGCTTTGGCTACCCCGTCTGTACAGTCTGTGGGCAGAGCGTGTCGCCCCTTTCGAGCGACATGCAGCGCCAACAGTTCGAGACCAGCCACAAAAACCGATGCGGCCGGGCCGTCTCGCCGATCGGCTTCTATGCGGACGTGATCGCGGATGCGCTGACCCTGCCCGGCTGCGCCGACCAGAAGACGGCCTACAGCATCCTTGAAGCGCTGCGCAGGGCCGCCGCCCACGTGCTCGACATGACCATGGATGACTTGCAGGTGTTGGTCCTGGGGCATGTCGACCGGGATGATGTCGATGCCGTGCTTTGGGACCCTATGCCCGGAGGCTCCGGCCTGCTGGACCAGCTCTGCGACCGCTTTCCGGAGATTGTCGCGGCCGCCCGCGATATCGTGGACAACTGCCCTTCGGCCTGTGAAGCATCGTGCATCGATTGCCTGCAGACGTTCCGCAATGGCTTTTATCACAAGCATCTCGACCGCAAGCTTGCGCTGGACAAGCTTTCCGCCTGGGGTGAGCGCGTTGCGCTGCGGCATGAGATTCCGCCCAAGCACCCCTCTCAAGCGCCTGCGGAAGGGACTCACCCAGTCAATGAGGCCGAGCGCCTCCTGAGGCATTTGCTCTTGGCGGCTGGCTTCGAGGAAGGTGCCCGCGGCGAACAACTGCGGCTGGATCGAGCAATCGGCACGACGACGCCTGACGTGATCTACCGAACTGCGGGCTATGCCGACGATGAAGGCGTTTGCATCTATCTGGACGGCTTGAGTCAGCATCTGCACGGCAATCCCGAAACGGCCGAGCGCGACCGGCGCATCCGGGATTGGCTGCGCAACAACGGTTACGAGGTGATCGAGATCGCCGTGAGCGACCTGTATGACGAAGGCGCGATGACGCGCCACTTCCGCAAGCTAGCGGGATATCTCAGCAAGCCTGACCTCAAGGAACGACTTCGGGCAGATGCGAGTTGGTACCAGATACCTGCAACCGACGAGGCGCCCTCAACCAGCCGCAGGACCGCTGAGCGTACGGCAGAGCGTCGCGGATAGGAAATTCAAAGGGCCACTTGCGCACAGCCAACTTCGCCGAACGAGCCTTATGGTGTGCCCGAGCCCGCCATCGCT
>VGYC01000507.1 GCA_016873095.1 Planctomycetota bacterium | reverse complement strand
TGAAGGGGAGTAGGGTCTCCAAGAGTACCGTGAGTTGTGCCTGCTGCGGGATGGCCACGCCCTTGGCCGCACCCTTGATCCCGCGGATGTTGCGCTCGATGCGCGACGCCTTCGTGCGCATGCTGGTCTGCAGATCGCGTGAATCCTTCTTGGTGGGCTGATGCTTGGTCATCTCCCCCGTGTTCCAAACTTCACGCAGCCCCTTCGACTTCTGGTCCCAGACGCCATCCTCGCCCGTGAAGAATCGATTGAACTTCTCGATGTCCTTCTTGAGCGAGGCGAGGTCAGCCTGGATCTCCTGAAGTTTCGTCGCCGCCGCGGGTGGCAGCGCCCCAGCGGGTGGAGTTGTCGGAGCGGTCTTGCCACCCGGCGGTGGTGGTGCTGTCGTTCCACCCGGCAGTGGCGGCGGTGCGCTCGGGGCACCCGCGCTCCGCTGCGGCACCTTTGGCTGGACCTTGACCTGCCCTGCTGCGATCGCCGCCATGGCCGACGCGACGTCGGCTTGAGGTAGCCCAGCCCAGCCGATGAGTTGAAGCGCCGTGCCATCGAGCTTCATCGGTTTGCCCTGCTGGGCAAGGGAAATGCCACCGGTGCCGGCCTGCGGTGCGACCTGCTTCGAACCGTTCGAAGGCATGTACCAGAGCGGCGACGTGCCGCCGAGAAGGCGCGCGGCAATCTCCGGGTCGCGGCTGCCAAGTTCCGTCACGTGCGCGATCAGCGCCTCGCGACGGGACGGACTCCTGCACCACGAGTCGGTGCACCCGCTCAACCCGGCACTGCCGACCGTCACGATGCCCTGGCATGCGGCAGCCACCACAGCGCTGCCGTCCTCGAGGTCCGACTCGACGATGGCGATGACATCTCGTCCGGCCGACTGGGCATCCTGCACGGCAAAGACCGCCTCGTGTGCATCGGTCGCGGACAGGTTCGGCGCATTGAGCAGCAGCGCGATGTCCCCGGAACCTGCGGCCTGCCGGAGCGCGTCGCCGCCGCTTGAGACGACCTCAGTGAGGAGGACGGGAGAGGATGGGTTCTGACGGCCCGGCGACGCGGCAGCGACTGCAAACGCTGAGAGCGACCAAGCAATCCCCATGACGGTTGCAACGATTTGGACCCCAGTGGACATGATGGACCCTTCTGCGGCTCGCAAGCCGTGACATGGCATTCGAGCGACGCAGGGAAATTCTACGCGGACGGCTTCCTCACGTCCACCACGGCGTGGCGGGCTTCTCCTCGATGATCGCGTCGGTCAGGAAGTCAATCGCCTTCGTCAGGCCTTCCTCGATGCTCATCAGCGCATCCTCG
>VGYC01000506.1 GCA_016873095.1 Planctomycetota bacterium | reverse complement strand
CGATGATCTTCACCAGCCCGGCCTTGTGCTCCGAGAACAGCGTGAAATTCTCCACCAGGTCGAGCAGGCGCGGTCCTTCCGGACGGGCACAATGTCGCACATGCCGCGCAGCATCACCTCCAGCGACACCCGGCGCGGCTCGTCCTCGCGCTCGATGCGTTGAACGCCAGTCCGGCTCGGACCTCGAAGAAGGTGGCAGTGCGCAAGCACCTCCCAATCCGCCGGGAGCGAGCCGACGCGGCTGTCCGTGCCGTTCGAGGCGATGAGCAGCGCGTTGAACCAGAAGAGCTGCGGAATCTCTGCCTTGTAGTGCGTGAGGTTCTCGTCGAACGCCGCGCGCGCGGGCACGCCGGGCTTCTTCAACTCGATGACCACCAGCGGCAGGCCGTTGACGAAGCCCACCAAATCCGGTCGGCACGTGTAGAGCGCGCCCGTGACGCTGAACTGGCTGACCAGCAGGAAATCATTGTTCGCCGGCTGCTCCCAATCAATCACGCGGACTTGCTCAATCTTCAGAGCGAAACGCCGGCGTCATCACGGCATCACCAGCAACGGTGTCACGTTCTTCACCGTCTGTTCCATGACGTGATAATCGCGGGTCAAGTCATCCCACGTCTTGCCGTCTGCGCCGGGGATGTCGTTGAGCGGCGTAGTCGTGAGAATGAAACCGTCCATCGAGAACTTGGCTTTCGCGAAATCCTTCCGGGCTGAAATCGCTTCGAGTCCCTTGAGGCAATCAATCTTGGTGCTGTTCTTGAGGAACAAACCGCCGTGGTGCATGCCGTGCGATTCGAGGAAACGCAAGTGAACGCGGCCAGATGGCTTGTGGCGAAGCCAGAGAAGAAAGTCGGGGTAGAACCCGCTCTGCTTGAAGAAGCCGACGCCTGTCTTGGCTTGGTTGCGCAGGAGGAAGATTTCCACCCCCTTGAACGGCTCGTCGTTGCGCTTGGTTTCCCAAAAGTGCCAGAGGCGTTCAAGCAGGTCGCTCTCGTTCTTGCTCAAGCCCGGCGGACTGACGGCGAGTTCCGCGACGGCGGACGCCTTGTCTTTGGGATCAAGCAGCAGCGGACTGTAGAGATGCCGCTCGATGTGCAGGCCCGGCAACGGCGTGTGCCACCGCACCGTCTTCTGCAGCTCGCTCATGCCCTTCCTGACCAACGCTTCCAACTCTTTGAACAGTTTGTCGGAAGTTGTTCGCACCCGATACGTCACAGGCTCACGAGTCCTGATCCCGTGGAATTTCTTTGGCACCGACTGGCTGGTAAATGAGGCGGAGGTCGGTTCCCGGAAAGGTGGTCTCGGTCACGGTC
>VGYC01000505.1 GCA_016873095.1 Planctomycetota bacterium | reverse complement strand
CTGGAACCATGACCTTGCCCGCGTTCGACGTCTCCCATGGCTGAGTGATTATGCGACGAGCCTTTGTTTTTCGACAAGGCGCTTTTTCTCGAAGTTCATAGGGCTGAGATATCCGAGCGTCGAATGAAGCCGCCGGCAGTTATAGAACCTCAGCCAATCGATCACCTCATCTTTTGCGTGACGGCGTGTCACGAAACGCATTCCGTGCAGCCGCTCGACCTTCAATGAACCAAAGAGCGTTTCGGTCACAGCGTTATCCCAGCAATCGCCTTTTCGGCTCATTGAACCGCGCATGCCGAAGGTCGAGAGCTGCTTCTGGAAGTCGCCGCTGGCGTATTGGCTGCCACGGTCCGAATGAAAGACAAGCCCCACCGCGGGCCGTCTGCGGAACCAGGCCATACGCAGCGCATCGATGACCAATGCCCTCGTCATGCGCTCGCTCATCGCGAAGCCGACGACTTGACGACTGAACACATCAATGACGACCGCGAGATAGAGCCAGCCTTCCTCCGTCCAGACATAGGTAATGTCGCCGGTCCAGACGCGGTTCGGCGCTTCAACGCAAAAGTCGCGTTCCAGCAGGTTCGGCGAGACGGGAAGCCCATGAGAACTGTTGGTCGTCGCCTTGAACTTGCGCTTGCCACGCGCCTGAAGACCGTGGGCCTTCATCAGCTTGCGCACGCGCTCCTTACCCGCGCGAACGCCGCGCGCCAGAAGCTCACGCCAGAGGCGCGGCCAGCCATAGGCGCCCTTCATCTCATTGAAAATCGCCTTGATGTGCGCCAGCAAGGCCATATCGCAAAGCCTGCGTCCAGGCTGAGCGGACGCCGGATTTCTCGTCTGACGCGCGCGATATTGATGATAGCCGCTGGCGCTGACGTTCAGCGCCCGACATTGCGCCGCTACCGGCCAGACCGTGCGATGTCGCTCGATAAAGGCGTATCTCACCGCGACTCCCTCGCAAAATACGCCGCCGCTTTTTTTAGGATGTCGCGCTCCATCCGCGTCCTGGCCAGCTCCGTCTTCAGACGGGCGATCTCCATCTGCTCGGCGCTGACCGCTTTGCCGGCGACGTCGCGCAATTGACCCGCGGCGTCAGCCTTCACCCAGTTGTGTAGCGTCTGACCCGAAATCCCCAGGGTCTTCGCCACCGAAGAGACACCTTGGCCTCCCCGAACCAGCCGAACAGCCTCTTGCTTGAACTCGAGTGTGTATTGTCCTCGAACCACGCCTTTCATGCAGATCCCTCCACAGCCGATCTTATCCGATCAGCCTCGGGAGACGTTCTTCGGGGGCAAGGTCAAGGCCCTTCAAC
>VGYC01000504.1 GCA_016873095.1 Planctomycetota bacterium | reverse complement strand
ATCCCCGACAGCCCACCCGAGAAATAAACGAGGTCGCAGGAAGGCCCCCCGCGGGGGGCCTTCCTGCAATCAGCCGTGATGCATTTTTACTCCGGCCAGACGATGCATTTTTACTCCGGCGTTGACACCCTTCGTCGAACGAGCCGCAGGACGAACCGCTGGCTTAAAACTTCACGTTAAATCAGCTAGTTGAGAGTCCGGCACGGAAAATCGTCTTGCCCGAAAAGCAAGCGGCCGGGCCTCAAGCGAGCCCGGCCGCCGTCCAGATTCGAGCGTTGGTCTGCCGTTCTGCGCCGAACTCACCGTTCGGCATCAGGTCGAGCTGACCGACGATTCGCCATTACCGAAACAAGCTGAGGAGCACGTTCGGCGTCTGGTTGGCGATGTTGAGGGTCTGGATCGAAAGCTGCTGCTGCACTTGCAGAGCCTGCAAGCGAGCCGACTCTTTCGCCAGATCCGCATCCACGATCGAGCCGAGACCGACCTCCTGAGCGTCGGAGATCTTGGTCACGAAGTCGTCCTGGAACACGATGGTGCGGGTGTCGGCGCCGAGGTTGCCGAGCACCGTCGACAGGGTCGCACGCGCGTCGTTGACGCGCGTCAACGCCACGAGCGCCACCGAGGTCGACGTGATCGCCTGGGCCGCCAGGATGGTGGCTGCCGCCGTGACCTGGCTGTTGCCGCGGATCGCGATCGTCGAACCGTCGATGTTCGAGATCACTGCCGCGTTCGTCGAGCCGGAGCTCAACAGATTGCGGCCATTGTAGCTCGCCGACGAGATGAACTGGTTGATCTGCGCGACCAGGTTCGAGAAGTCAGCCTGCAGGATCGCCTGCTGCTGCGTCGTGTTACCTGGGTTCAGACCTTCCGTGATCTTCGCCTGGATGTCGCCGAGCAGATCGGAGATCGCGTTGGAGCCGGCCAGCGCAATGCCGGTCGTGCCCTTCGCGTTGGCGATGCCTTGAGAGACCGATGCGTAAGCTTTGACATCGGCCCGGATGCCCTGGGCGATGGCGAAGCTCGATGCATTGTCGACCGCGCCGACGACCTTCAGGCCGGTCGAAACCCGGTCTTGGGTGGTCGTGAGACGGCTGTTGACGACGTTCAGGTTTTGCAGGGCGAGCAGTGCGCCTGCATTGGTGTTGATTGAGTTTTGACCTGCGGGCATTCGAAAAACTCCTCATTCTAAGGACGGAAGGCCGCTGTGGTTGGGCACGGGCCGAGATTCTCTCGAGCAACGCACCTCACGGCTGCTGCCGGTTTGGCAACGCTGGCATTTTTATCGGGCATTTGTTAACGCCGCCTTACATGGAATGGT
>VGYC01000503.1 GCA_016873095.1 Planctomycetota bacterium | reverse complement strand
CGCGCTGGCCGGCAAGGTCACCTATCGGATCGACCCGGACAACCCGTACCCGAAAGGTTTCACCGGCCATGTGCGCGTCACCCTCAAAGGCGGCAAAGTCATCGAGGAACGCCAGCCGCATATCCGCGGCGGTGCGCAGGAGCCGCTCAGCAGGCAGGAGATCGAGGAGAAGTTCGACCGCAATGCCGCGTTTGGCGGCTGGCCGGCCGAGAAGCGCAAGGCGTTCGTGACTTTCGCCCGTCGCGTCTTCGACGGGGGCAAGGTCGACCTGTCGCCGTTCCGCGGCTGACCTACTCGGCGGCGATCACGTCGAAGGCGATGCTGACGCGTTCACGCGTTCCCTCGAAGGGGATCGTGCGATGCCACATGTACGAGGGGAAGCTGAGCATCATGCCTTCGATCGGGCGGATCAGCCGGGTCGGGCACTGCGCCGAGGCGTAGAGCGGCTCGGGACCGCGCCCGAACTCGATCCAGCCTTCGTGGCCGACCTGGTTTGTGCTGACGACCTCCGGCAGCTGGACGTAGTAGACACCGCTGAGCCAGGCCTTGCTGTGTATGTGCGGCACCTGGTAGCCCTCGCGCCACATCTTCACGCCCCAGGACATGGTGCGCCATTTCCGCGGCGCGTTCGCGGCAAAGGGATGGTCGGCGTCCGGCAGGCTCCGTATACGAGCCTCGATCTGGCTGTAGATGAAGCGCTTGAGCGCGGTCGCTGCCGGATTGCCGGAATCGAGGATCTCGCCAGTGTCGAGCCCGTGGACGGTCGTGTAGTCCTTGCGCAGTGTCTCGCTGTCGATGACGAACGCCGCGAGGGCACGATTGAAATCCCATAGCGACGGATAACCGTGCCGGTCACCGATATGCGCCGGCTTGATCAGCCGATCGAAATCGACGAGACGGTTCAGCGCTTCCATATCGCCCGCCTGGGCCAAGGCAATCGCCCGGTGACCGTGTGTGCCCGCACTGGCCATGCCGAGGCGCACGCAGAGATCGAGATGCTCCAAAGCCTCTCGGCCATTGCCTTGCTTGAGCAGCATGATGGCCATGAGCTGATGCGCCGTGACATGGGTCGCGTCAACAGCCAGCAGTTGCTTGAGCACTGTCATTGCCTCTTCGCTGCGCTGCGTATTCACCAGAAGGTTGGCGAGATTGAACAGGAATGACGGGTTCGTCGGCTCGATCTCGACAGCTCGGCGCAAGGCTGCCAAGGCCTCGTCGTTGCGCCCGAGCCCGCTGAGAACAAAGCCCAGATTGTCGTGCGTCTTGGCGTAGGCAGGTGCAGCCCGTAGCGCCTCATGCAACCATTTCTCCGCATCGGCACTATCGCCC
>VGYC01000502.1 GCA_016873095.1 Planctomycetota bacterium | reverse complement strand
GCTGGCTTGCGCCGTTTGTCACGGCGCTACGGCACAAGACGAGGGCGCGGATGTGTCCGGCCTATATCGCCGGGCTGATTGGTCCAGGAGACCGCAAGAGCGTTCAGCCGATGGCGGCGCGCGCTGGCGAGGTCGGCTACGATCAGCTTCATCATATTGTCGCTGCCGGAGTTTGGGACAGTGCTCCACTCGAGGCTGCCCTGTTGAAGGAGGCAGATGGCCTGGTTGGCGATGAGGCGGGGTTTCTTGTCATCGATGACACGGCACTACCCAAGAAGGGACGTCACTCGGTTGGCGTCGCGCCACAATATGCCTCGTCGCTCGGAAAGACTGCCAACTGTCAGTCGCTGGTCTCGGTAACGTTGGCGTCGCGCGAGGTGCCGGTGATGGTAGGCCTGCGGCTATTCCTGCCCGAGAGCTGGACAGATGATCCTGAGCGCATGGCGCGGGCCCGTGTGCCGAAGGATAGACAGACTGCTCTGACAAAGCCGGAGATTGCGATCGAGGAGATCGACCGCGTCATCGCGTCCGGTGCGCGTTTCGGCTGCGTGCTTGCCGATTCAGGGTACGGCTCCAGCGGGCCTTTCCGTCAGGCTTTGAGCGAGCGCGGTCTGCTATGGGCGGTGGGTCTGTCGCGACGCCAGAACGTTTATCCCGCCGACGTTGCCCTGATCTTCCCCGTCGCGAAGGCTGGAAAGCCCCGCAAATACCACATCCCTGATCAGCCCCCGGTCGCTGCCGAAGCGTCGTTGGCCGGAGGGAAATGGCAAAGGGTCAGCTGGCGGCGGGGCACCAAAGGTCGGCTGACATGTCTCTTCGCGGCCCGCCGCGTCCGCGTTGCGGATGGCCATAAGCACCGCATGCTCGATAATCGTATGCAGTGCATGCCGGGCGACGAGGTCTGGCTCGTCGGCGAACGCCGGTCGACTGGCGAGCAAAAATACTATGTGTCAAACTTACCAGCCGACGCCAGCCTCAAGATGCTCGCCGCCACGATCAAAGCCAGATGGGTTTGTGAGCAGGCGCATCAGCAGCTCAAGGAGGAGCTCGGCCTCGACCACTTCGAAGGTAGATCCTGGACCGGGTTACACCGACACGCCTTGATGACCATGATCGCCTACGCCTTCCTCCAATCCCGCCGCCTCAAAGCAGCGGGACGGAAAAAAAAGAGTCGGGGGACCGCCACCACAACCAAGCATGCCAGCCATCAGGCAAGCCATCCTCGACCTCTTCGCTCGGCCGCCACCCAGGCGATGCCCCCACTGTGAGAAACTTCTCGCCGACCCCGGCGAACCTAAACTGCCAAAGTAGTGCTAGTCGCCCGATTCATTCAGATTG
>VGYC01000501.1 GCA_016873095.1 Planctomycetota bacterium | reverse complement strand
AGCTCGAAGCGCCAGTTGCCGGCGCGCGCTTCCTCCAACAGGAACAGGGCATCGTTGCGGCTGCGCACCGGTTGGACGAAGGGCGGTTTCAAGATCGAAGTGCAACAAGTTGATGATAGTGGCGCTCGAAGCTGAAGTGATCAGGCATGAAGAGTTCGGCAGGGCACTTCCAGCCGAGGCTCTTGCGAGGCCGGGTGTTGAGCTCCCAAGCCACGGCGTCGAGCTGACTCTGGGAGAAGGCGGACAGATCGGTTCCCTTCGGGAAATACTGGCGAAGCAGGCCGTTGGTGTTTTCGTTGATGCCGCGCTGCCAGGGGCTGTGTGGATCGGCGAAATAGACGGCGATGCCGGTCAGCTCGGTAAGGCGCTCGTGCTGGGCCATCTCGCGACCTTGATCGTAGGTCATGGACAGGCGGCGCTGAGCGTCGATCTGGCTCAGAACCGCGCTGAAGCCGGAGACTGCAGCTTCGGCGGAGGCATTTTCCATCTTGGCCAGGGTGACGAACAGGGTGGTGCGTTCGACCAAGGTGCCGATGGCGGAAGCGTTGCGGGCGCCCTTGATGAGGTCTCCCTCCCAATGACCAGGGACAAGGCGTTCCTCGACCTCGACGGGCCGGTCATGAATGCTCGTCATGTTGGGGATGATTCCCCGGCGATCCGTGCCGCGGGCCCGCGGACGACGACTCTTGCGGGACTGGCGCAGGCAGGCGACCAGTTCGCTCCTGAGCTCGCCGCGGGGCATGGCATAGATGGCCGTGTAGATCGTCTCGTGACTGACTTGGAGTTCAGGCGTCTGCGCATGCATGCGGGCCAGTATGCCGGCAATCTGCTCTGGCGAGTGACGCTTGCGCAGCAGGTCGGTGACGATGGGCCACAAGGGGCCATCAGGATCCAAACGGGACGGGCAACGGGGCGCTGCCGCAAGGCGGCATGCTCTGTCATGGGCGGCGGTGGCGCGGTAGCCGCCCGCCACGGGAGGACGGCCTCGCTGTTTCGGCCGAGCGGCCGGAGGAGTCCAGCCATTGCGCGCCAGCTCCCGGGTGATCGTACTCGGCGAGCGCTGCACGCTGCGGGCAATTGCCCGCAGCGTGCAGCGTTGCTCAAGCCCCAGCTGAATCATCGTGCGTTCCTCAATGCTGAGGTGTTCGTAGTTCGTTCCCATCGCAACACATTACCTCCTGGCATGTGTTGCACTTCAGATTTGAGGCCGAGCTCGGCGAATTACACTAACTACTTGATATTAATGGTGGCCAAGGGCGGAATCGAACCACCGACACAAGGATTTTCAGTCCTCTGCTCTACCAACTGAGCTACTTGGCCTTGCGGGACGCGCCCCGC
>VGYC01000500.1 GCA_016873095.1 Planctomycetota bacterium | reverse complement strand
CCGTGATCGAGGGTGGTATCTAGCAGGCCGATGAAAAAGTGACTCGTGAGCCGATTCGCAGCCCGTCGAGTGTGGTGATGCATGTGTTCACGTCGCCGCGTCGCTCCCCGATGTGGTGCATTCCATCGCGAACTGATCGGTGCGGAAGGCGTCCATCGACACTACGCCCCGGCCAGGAGCGTACGCAGCCGCACCAGGTTGTAGGCGGCCGCCGTGAAGGTCACGATCCAATCGACGAGTTCGCCCCCACGATGCCGCAGTTTGCGCAGCCCACCGACCGTCTTCATCCAGCCAAACACCTGTTCGACCAGTTTCCGTTTCTGTTGGCTGATGGCGTAGCCGGCATGCCGCGTCGTCCGGCCGTCGATTGCACTGTTCGTCTTCTGCGCCACATGCGGCGTGATCTCGAGCTCGCGCACGTCCGCCACGAAGCTCGCCACGTCATAATTCTTGTCGCCCGCGACCGTCTTGGCGCGCCGAGCCGGCTTCAAGAGCTCCAGCGCGGCCTCCCGCTCCGCCGTCCCCGTCGCCGCGGTGGCGCACACATTCGCCACCAGGCCGTGGCGGTTGTCCAACAGGACGTGGCCGAGATACGCTAGCTTCGCTTCCTTGCCTTGCCCCTTGCGATAGAGGCGCGCATCCGGATCAGTGGTGGACGCGTGCGTCTCGTTCTTCCGCTTCTCCCCGTGGAAGTTCACCGTCGGGTTGCCTGGATCATCTGGTGGCGGTGCGGAGCTGCCGTCTTTGCGCTGAAAGCTCTTGAGACTCGCCCACGCGTCGAGCATCGTGCCGTCGACGGTGAAGTGCTCGTCCGACAGCAACTCCGCCCCGCGCGCCTGATCGAGCACGGCATCGAAGAAGGCGCTCGCCACGTCGGCTCGCAGCAGCCGGTCGCGATTCTTGCTGAAGACGGTCGGCGACCAGATCTCCTCATCCAGGCTCAGGCCGATAAACCAACGAAACAGGATGCTGTAGTCGATCTCCTCCATCAGCAACCGCTCGCTGCGGATCGTGTAGAGAGCCTGCAGCAGGAGCGCGCGCAACAACTGCTCGGGCGGAATCGACGGCCGGCCGATGTCCGAGTACATCTTCGTGAAGCGCGGCGACAGCGACCGGAGCACGTCGTCTGTCATCGCCCGGATCGCCCGCAGCGGGTGATCCGGCCGGACTCGCTGCTCCGGAGACAGGTAGCTGAACATGTCCTTGGTCTGCTCGTCGGATCCACGCATGCGGTCGCTCCCTTCAGAAGAAGTGGGAGCATGGTAGTACGTCGGGATCACCATGTCGATCCCTCACGAGTCACTTTTTCAGCACCCTGCTAGGGGGTGGGGGTGTGGCGG
>VGYC01000499.1 GCA_016873095.1 Planctomycetota bacterium | reverse complement strand
ATGTAACGCTATGAATATACTGGGAATGCTTGGTCGGCACACGAATCAGTACACCTCAGTGTCGCCGGCACGGTAATGCTGACATGGAGAACCTCAGGCGCGACGTTCACAATGTTCACTGACGGAGCGACAAACGCTTTACCAATAGCGGCTCGTGGGGCAACATAAGCCGCATTGTGCGCCGTCAAACCGGGACCAGGGAGCGGCAGAATGGCCAAATCGTGCGGCGCAACGCAGCCTGGGGCGGATAGATTTTCCTATCCGTAAAAATTCACGCCATAGGCGATGGCATAGCCGATGAAGAAATAGGCCGGCGTCGACACCGAGAAATCGGCAAGGATCTTGACCAGCGCATTGACCTGGTTCTTGCGCCGCACGGTGCCCAGTTCGAGGAAGGCGAAGCCGGCGTGCTTGGCGAGAATCATGATGGCGCCGAGCAGGATGAACAGCACGTCGGCGGAGGTCTTGAAGGTTTCCATTGGGGTCCTCGGTGTGAATGTCGACAAACCCGACCCCGAAAGCAATCGCTGTTCCAATTTACTATTTCCATTCAATATCTTGAGACGGCTCGACGAACGCGGCGGCACCAGTATGGTGCCAGGCGCGCACCATACTGGTGCTACGTGAGACGCTGGGCGGTTCTGCTGCCCCCGTGGCGGTCGACGCTCGCGGCCAGCCAACGGGGCTGGCGGCGGAAGGAAATCCGGCATACCACCGCCGGTTTTGCCGCGTGGTCCGTGCGGCGATCACAGACGCTCATCGCCTTGCCGTGTCCGCCACGCTGATCAAGCTTTCCCTGTCCGCCTTGTTTCCTGCGCTAGTGCTGGGCTGGCTGGGCTTCGCGCTGCTGCGACGCCGGCCACGCTGGGGAAAGCGCATCCTGTGGCTTGGTCTGCTGACACTGACCGTGTTGTCGATGCCGCTGCCAAACAGGATGGCGATGGCCTGGCTGGAAGCTCATGCCGGGCCACCGTTGGCGCTGGAGTCGTTGCCGCGCGCAACTAGCCCATCGGCCATCGCCGACGCGCCGCAGGCCATCGTCATCCTCGGTGCCGGCGTGGCCATCGCCCCTGAGTACGGCAAACACTCGCTTGGTGCGGTCAGCCTTCAAAGGCTGCGCTACGGCGCGCTTCTGGCTCGACATACAGGTTTGCCGATGCTGGTCAGCGGCGGCAATCCGGACAACTATCTGCCGAAGCCGGAAGCCTGGTACATGCAGAAGGTGCTCAGCGAGGAATTCGTATTGCCGGCGCGCTGGGTCGAGGATCGCTCGGCGAACACGCGGGAAAACGCGGGCCTGTCGGTGCCGATGCTGAAGGCGGCGCAAGTCAGCAGGATTTATCTGG
>VGYC01000498.1 GCA_016873095.1 Planctomycetota bacterium | reverse complement strand
GTTTTGGCCTGCTGCCGGTTCGGTTGACACCATCCTAAGCTAACAGCGCCTGCTTCTCAAACTCCACGGGGCTGAGATACCCAAGCGTCGAATGCCGCCGCCGGGGATTGTAGAAGCGTTCGATGTAGTCGAACACATCAGCCTTGGCCTGATCCCGCGTCCGGTACGTCTTGCCCACCGTTCTCTCGGTCTTCAACGACGAGAAGAAGCTCTCCACCGCCGCGTTGTCCCAGACGTTGCCGGACCGGCTCATGGAGCAGACAATGCCATGGTCGGCCATCAGCCGCTGGAACTGATCGCTGGCGTACTGGCTGCCGCGATCGGAGTGATGCAGCAGCGCGTCGGGCTTGCCCCTGCGCCAGATCGCCATCATCAGGGCATCGGCGACGAGCTGCGCCGTCATCGCCGCGCTCATCGACCAGCCGACGACACGGCGGGAGAAGAGATCGACGACCACCGCCACGTAGAGCCAGCCCTCGGCGGTCCAGATGTAGGTGAAGTCCGCCGCCCACTTGCGGTTCGGGACCGGGGCCTCGAACCGGCGGTCCAGAGCATTGGCCGGGATTGCGCCCGAGAAACGCTCGCCGGTATCCGGCGGCAGGCGCCGTCGCCTGGGCCGTGCCCGCAAGGCCTGCAGACGCATCAGCCGTTCGATCCGATGCAGGCCGCACGAGACACCCTCGGCGAGCATGTCGTGCCATACCCGCCTGGCGCCGTAGGTCCGGTCGCTGGCCAAGAAGCTGGCCCGAATCCTGGCCGCCAGGTCTTCGTTGCAACGGGTCCGCCGGCTCGGCGGACGGGTCAGCCACGCATGGAACCCGCCTCGCGAGACACCGAGCGCCCCGCACAACCATGCCGCCGGCCATATCCCCCGGTGCTTCGCGACGAAGGCGAACCTCACGTCGATTCCTTCGCGAAGTAGGCCGCGGCTTTTTTTAGGATGTCCCGCTCCGCCTTCAGCTTGGCGACCTCGCGGCGCAGCCGCTCGATCTCCAGTTGCTCGGGCTTCATCTTCCCCTGGCCGGGAAAGGCTTGGCGCGGATCGGCCTCGAAATCCTTGAGCCAATTGCGCAGCACGTTCGGATGAATATCCAAGTCGCGGGCGGCTTGGGCCACCGTCACTCCGCGCTCCTTCACCAGCCGCACCGCCTCAAGCTTGAACTCCCTGCTGAACGTCCTTCGTCCCATAGGACACCTCCGGTTCCATTATGACACCTAAACTTGGTGTCTTCGGAACCGGCAGCAGGCCAGGGTGCGGTTATATTAAAAATGATTCTATTCGAATTAATCTTCTTGATGTCGACGATTAACTGATCTTATGGGTGTGAATCGGTGCGCGAGGTGGTGCAG
>VGYC01000497.1 GCA_016873095.1 Planctomycetota bacterium | reverse complement strand
CTCGGGGGCGAATGCCGTCTTGGCAAAGCTGGCGATCTTGTGTCCCGCTCCCTTCCCTTCCGGCCCGTCATACGCAGGCCCTGTCGTGCCATCGTTGAGCAGCAGGTTGACGAGTTGGCCGGAGTTGACCGCGCCCTGGGCTGCCGGTTCGACATTGAGCACCGCGTCAATGCCCGGTTGCGCTCGCGTCAGCTCGGCAAAGGCCTGAATGTTCTTTACCGTGATGTTGAGCGCCTTCGGATCGTCGGTGCCGAAATGCGCCTGCAGCATCAGGTTGAGAACCAGGTGCAGGTCCGAACCGACGATGGTCAGGATCGTCTTGCCCTTGATATCGTCGAGCTTCTTGATCGGCGAACCCGGCGGAACCTGGAGTGGGAACTTGATTCCGCCTCCGGCGATGGCCAGGGGGATCGCCGGATTGGGTTGCGACAGGCTGCGGATCGTCGGCGTCGAGCCGAGCATCCCTATATCGAGTTGACCCGCCGCCAGCCCCTGCAGCATGCGCAGAAGCACCGGGAAGTTCAGATACTCCGAATCCAGCCGCAGCCCCAGCTCGGTGGCTGCCGCCTCCAACAGCTTCTCCTTTTGCATGGCGAAGACCAGCGGCGCCCCATCGTTGGTAAGGCCGACGCCCAGCGTCATCTTGAGCGCCTGCGCCAGCGCCGGACTGGCACGGAACAATGGCATGCCCAGCAGAGCACCCAGACTGGCGGCGCCAGAACGAAGAATGGAGCGACGATCGAGCAATGACATCTTCATGGCCTCCTCCGGATCAATATGTGGAACAGGCTTGTTTCAATGCGCTTCCTCGACGATCGCCTGCGCGGCCTCGTCTCGGATCAGACTCCAGATATGATCGATATAGCGGCCGGTCTCGGCGCTGTTACGCAACGCCCGGCGTGGCCGCGGCAGGTCAATAGCGACGACTTCCTTGATCTGGCCTGGCCGGCGACCGAGGACGATCACACGGTCGGACAGATAGACCGCTTCGTCGATGCCGTGCGTCACGAACATGACGGCGCGCCGCAAGGCCGGATCGCCACCATCGCCCCACAGGCGCAGCAGCTCGTCCTGAAGGATGTTCCGGGTCTGCAGATCGACCGCCGCCAAGGGTTCGTCCATCAGCCAGACCTCGGGTTCGTTGGCCAGCAGGCGGGCTAGCGCGCAACGCTGCCGCATTCCGCCAGAGAGCTCGTGCGGATAACGTCCCTCGAAGCTGGTGAGTCCAACCATCTCGATATAGCGTCGCGCCAGCGCCTGCCGCTCGTCGAAGCTAGCGCCGCGAGCCATGGGGCCGAACTCGACGTTGCCGAGCACGGTCCGCCAGGGAAACAGCGCGTACTCCTGAAACATGAC
>VGYC01000496.1 GCA_016873095.1 Planctomycetota bacterium | reverse complement strand
TGAGGCAGCGCTTCCCCTTGACCCCCGACATGAATGCCATGCGCTGCGTCGGTTACCGGCAGGTATGGCAGCATCTCGAAACCGCCACGTCGTTGGCGGTGCTACGCGAGCAAGGCATCTCCGCAACGCGTCAGCTCGCCAAGCGGCAGATCGCCTGGCTGCGGGCCACGAGCGACACCCAAGTCCTCGATCCCTGGGCGAGGGACTTGCTGGCAGCGGCTTGCGCGCACATCGAGCGCGCGCAAGCCGCTACGACGTAAAGATCAAGGCGCCGTCAGCAAATCCGCGCCGGCCTTGGCGATGACGCCGTCCTGCTGCGACGTCACGCCGCTCACGCCGATGGCACCGATCAACTGCCCGGACAACATGAGCGGCAGTCCACCTTCAAGTGGCAGGGCGCCGTCGAGCCCGAGGATGGCGGTACGCCCGCCCGCAATCGCATCTTCGAACACTTTGGTCGCGCGGCGGAAAGCTTGGGATGTACGGGCTTTGCTGATGGCCACGTCGACGCTGCCGGTCTGGGTACCATCCATACGCTGCAGGTAGACGAGATGCCCCCCGTCATCGACGATTGCGATCACCACATTCCACTTGTTCTTGGCCGCCTCCGCTTCCGCGGCCATCGCGATCTTTTTGGCGGCAGTCAGGGTCAAGGCCTTCTTGTCGCCCATGTCCGCGGAGATGGATTGTCCCAGCGCAGACAGGCTGAAACCCAAGGTCACCAGCAATATCAGGAGTTGACGCAGGCAGTTCATAAATTTCTCCTCAATTAGGTGGGCCGAGCAAATGCTGTGGCACGATCACTCGCGCATCATTCGTTTTACGTCCAGCCGATTCGAGTGTAGCACCCCTTAACTAACGCCATGCATTGCCGGCACCGTATCAACCTTCACCCCGGACCTCAGGGTCCGCTCGCGACTGCTCACCCGAAGGGTATGCAACGTCCGCGACCCTCGCCGCGACCTGACCGCGCTGGAATTGCACTGTGAGCATGTCACCGGCTTGAAGCCGCTCGCTCGAACTTAGGATGTCACCAGCCTGGTCGCGCACGATGCTGTATCCACGGCGCAGGACAGAAAGGGGCGCCAGTGCTTCAAGCTTGCCGGCCAGGCTTGCCAATCGTCCCTGCTGCGCTTGCTTCATACTCGCTTGCAGGCGCACGAGGCTGTCGGCGGCACGGCACATCGCGTAACGGCGACTCGCGAGTTTCGGTACCGCGGCACGCCAGCTCGCAAGCGCTTCGCGCAATTGCCAGCGATGTCGATCAAGCCGTCCTGTCAGGCAGCGATTGAGACGGTGTCGAAGCTCGGTAATTGCCTTGGCCTGTGCCTCGATCCGCTTTCCTGGATGGACCAACCGCC
>VGYC01000495.1 GCA_016873095.1 Planctomycetota bacterium | reverse complement strand
TGCAGCTCGGAATATGCCGCCATGCCGCGAGCGGCGTAACCCTTGGCTAGCTCGAACATCGACAGGTTGAGTGCGTGGAACCCGGCCAGGGTGACGAACTGGTACTTGTAACCCATGGCGCCGATGCGCTTTTGGAAGTCGGCGATCTCGGTCATCGACAGCTTCTTGCGCCAATTGAACGACGGCGAGCAGTTGTAGGCCAGCATCTTGCCCGGGAAGTGGTGACGGACCGCGTCGGCGAAGCGCTGCGCATCGTCGAGATTCGGCTCGGCCGTCTCCCACCAGATGAGGTCTGCGTACTCGGCATAGGCGATGCCGCGGGCGATGGCGTAGTCCTTGCCGACATCGGGTTTGATGCGGAAGAAGCCTTCGGCCGTGCGCTCGCCGGTGAGAAATTGGCGGTCGCGCGGGTCGATGTCGCTGGTCAGCAGCTGGGCGGAGTCGGCATCGGTGCGCGCGAGAAGGACTGTCGGGACCCCCTCGACGTCGGCGGCCAGGCGCGCCGCGTTGAGCGTGCGGATGTGCTGCGAGATGGGGACGAGCACCTTGCCGCCGAGATGGCCGCATTTCTTCTCCGAGGCCAGCTGGTCCTCGTAGTGCACGCCGGACGCGCCCGCTTCGATCATCGCCTTCATCAGTTCATAGGCGTTGAGCGGACCGCCGAATCCAGCCTCGGCATCGGCGATGATCGGCGCGAGATAGTCGGTGTCTCCCTTGCCTTCCATCGTCTGGATCTGGTCGGAGCGGCGCAGTGCATTGTTGATGCGCTTGACCACGTCCGGCACCGAGCTCACCGGATAGAGGCTCTGGTCGGGATACATCTGGCCGGCGTTGTTGGCATCCGCCGCCACCTGCCAGCCGGAAAGGTAGATCGCCTTGAGACCGGCCTTGACCTGTTGCACCGCCTGATTGCCGGTAAGGGCACCGAGTGTCGGCACGAAGGGCTCGTTGTTCAGCAGGTCCCAGAGCTTACGCGCGCCGCGCTCGGCCAGCGTGTGGGCGATGCGCACCGAGCCTGACAGCTTGGCCACATCCGCCGCTGAATAGTCGCGCTTGATGCCGCGCCAGCGCGCGTGAGAGGAGTTCATGATGTCGGCCGTCATGGCGGTGTCCTTTCCGTGAATCGCTCTGCGGCATGAGCCGCTGTTGTTCACTTATTTTACACTGCACTTGCGAATAACAACCCCAAATGCTTAATATTATAAGTAAATCTGTAGTAAATCTCACACCGTAATTGCTTCTTTTGTAAATTTGCAAAACGGAGAGCCACGGTTCATGGCAGTGCGCAAGACCTTGCTGGGAAGCAAGATTCGCCGGCTGCGCCAGGAGCGCGGCCTGACCCAGGCCCAGGCGGCCGAAAGGCTGGGCATCAGCCCGA
>VGYC01000494.1 GCA_016873095.1 Planctomycetota bacterium | reverse complement strand
TTGCACGCGCAGCATGGACTCGCGGAACTCCGGCTTCTTCTCCAGCCAGTTCCAGAAAGCCTTGTAAAAAGTCGGCGCGCGTTGCTGCAAATGGCCCGGCGAGTTGAACAGCACCGAAATCGCGTCCGCATACAGCTCGCGGGCAGACTCCCGGTATTTCCGGTAACTCTCAGGCACCGTGGCCGGGTCGTAAGGCTTCCACCACTGCGTCAGGGCCAGCAGTTCATCGCGCACCGTCTTGAGCGAGATTAAACCGCGCCGGTCAATCTCCTGCTGCACCAGCTCTTGATAGCGTTCAGCAACCCGCTCGCGCCAGGCGGCTTGATCTGCCTTGTCTCCGGGCTTAGGGCCAATGGCCGATTCAGCCTCGCGGTGCAGCTTGGCCCGGTCACTAGGCTTGAGCACCTCGTCCAGCGAGGTTCTGGGATGCAGCGGGAAAGTCGTCGTGAGCCAGTTGCGCAGCGTGCCGATGCTGCCGAAGATGTTGCCCCGGTCTATTGCGCGGTCGGGCAGGTAGTCCCCGCCGTGCCCAAGCCCCTCATGTGCAAACACAGCAGCGAGTTGATGCGGAAACTTGAAAAGGTCTGGGTGCAATCCCACGCGCCCGCCGCCCACGGCATAAAACATGCCGTTGGCTTTGCGATACCGGCGCAGGAAAACAGCCTCGCCCCCGCTGATTTCTTGCACGATGCGATACATCTCCGGCAGCAGCACCGGGTTGATGGCGTCCATGCCGCCCAGCGGCGTTTCGACGCCTTCAATGACGACGCCCGAACTGGCAAAGCCCGCGTCGGGCGGCGGCGCGGACTGCGCCCCCACCTCGCGGAACGTCCCCGAACTGCCCAAGCCCGCCGGCGTGCCGGGCGGCTCGCCCTTCACTTCCGCCACGAGGTCGGCGTGCAGCGGCCAGTCGGCCCAGCGGTCCAGTTGCGCCTTGAGTTCGCCGATGCGTTTGACGATGCCTTCCGGGTCGCGCACGTCCACGCCCAGCTTGCGTGCGACCTCGGGCCGCTTGGCCGCGCCCTGCACGGCGCGAATCTGCTCGGCAATGTCCCGCTGAATGGCGGCCGCCCGCGCCGCGCGTTCGGCCATCGTCTGCATGGCGGAGTCATCCGCGCCGAAGAGGTCAAGCGTCTGCGCCCGCTGGCCGGCCTCCGACTGGCTGGCCTTGATGACGTTGGTAAGGAACTCCGGCGGCTTGCCTTGCAGGGCGAACTTGCTGCCGATCTGCTGCGCTGCGGCATCGCCGGGAGCGGCGTTGGCAATGGCTACGGCTTGGGCGTCCGTGAGTTTGTTCGCTCGCCAGAGGGAATAGACATCATCGGTGGCAGCTTTCGCCAGACTCCATCCGGCACGGCCCTTAGCGCGGCTAAGTAGTCCGCGCGCTCGCGCTTC
>VGYC01000493.1 GCA_016873095.1 Planctomycetota bacterium | reverse complement strand
TTTAAGTGGGTCTTCAGGAACTCGTGTGGGTACAAATGTCATAAATCAGAGGGGCGGCAGCATGCAGGTAAGGATTTTCTGCCGCAGGTACTCCTCGTCGCGCAATCCGTATGCGCGGCGCTGGATGACGCGGATCTTGTTGTTGAATCCCTCGACGAAGCCGAGCGAGACCTTGTTCTCTGGCTTGCAGTAAGCGGCGATTCCGTCCCAATGACGATCGATCATTTCGGCGAACTTCTCGTAAGGCTTCAGGCGCTGCCACTTCAGGCTCGCCCGCCAGTTCTCGAAGAAGCGCCGCGCCCAGCCCTCCCGCTCGTAGCTCCAGAGCTGGCCGAAGGACTCCTTGAGCAGATAGGCCGTGTTCAGCCGCTTGTTGGCGGCCAGCAACTGCTTGAGCGCACGCCGGCCGTCCAGGGAGAGATTCTCCCGGCTGGAGAGCAGCGTGTACTTCTGCCCCTTGATGTAGCGCCGGTCGGCGCCGGTGAGCCGTGCGTATTCGCTCTTTCTGACCTGGTCGAGCGCTTCCCCCAGGTGCCGCATGATATGGAACTTGTCGAAGAGGATCGCCGCCTGCGGGGCGTGCGCGTTGGTCGCATTGCGAAACGGCTTCCACATGTCCATCACCGCCAGACGGATGCCGCGGCGCTTCTTCTCGCCCAGCCAGGCGTAGAACTCGCTCATGCTGGCCTCCGAGCGATCCTGGCCGCCAAACCAGATGGCCCGGCCGCGGAGGAGGTCGCTGACCACAATGCGGTAGGTGTGGCCCTTGCGGATCGAGATCTCGTCGATGCCGATGACCTTCGGTCCGGGGCTGCCCGCCTTGGCAAGCTGGGCGCGCATGTACTGCATGTCCAGCGCCTTGATGCTGTCCCAGTCAAGATGCAGTTCCTTGGCGACATCCTTGACGGTCTCCTTCGCGCAACGCCGGCCCACGTAGTAGGCAAAGCGCTTGGTGTAGAACGGGCTGTCGGCAAGAAAGTCCAGCCGCTCGCCCTTCACCGCCTGGCAGCTCCGGCAATCCACCCGCCGCTGCTCGAATTCGAGAAAGACGCGATAGTTGCCGCAGGCCAGATCGCGCACCCGTCGCGTCCTGCGGTCGTACCAGCCCACTTGCGCTCGACCGCATTCCTTGCAGACTGTTTTTTTGAGCGGCGATGGAGCCGGACGACCCGCGCGAGCGGATCGCCGAACACGCCGCAGACCGTCGCCTGCGGACGGAAACCGGCAAACCGGTACGCATCCAGAAGGCGCTTTCGCTTCGTTGAATTAGCCATGGGAAAATCATGCCAGATTCGGAGACCTCATAAAATGCTCGAAACCCAATACCCGTGCGGCTTCCAGACCGATCAGATGCCTGTTTTTACCCACACGAGTTCCTGAAGACCCCCTTTTCAGTCATTACCTGCGAG
>VGYC01000492.1 GCA_016873095.1 Planctomycetota bacterium | reverse complement strand
TCCGCCTTATTTGGCGGCGACTTTCATCCCAATAGCGACCGAGGCGGCGCTTTGCTACGACTGATTCAGAGCAGGCTTTAGGAACGCCAGCGTGACGGTGCCGATATCGATGCCGAACTTGGACACTGTCGCGCGATTGAGCATCACGCCCTCGGGCTGCAGGAACATCCAGTCGTTGAAGTGCACGCGCCATGTGCCGTCGCCGACCTTGAGGTCGAAGTCGTAGGACCAATTGAGCGCGTTGCCGAAGCTCTTGCCGATGGCGGCGCCCACCACGCCGGCGGCAGTGCCGGTGTAGGTGTTGTCGTCCTGCTTGCGGATTGTCCAGATGCGGGTTTCTTTTTCGCCGTCGGAGTAGACGAAGCGTTCATCCAGCACGAGCTGCGTGCCGTCCCAGGTGCCGGTGATGTCGACGACGAACTCGCGGCGCAGATTGCCGAAGCGATCTTCGAAGATGCCCCAGGCCTTGGTCTTGCCGGCGAAATAGTCCTCGATGACGAAACGAGGCTGCTTGTTGGCGAAATCTTCAGGTTTCATTGAGCTGCTACAACCCGCGACGAGTATCGCTGCCGACGATACGGCGACGATGAGCACGCAACGCCCCAAACGTTCGATTGCACTTGAGAACATGGCTAACCTCCCTCACACACTGCGCGCGGCTAGCGCGTCCAGTCGTTTCCGAATGATCCGCTAGCGCGACGCCGTGATGGGAAAGGCCCACACCAGCGCAATCGCTATTAGCTTAAATACGACGGGCACCAAGGCATAGATCACCGCCAATGCCCACAAGGCGGACGGGCTGTTTTGCTCGGCTTTGGGGTTAAAATCCAAAGCGGCCAACGCTGGGAACGCCAGGCCCACGGCCACGGCCAGGGCCAATTTGGTGCTCATGCTCCACAGGGCGAAAAACAGCCCGGCGCGTTCCTGCTTGTGCCGCAAGGTGTCGAAATCGACCACATCGGCCTGCAAGGCCGGGGGAAGGGCGAGATCGGCCCCCAAGCCCACGCCCGTGACCACGCAGACCACGCCAAAGGCCCAAACGGCGCCCGGCGGCAGCATGGGGACCCAGATGAAGGCCATGCATGTGACGATCATGGCCCAACACCAGGCGCGGTGCTTGCCGATGCGCGCACTGAGCCCGCTCCAGGCCGGGATCGAAAGCACAGCGGCCAGGAAATAAACCAAAATGAGAATGCCGCGCTTGGCCTGGTCGGCGTCCAAGCGGTGCTGCAGGAACAGCAGAAACAGGCTCGACGGAGTGCCGTTGGCCAGCCCGTTGATGAACCAGGCGGCCAGCAGGCGCATGAAAGGCTTGTTGCCGCTAATAGCCTTCAGGGCGCGCCAGCCCTTGGCGATCGAGAGCGGCGAACGCGCGAGGCGGGCGTTGGGGCAAGGGGTCGGGCACGCGCCAGAGGATGA
>VGYC01000491.1 GCA_016873095.1 Planctomycetota bacterium | reverse complement strand
GATTTGTTGGAACGGATCGCCGTAAAACGCTTGGTTCATGCCTACGGCTTGTGCCGCTCCGCCAATGCGTTCGTTAAAGAGGCCGCGCTGGCGGTCGCCCAAATACATGGCCTCGGTAAAGGTATCGGTGGGGCCATAGCCCATGCCACGGGCGGCTTGGGCGCCGCGCACTGCTTGCTGCGCCTCGCGGCGTTGGCTCGCACTCATGGCATACGGGTTTTGCAACTCGTCCATTCGCAGCTCGTTGATGCGCTTGAGCATGGCCGAACCCTCGGGATTAAGCTGATCGTAAGCGGCGCGGCTGGCTCCAGCGAGACGCGCCACGTCGGCGATGTCGCCCTCGCGTTGCGCGGTGAGCGCACTCTGCTGGATGCGAGCTAACTCAGGACTAGACCGATTAAGCAGGTCAATGAGACCGTTGTTGCCTTGATCCCCATACAAGGCTTGTCGCGCCATGTCGACGTCGAGCTGCGTGTATTGCGGGCGAAATTTGCGTTCGCTCTCAATAAGCGGGCCGAGGTCGGCAAACTGGCCCACGCCCAGCTCCATCTCGCGTTGAGCGCGAAGAGTGCCGGCGGTTTCGGCTACGGGATCACGTTGAACAGGTTGAGGAGCTTTTGGGAAGCACATAGGTCAGAGGGGTTTGAGAAACAGGTCGAAGGGTTTGCCGGCGGCTTGGTAGCCGAACTTCTCCATGAACGGGTGAAAGGGGCTGTCGGTCTGGCAGGGGACCATGAGCTGTCGCACGCCGGCATTGGCGGCGATGCACTCGGCCATGTTGAGGAGGTAAAGGGAATCGCGGGCTTGGACTTGCTTAGTGCTAACCCAGACCAGCATGGGGGTGACAGCGCCTATGGAAGCGTAGCCTATTACTTGCCCGTGTTTCTCTGCCATGTGCGTAGCGGCAATGACTTGGTGCTGGTCGGCCTCGGCGGCGACATGGACGGCGTGAAAGTCCGCATTTGTCCGCAGCGGCCGGACTGTGGGCAGGAAGGAAATGGTCTTGGGGTCGCTCATCAGATGGAGTAGCCGGAGACGCTGAGGCGGTTACGGGCGAAGGTGTCGAAGCATTTCCAGTAGATGTTCTGGCTGGTCTTGAGGCCCACCTCCGCGCTCGCAGCCACATCGAAACCATCCAGCGTGGCGCCAGCGGTAGTCGCAACGCAATGAACTGCGCCCACGCCGTTGTCATCCGAAGCGACGGCCATTGATGCGTTTGCGCCCCCCGAACTGCCCAACGTGATGCTGGCCGTGGTGGCAATGGGCGGCACGGTGGATTGGAAATTCGTCAGGTCGCCGCCGGCCAAAAGGGCGTAGGTGTTGGCACCGGCCGCCGCCTTGGCCGTGAAAATGTTGGTCAGGGCGCTGAACGTGCGCCGGCCGGTCTGGTAGAAGTTGACGAAGTTGGAGCTGCCATCGTTGCGGACGGTGCCCACGA
>VGYC01000490.1 GCA_016873095.1 Planctomycetota bacterium | reverse complement strand
CAGGCTGCCGTTGAGCAGATTCTCGCTGGTGAAGCTGGCGCCCGCACTCGCTCCGTCGCGCGCATAGGTCGCGCCGCTGATCGCCGCGGTAATCTCCGCCTTGAGATCGGCGAATTCCGTCTTGTATTCCGCCAGCTCGTCGGCGTCGGTCTCGGAGTTGCCGGCGAGCTGGATCAGCTGCTGCAGACGCGCCGTGTGCGTCGCCACGCGGCCCATGGCTTCACCGGCCGCGGCCAGCAGCCCCTGTTGACGCAGCAGCTCGGGCGTCGCCGCCTCCTGCACCGGGATCTCGGAGGCGTAGGGACCGGTCGGGTTCTGGATGTTGTCGAGCCGGTCGTACTCGTCCTGGATACTCTTGATGCGGCCGAGGATCGCATTCAGCGTGTCCTGCGAGCCCTTGATCACGGCGCGCGCCTTGCTGATCGAGGTCTGCTCGTCGCGGGCCAGGTCGAGCGCCGACTTGGTGCTCGAGGTGCCGCCGGTGCCCGACGCCTCCTTGGCGAACTTCTTGATGTCGAGCTTGGCGTCGATCAGCGCCTTCTGCTTCTCGACGGACTGGTTGACGATCTGGGGCGGCAGGCCCAATGCGGTAGTGACGACGGCACGCAGCACTTTGTCGCCCAGGATCTGGAACGAGTCCTTGACGTTGCCGATGGTGCGCAGGAAGTAGGCCGCCTCGCGCAGCGCCGGATTCTTGTCGCCGAGGGATTTCTCGAACTCGTTGCGGACGTAGCGGTTGGCCACGTCGTTCACGAACA
The DNA here is from genome assembly GCA_016873095.1 of Planctomycetota bacterium. Taxonomy (GTDB): domain Bacteria; phylum Planctomycetota; class Planctomycetia; order Gemmatales; family Gemmataceae; genus VGYC01. The sequence goes on along the minus strand of VGYC01000490.1, from coordinate 688 downwards.
GGCTCTGCTTCAGGTAGAAGGTGCCGAACTCCTTGAACTTGAAGGCCTCGGCCAGCTGCTTGAAGCGCGGATCGATCTGCCGGTTGGCGAAGGACTTGGTGTCCTTGAGGTCGCTCTCCAGGATCTTGCGGATCTTGCCGCCGAACTTCTCCTCGCCGTCGAGGCCGAAAGCCGAGGTGACGAAAGTCAGCAGCCGCCGGTCCTTCACCAGCTGCTCGGGGGACTCGATCTGGCCGATCTTGCTTTTGAAGTACTCGACGTCCTTTTGCATCTTCGCCTGCTTGGCGAAGGCGTCGAGCTGGGTGTTGCGCGTCTTGACCAGCGATTGGAAGCTGGCCAATGCCGGGATCGAGGGGGTCGTAGTCCCCTTAGACTGCCCGAACAAAGCGCCGATATCGACCATTCTGGCCTCAGTTGCGCCGTCTCAACGGCTCCCAAGTTCTTTGGAAGCCCGTACCGTCGAGGAATCAGGCTACCACACGGGGAAAGCCCTTTATAACAGAGTCTATAATAACAATTTTAAATAAATTATTAACTGGGTTTTGTGCTGCCAGTTAACGCTTTTAGAACATCTACTTAGGTGTAGCACCCATGACCGTCTGCTCCGTCTGCCCGGCCTTCTGCCCCTTGTCCTTGGCCTTGCCGAACAGGCTCGGCGGGATGTAGACCACGCCGACATTTGGCTTGC
>VGYC01000489.1 GCA_016873095.1 Planctomycetota bacterium | reverse complement strand
AGTTAAGAAAGCTCATTGTCTTTTGCTGGAATTTTGTGTTCAACCACCAAGTAAGTCCGCTCCGACATATTCCTGATGTCGCCATCCGCCATTATGTCTTGCAGGCCCTGGGGTTCATGTGGGCCGCTGCCTTTGCGGTGGCGACTGGAAGTTACACGTTCTTGGCCTTCAGCGTGCTCGGCCATGCATTCCTAATTGCGGCTGCGGCTATCACGGTGGCGACCTGGACAGCAGCCACCGTGCGACCCCAGCTGTTCACCCGGCGCCGGGGTGACCGGCCCCCATCGAGTGGTCCGGATTGAATGTTAGTTTACGGGTCGATTTTCGACCAGCGGTGTTCTGGCCGGCCGAGCGACCGGCAACGAGTCAGGCGAGGTCGGCCAGGAGATGACCTCCGGCGCCGGCGGCCTGTATCCCAACGATGAGTGCGGCCTGACGGTGTTGTAGAACTTGCGCCACTGTTCGATCACGATCTGGGCCTCGGCCAGGGTGTAGAAGATTTCGCCGTTCAACAGTTCATCTCGCAGCTTGCCGTTGAAGGACTCCACGTAGCCATTCTCCCACGGACTGCCGGGCTCGATGTAGGCGGTTTTTGCTCCGACAGCGGCGATCCACTCGCGGAGCGCCAAGGCGACGAACTCCGGCCCATTGTCGGAACGAATGTGCGCTGGGATGCCCCTGGTGATGAACAGATCGCAGAGGGCCGAGATGACGTCGGTGGCGTTGAGCCGTCGGGCGACCTTGATAGCCAGGCATTCCCGGCTGAACTCGTCGATGATGCACAACATGCGATACGCCTTTCCATCGTGGGTCCGGTCGGCGACAAAGTCGTAGGACCAGACGTGGTTGGGCCGTTCCGGCCTGAGACGGATGCACGACCCGTCGTTCAGCCAGAGCCGTCCGCGCTTGCGTTGTTTGCTGGGGACCTTCAGCCCCTCACGCCGCCAGATGCGCTCAACCCGCTTGTGGTTGACCGTCCAGCCCGCCGTCTTCAGCATCTTGGTGATCCGGCGGTAGCCGAACCGCCCGAACTGGCGGACCAACTCGATGATATCCGAGACCAGCGCGGCCTCATCATCGGGCGTCGTGGGCACCTTGCGCTGCGTGGACCGATACTGACCAAGAACCCGGCAAGCCCGGCGTTCCGAGACACCCAGTTCCTTGGTCACATGATCCACGCAGGCACGGCGGCGTGCGGGGCTTAGTAGTTTCCCTTTGCGGCCTCACGCAGAATCTGCTTGTCCAGCGTCAGGTCGGACACGGCACGCCGCAGCCTGGCGTTCTCTGCCTCAAGCTCTTTCAGCCGCTTCACCTGGTCGCCCTTCAGGCCTCCGTACTCGTTCCGCCAGCGGTAGTACGTGACCTCGGTCACACCGATTGCGCGGATCGCGTCCGCCAGGGCCTTGCCCTGCCCGCATAGAACTTCAACCTGTCGCAGCTTCGCGACGATCTCTTCAGCCGTATGTCTCTTTCTTCCCATCGTG
>VGYC01000488.1 GCA_016873095.1 Planctomycetota bacterium | reverse complement strand
GTCATGCCTGCCGACCCGTTGCACGACGCGCAAGCGCTCGAGCTTCAGCAGACGCTTGGCCTCATTGGCAAGGTGCGAGCTCGGGCAAAGATGGACGGCATCGGCGTCGAAGAGGCGCTCCAGCGCATGCTCGCCGACGCGGACCTCGACGCGCGGCTTGCTCCGCAAGCGGTCGAAGTCACGTCTGCGCCTGTGGTTGAGGTTTTAGATGCTGGGCTTTGATGTGCAGTTGAAAGGGTTCAACAGGCTTGACGAGGTGTCGCAACGTTTGATTGTTCCGTTGCGTCAAGCTGCGGTCACGCTGGCGGCGAGCATCAGGAAACGGGTGCAAGCCGGAGTATCACCACGGGGCGGCATGTGGACTCCGCTCGGCGAGTATACGACGACGGGCCGCAGCAAAGACGAGAAGAACAAGTGGTGGGTCGCACCTAATCAGCCGCAGCCGGCGGGCTACATGCGCAAAGTCCAGCAAGGGCAATGGCAAGGCTGGGCGGTGTATGAGAACTACAAGAGCTATCTTGACCTGTTGCCGCACGGCAGGCGCCGAGACTGGGAAAAGACAGGGTCCCTGTGGCGGTCGTATGGCGTGAGAGCCATGGGCGTCAGCCGTGTCAAGATTAGCTTTTACGGCAGCAAGGGCAGGGGCAACGCACAGGCAGCAATCGCAACGTTGGCGGGCCGCATGGAGGGCGCGAGCGTGTTGCAATACAACGAGCCAGAGCGGCAGGCGTTTGTTGCTGACATCAAAGCGACCATTGACGAAGAGTTCGCCAAGCGAATCGGCGAGGTGACCGAAGCGCAACGTTTAACGCGTCGGGCGCGCAGTGCGTCGCGGCGTTCTTCTGTATTGTTGGGAGGGTGACAGATGGACGAGTTCCAAGAAAATATCGAACAGATTGAAGCGGTCCTTGATGAGATTGTCGCTTTGTTGCCAGAGGAAGCTACCACGGACCTCGAGGTCAAGACGGCCGAGCTTGTTGCGCGCGTCGTTCAGCACCTCGAGTACATGGCCGAAACCGGGGACGAAGAGGGCGCAAATGAAGAAGAAGCAGAAGAAGGCGAAGAAGTATTAGAGGCAGAAGCGGCCGCCGGCGCATAAGAAACAAGGAGGAGACAGATGAGTTTGAAAGCAGACCTGCAAGCCGTGAGAGCGGCGCAGAAGGCCAATGCAGCAAGACGAGCCGCGAACTCGTCGGCAGCTGCAAAGGCCAAACCAGCACCAGCCAAGCCAGCACAAAAGAAGCCAAGCGAAGCCGATTTGAAGGCTGCCGAGTTAGAGCGGCAGATGGCCGAGCTCAAGGCGCAACAGCTGGCCTTTTTAGAGCAACAGCGCGCGGCGTTAGCAGCGACGCAGCGCGAAGAGGTCGTGGGCTATCTAAGCAAGGCCGGCGCTCGGGTGTCGCCGGCGCTCTTGGCGCAAGTAGCGCCACAGGTCGACCCTCGCACGGCTGAGGGTCGAAGAGCTCTTGAAGAGTTCAGAGCACAAAACGCGGACATCTTTG
>VGYC01000487.1 GCA_016873095.1 Planctomycetota bacterium | reverse complement strand
GAAGGCGATAACGAGTACGCGTGTTCGGCATGGGGATGTTCCCGTTCTGATCGGGATCGTCGTCGGTACGAGGAGAGCTGACGTGGAGACACTGCTGACGATCCCGCAGACGGCGAAGATCTTGAACGTGCCGGTGAACTACGCATACGAGCTGGCCAGGCGCGGAGAAATAAAGTCCGTGAAGGTCGGGCCGAAGTACGTGCGGGTTCGGCCCGAAGACCTGCAAGCCTATGTAAACGCAGGTAAAAATAATTCTTGACACCTCACCTGTCTTTTGGTAGCATACTGTAAGCACAGTGCAGTACATTCCAACGGGAGGTGATGGCCATGGCTGGTGATGCGAGGAGATTCCAGAAGGGAACAGGCGTCTACACCTGCGCGGCGTGCGGAAAGAGTACGCGGTCGACAGGTCGCTGTGATAACGAGAATGTCGGATTGTGCGCCAAGTGCTATGACGAGGGAGGGCTCGAGAATGAGCACTCAGATAGCGGCGGCAATCACGAACTCGACCTGGAAGGGAAACGCGGTCCTCATCCTGACTGCCCAACCTGCAAAGAAGAAGTCAAGGTGTAGCCATGGCTAAGATCGTCAAGGGCGAACTGAGGAACCGGCCGGGGAAGTGGATCGTCGACTACCGGGATGGAGCAGGACGTCGTCGCTGGATCACGCGCGACACGCTGGAGCAGGCCAAGAAAGAGCTGGGCCATGTGCTGTCAGAAGGTGGGCAGCGCGTGGTCTGTGCGCTCGATCAGAACATCACGGTGGCCGAATACTGTGACCACTACGCGGGAAGTTGGTTGCAGTGGATTAAGAAGGCTAAAACTCGGCACTACTACACCGACACGCTCAACAAGCGCCTCAAGCCTGCGCTCGGCCGGCTCCGGCTGCGCGACGTCACCTCGGCCCGAGCCGTGTCGTTTCTCGGCTCGCTCCGCCGCGCGGATGGCAGCAAGCTGAAGGACAGCAGCGTGCTCTACTACTACCGTGTGGCGCGCCTCGTATTCGCGCGCGCGGTACGGGACGGCGTCATCTCCGTAAACCCCTTCTCATCGCTCGGCCGCGAGTTGAGTCTGGACAGGTCGACGCGCCAGGTGCAGGAGGAGATCAAGTCGTTTACGAAGGAGGAGCGTTCACGATTCCTGAACGTCTGCAAAAAAGAACGTCCTGACTGGTATCCGCTCTTCACGGTCATGGCATCGACCGGCTGCAGGGTCGGAGAGGCCATCGGCCTACACGTAGACGATTTCGATCTCGAGCATGGCAGGCTGCGCGTGGCAGGCACGGTCTACAAGAACGTCAAAGATCTGCCGAAGTCGGGCTCCGGCCGGACAGTGGATCTGAGCGCGCACTGCGTCGATGTGGTGCGGCGGCATCTCGCGAAGGTCAAACAGGACGCCCTGCGCCTGGGCGTGCCGGCGAGGCAGGTATTCACCGCGCGTGGAGACGCAGGCAAGTACCTGCACGTTTCAACCGTAGGACATGCATTCAATTGCGTGCTCACGCG
>VGYC01000486.1 GCA_016873095.1 Planctomycetota bacterium | reverse complement strand
GCGCGATCACCGAGGAATTGTACCTGACGATTCTCTCCCGTCTGCCCACCGCGGCGGAGCTGAAGATCGCAGACTCCCTCGGACAGATGCAGCCGGTCCGGCCGGCGCCGAAAGCCGCCACGCCCCAGCCCGCGGCGAAAGGAGCGGCCCCCAAGGTCGCGAACGCCAAGGCCGGGCCGCCCGCGAAAGCGGCGCCGGCGGTGGCGCTGGTGAAACGCCGCGAGGACTGGATCGACCTCGCGTGGACTTTGATCAACAGCTCGGAGTTTTTGTACCGGCACTAGTGTTGTGGTGCGTAAATGACTATACAATCTTCACGCCGCAGTCTTTCGCCGCCGCGGCAGCGTGCAGCCGGGCTGGATTTGTTCCAGTCGTCGGCGGCAGCGCTCGATTTTGGCGAGGATATCCTCTGCCTTGGCCCGCCAAACAAACGGTTTCGGGTCGCGATTCCATGCATCTATGAAGGACTCGATCGCAGCAATCAGGTCGGGCACGCTGGAAAAACTGCCCCGACGCACAGCCTTTCCAGTCAGATCGGCAAACCATCGTTCGACCAAGTTGAGCCAACTGGAGCTGGTTGGGATGAAGTGAATCTTGAATCGCGGATGCCGGGCAAACCAGCGCTGCACCGGCGGACTCTTGTGGGTGCCGTAGTTGTCCAAGACCAAATGCAAATCGAGGTCGGGGGCGTACTCGGCATCGATTTGACGCAGAAAACGCAAGAACTCCTGGTGTCGGTGTCGTGGAAAGCAGTGGCCGCTGATTTTCCCGGCCGCGACATTCAGCGCGGCGAACAACGTGGTCGTGCCATTGCGCACGTAATCGTGAGTCCACGTGCCGCAGCGGCCGCGCTTCAGCGGCAGACCAGGCTGCGTACGGTCCAGCGCCTGAATTTGGCTCTTCTCGTCCACGCACAACACTACGGCATTTTGTGGCGGATTCAGGTACACGCCCACCACATCCAGCAGCTTGGGCACGAACTGCGGATCCCGCGAAAGCTTGAAGGTCTCTTGCCGGTGCGGCTGCAGCCCATGGTCCTGCCAGATCCGGCACACGGTACTCGCATCTACTCCTTGCGCCTTGGCCATCGTGCGCGTGCTCCAGTGCGTTTGGCCGGGCGGTTTGCTGTTCAAAGTCGCCTCCACAATCCGCTGCGCGAGCTTCGCCCGAGGTTTGCGCCCTCTGCCCTCGGCGACCTCCCACAACCCGTCCATGCCTTCCCGCACGAACCGCTCGCGCCACAGCCGACACGTATGTCGATTCACACCCAAGTCTGCCGCTATCGCCAAGTCGCTCAGCCCTCGCCACGCCAGCAGTACAATCCGGCAACGTTTGACTACCTGCTGCGGCGTTCCATGGGCGCGCACCCACTGTTCCAACAACTGCTGTTGATTGGGCTCCAGCGTCAACGTGATGCTCGGATTCCTGCTCACGCTGGCAGGGAATCACAACCGGATTTATATGTCTAGTCATTTACGCATCAGTACACTAGCGAGGCGAAGCC
>VGYC01000485.1 GCA_016873095.1 Planctomycetota bacterium | reverse complement strand
TTGGCGCCGTCCGACGAGCGATACAGGATCATGTCCTCGCGGATCTCCTGGCCGGCATCGACGCTGGCAAACATCACGAGCAACAACTCTCCACCGGGCAGCAGCGCCAGGCAAGGCTTGTAGTCTCCCGTCACGCCAACGACTGTTCGTTCGCAGCTAATCCGCGGAGGCAGCGATTGCGGATGCCGGATGGAAATGAAATCCTGTCCCGAAACCGGAGCCGAGACGAACAACCACCCGATCAGGAGCCAGACCAGTGCTGAGTGCCTGAAGGGCAGATGGATCGACAGTGCGTGATTCATGGTGCATGCTCCTCGGGAAACTGGAAGCGCGAGATATTGCGAGCCCCGCAGAACTTGCGAGCCCCGCAGAACGTCTGTCATATTGTTTCCTTTTTGGATCGGCGTAACTTCGGGTGTTGTCGCGCTTCAAATTCACGCCGCACTTCAAATTCACACCGCGCTTCGTCGTAGCCTTGCTGAATGTGCTTCTTCATGAGGTACTCTGCCGAAGCGGCGTCGTGATCCACGATCGCCTGGACCAGCGCCCGATGGGAGTGCGGGTGGCCCGGTCGAATCGCCACGACCAGATGACGTCCGGCCGTCCGTTCGATCAACCGCAATCGCCCCAGTTCGGATTCGAGCAACGGACATCGCGCGCATTGCGCCACATGGTGGTGGAGCGCGACGTCGGCTTCCGCCTCGTGGTCTTGAGTTTCCCAGGCGCGTTCGTACGTCCGCGCCAACTCTTGCAGCTTCTGCGCTTCCTCAGGAGTGATTCGCAGCGCCGCTAATCGGGCGATCACCGTCTCGAGCGCCTCGCGCAGCAGGTACAGTCCTTCCAGGTCGCCGAGCGACAGCCTGCGGACGCGGGCTTGTTTGCGCGCCTGCTTTTCAAGCAAGCCTTCGCTCTCCAGACGCCGCATCGCCTCGACCACGGGCATTGGGCTGCACTGGAATTGCCGGGCCAAACGACTTTGCGAGAGCCGCTGGCCCGGCGACAGTTCGCCGCGGGTGAGCATGTTGCGGATCTCGTGGTAGGCCAGCTCGGAAGCGGCAGCAGTCATCAGGCTCATAACTCCTTGCAGTTTAGTTGTGAATGCGGTTGATTGTAGCCATCAAATCGATAAACTCAATGGACTTTTTGCGCAAGGAGTTTGTCCGACTTGCGCGCCTGCTACAGCGGAGTAGTTGATCCCATGAATACTACAAGACGACAGTTCCTTCAGGCCGTCGCGGCAGGCAGTGCCGCGCTTGGCGTCGGTTGGACGCAGGGTGCGCCGATCGAGGCGGGGGAGCGGGCGGCCCTCGACGCTGCTCGCAAGCAAGCGGCGCACCGACGGCGGCGAATCATCTTCAATAACGACGGCGACGATATCTGGGCCAAGGGGGCCGATACGGTTGAGAAATTCCTAGCCCTGCGGCACGAGCCGCTGCTGGGAACGCAGGTAGACAGCATTTACTACTGCACCACGCAGAGCTTCAACCTCTTCACGCACGCAACCAA
>VGYC01000484.1 GCA_016873095.1 Planctomycetota bacterium | reverse complement strand
CGTGCACCTGATCAGGGTCTAGGAGCCTGTCTGAGTAATCGGAATTTGCTCGACGGATCGCTGGTGTCGTGATTCGTATGTCATATGAGCAAAACCTTTCGTCCGTGGGACGTTGATCAAGTGTGGCTGTTGCCACCCTCGATCCAGGATTTGGTTCCGCCTGGGCATGTTGCCCATTTCGTCCGCGACACGGTGCGCAACGCGCTGGATTTGTCGCGGATCATGGACAGTTATGGCGAAGAGCGCGGCTACCCGCCCTATCACCCGGGCATGATGGTGGCGCTGCTGCTCTATGCCTACAGCCAGGGGGTTTACTCGTCGCGGCGGATCGCGCGGGGGTGCGAGGAGCGGCTGGACTTTGCGGCGGTCACGGGGATGCAGCGGCCGGACTTCCGGACCGTGAGCGATTTCCGCAAGCGTCACTTGTCGGCGCTGGCCGGCCTGTTCGTGCAGGTTCTGAAGCTGTGCCAGGCGGCGGGGCTGGTGAAGCTGGGCCACGTGGCGCTCGATGGCACGAAGGTCAAGGCGAACGCATCCAAGCACAAGGCGATGAGCTACGGCCGAATGAAGCAGGCCGAGCCTGCGCTGGCGGCCGAAGTCGATCGCTGGCTGAAGCAGGCGGTCCACGTCGATCAGGCCGAAGACCGCGCGCATGGCGCCGAGCGGCGTGGCGATGAGATGCCGGACTGGGTGGCGAACAAGCAGAAGCGATTGGAGAAGATCCGCGCCGCCAAGGCGGCGCTGGAGGCCGAGGCGCGCGCGGCAGCGGCCGCGCGCTCGGCCGACGACGACGGCTCTTCGGGCAGCAGCGCTCGAACCAAGCCGGGACCCAAGCCCAAGCCGCTGTCCGACGTTCCCGACGACAAGGCGCAGCGCAACTTCACCGACCCGGACAGCCGGATTCTGCCGAGCAAGGACGGCTTCATCCAGGGCTACAACGCCCAGGCCGCGGTCGACAGCCATGCCCAAGTGATCGTCGCCCATGATTTGACCAACGCGGCGAGCGACCAGGCGCAACTGTCGCCTCTGCTCGACCGGACCAGAGCCAATCTGGGGCGCAATCCTGATGAGGTTTCGGCCGATGCCGGCTACTGCTCGGCGGCCAATTTGCGGACCCTGGCCTGGCGCCGCATCGCCGCCTACATCGCCACCGGCCGGCAGCGCCATGGCACGGCGTCCGCCACAAATGCGCGCCGCCATCGCCCCGGTCTGATCGCCCGCATGGCGCGCAAGCTCAGACGGGCCGGCTGGCGCACGCGTTATAGGCTGCGCAAGCAGACCGTCGAGCCGTCGTTCGGTCAAATCAAGCATGGCAGAGGTTTCAGACAATTCCTTCTACGCGGCATCGAAAACGTCAAAGGCGAATGGGCCATGCTTTGCACTTCCCACAACCTGCTCAAGCTCGCCAGGGCAGCGTAGCGCCGCCGTCGCGCCCACATCCAAAATCCTCAACATGAGGCATCAATGAACCGCAATCTCTCCGCCATCACACATCCTTCGACCCTTA
>VGYC01000483.1 GCA_016873095.1 Planctomycetota bacterium | reverse complement strand
AAGCTCGGCGTTCAGGTGCTCTGCGCCATCACATCGGGTGTGCGGATGGGCCACGGCATAAGGCGGCTGGTTCATCTCGATGATGAGGCGAACCACATTGAGGCGAGACTCGAAGCCGCCTTCTTCTCCCGGTGCGTCGAAGATGCAGAATCGAATGCCTCGCCACAGATCGCTCTGATCCTGGCGCCGAACGATGCTCACCGTTCGCTGAAACTGCTTGCGGCCGAGCCACAGTTCTCCATCGAGCGGCACAAGCGGCAGGCCGGCCGTGAACCACTGCGGCGCAAAGATTCGATTTCCATTCCGGGTTTGGAAGCGGACCCCATCCCAGTACGCCCTCACGCCGTCGAGCTTCTCGCTCAGCCAATAGCCTGTGGGATCGGACACGCCATCCCAGCTTTCGGCGAGCAGCAGCGACGGCGCCACGGCACGAGGCGCGGACCTTGGCGCCGGCGCCAGGACGTTGCCAAGACGTGCGGTCTCGGCGTCATCGCCACGCACCAACCGAAGATGTTTGCACGTGCGCTGGTCGATCGGCAGCGACTGGTTTCGCCAGGCCGGACATGAGCATGAGTAGACGCCAGAAACGTTCTTGATCGTGTAGGGCTTGCTGGCCGAGCCCTGGATTTGCATGGTCTCTCCATCCATCAGGTCGTGCATGCAGCGACCTCCTCTCCGTTGTTGAATGACTAATTCGGCCTCATCCGCTCCACCGTTGACACGGTCCACGAAACGGACACGTGGGGCAGTTCATGGGCGAAGGATTCGGATAGAAATTGGGCCCAGCTTTGATGGCATTCCAAACTCGTTGGACCACGGCCTTGGTCCTGGCGACGGCCGCTGGATCACATTCCACCTCGTGGACCTGGACCGTGGGCAGCTTGGTCTTGGGCAAGACCGCGAATTGCAAACGAACCGGCTTGAGGGGACTGAACGCCTGGACGAGTTCCCCGTAGAGGAGAAGCTGAGGCGACGATTGCTCGATCTTGTCGAAACTCCAAGTCGTCCGGCTGGTCTTGTAGTCGCTGACAATCAGCGCGTCCTCGGCCTCGACAATCAAATCAACGCGGCCCAGAAGATCAGGACAGCCGGGAATGACCGGCCCGCGAAGTTCCTCTTCCACGCCCAAGATAATCCCTTGCGGCCTGGCGAAATCGCTTGCCAGGAACGCCTTGAGCATCCGGTCCGCCAATCCAGCCAAACTGTCGCGCGTGTCGCCGGAGCCATAAAGGATGGTTCCCTCTGGTTGCTCGTTCCAGGCCGCCTGATAAACGTCCAGCAACTCGTCCACGCCAGGCGCAGGTTGACCAGCCAGCAGTTTCTCGAAATGATGTTGCGCGCAAGCATGAATGCTCCTGCCGAACAACAAGCTGGCGGCGACGGTTTCTTCCGGCAGTCCAGCGATGTACTTGAAGAATTATGTGGTCTTCGACGTTATGTGGCGTTCAGTTCGCAGTGCTGGCAATTTTCGCTCCGCCCTACTGTACGACGCCACATAATGGTCGTAGCCTCGGTCG
>VGYC01000482.1 GCA_016873095.1 Planctomycetota bacterium | reverse complement strand
TTGGATACCCCAAGGCACACACACTGGAAAGGGATCCCCCCTTCCATCCCAGTTACCTGACCGGAGCCCCACTCTTGATCGTCCCACCCGCCACGCTCGGCATGCCGCTTGCCGAGGTCGATACACCCGCCCTGATCGTCGATCTCGATGCTTTTGAAGGCAATCTGAGGCGCATGGCCGAAGCTCTGCCACCGGATGGAAGAATCAAGCTCCGTCCCCACGCCAAGACGCACAAATCGCCCGATATCGCGCTACAGCAAATCCGGCACGGGGCCGTCGGCGTTTGCTGCCAGAAGGTCGCTGAAGCCGAGATCCTGGTACGTGGCGGCATGCCGGATGTGCTGGTTTCCAACCAGGTCGTCGGCGCCACCAAGCTGCGGCGTCTGGCAGCCCTGGCGCGTGACGTGCCTATCGGCGTATGCGCCGACGATGCCGGCAACATTGCCGATCTGGACGCCGCCGCCGCCGAAGCAGGAGTGACCCTGCGCGTGCTGGTGGAGATCAACGTCGGCGCCAACCGCTGCGGCGTCGAGCCCGGCGAACCGGCAGCGCAACTCGCCGAGAGAGTGACTCGCTCCCGGCACCTGAGTTTCGGGGGCCTGCAGGTCTATCACGGCTCGGCCCAGCACATCCGCGACCATGGTGAGCGCCGCGCCGCCATCCGCCAGGCGGCCGACAAGGCCGGTTCGACCCGCGACCTGATCCGCCGCCGCGGCATTGACTGTCCCACGATCACCGGGGCCGGCACCGGCTCGTTCCGCTTCGAGATCGAGACGGGCGTGTGGGACGAGCTGCAATGCGGCTCATACATCTTCATGGACGCCGACTATGCGCGGAACCTCGACAGCGACGGCGCTACCAGGCCCGAATTCGCACACAGCCTGTTCATCTGGGCGACGGTGATGAGCCGGCCGAACGAGGAGCGCGCCATCGTCGACGCCGGGCACAAGGCCTACGGCATCGATTCCGGCATGCCGACCCTGCCTGATTTCCCCGATGCGGTGCTGGAGCGCGCCGCCGACGAACACGGGCGCATCGTTCTCAAACGCCCGACCAACGCCCTGCGGCTCGGCGACAAGATCCGGCTGATCCCCGGCCATTGCGACCCCACTGTGAACCTGCACGACTGGTATGTCGGCATCCGCAACGACCGGGTCGAAACGCTCTGGCCGGTTGCCGCTAGGGGTGCGCTGACCTAGATAAGGCAGTTAGACACATTGGACATAACAAGTGCCGTATTGCACATAAATAGTCTCTGTCAATCAATGCATTGAACCGGCGCCTCGCGGCTGCCCCGAAAAAGCCACAAAGACATTAAGGCCCCGGCAAGCGGGGTAGGGCCACATTGACGCAGGTCAATGAGCCGCGGCGGCGCTTTCTCCAGCGTGAATGTGCAGCTGTTGGAGCCCTGCTTTGCACGCGACGATCCTGGTGATCGCAAGTCAGCTCGAGACGGACCTGCTTGAGGCCTATCTGAGGGACTCAAGCCTCTGATCGCCGTAGCGAAGGCGGCAAGCGCGGTGCA
>VGYC01000481.1 GCA_016873095.1 Planctomycetota bacterium | reverse complement strand
GAGGCGAAGCGCAACGTCGGCGCAGGCTTGCCGGCTTGGGCGACGTCGGCCAATGGCTTGCGACCGGTGAACATGGCGCCGATCAGGTTCTGCCGTTTCCAAACCAGATAGGTGACAGCGGCCAGCGCATGCAGCGCCACCAAGCAGATCAGCACGTTGACCCAGAATTTGTGAAAGCTCGTCAACCGATCGACCCACTTGTCGGCGATGGCATTGGCAAGCGGGCCGTTGACCGTCCCCAAATCCGTGTCAGCGGAGAACAGGCCGGCACCGGCCTGCGCCAGTACAGCCAAGATCAGGATCACAACCATCATTCCGCCCACCGGATTGTGGCCGGCTTCGTAAGTTTTCTGTCCGGTCAGCAAACGCCGCAAATAGCCGAACCATGCGGCCGGCCCTTTTACGAAGTCGGAGAACCGCGCGGTCGTGCTGCCGATGAAACCCCAAGCGATACGGAACAGGATCAAGGTGAGGATCGCGTAACCGGACCAGAAGTGCAGCTTCATCCAGTCGCCGCCGGCTCGGCCTGAGAAATAGGAAACGACCATCAGGATCACCAGCGTCCAATGGAACAGGCGAACCGGCAGATCCCAGACGCGCACGGTCTTGTCATTCTTGTCGATCATCCAATGTTCCCCCCGCCATTTGCGACCACACGGAGTTGTGATGGAACTTTCCTGCCGACCCTGTTCGCTTTGGCCAAAACCTCTGCAACAAATACGCTGCCGTCGAGCACGAACATGCCGCCGGTCGCGAAGTTTTCATAGGGGATGGTTCATGAGGAAGACTCTGGTTGTGGCGATCGTCGGCGCGCTGGCGGCCGGTGGCATGGTCGGCGGCGCAACGATCGCGTTTGCGCAGGCCAACGTGGTCAAGGATCGCCAGGAGAACCGTAAGCAAGCCGGTGCCGCGATGCGCGCCGTCAAGGCCATCATCGATGCCAAGGGCCCAACCAGCGGTGCCGTCGAGCAGGCAGCCAAGCTCAAGACGCTGGAAATGGCCTTCATCAAGATGTTTCCTGCCGGCTCGACCGCCGACAGCAAGGCGCTGCCGACCGTGTGGAGCGATTGGGCGGGCTTCCAGGCGGCCAGCAAGGCGTCGGATGCCGCCTACGACAAGCTCGCCGTGGCAGCCGGGTCGGGCGATCAGGCCGCGTTGGCGGCTGCTTTCGCCGATGTCGGCAAGACCTGCGGCGCCTGCCACGACAAGTTCCGCGCCAAGTCGAACTGATCGTCGACGCGCACGAGACAGAACGGGGCGACGGCCGCAACGGCCGTCGCCTTTTTCTTTGCCGCGAAAGGAAAGGCCGGTCGCCTGGGGAACGACCGGCCTCCTGTGTGGCCCGTGACCGGATGTGGGGATCGGCGAGGCTGGGAAGGTGGGAAGGGCCGCCTCGCCGTGGTGGCCGTCAGGCCACCGCCACGGGCTGGTTGGGTACGGTGAGCGCCTGTTGCACGATCGCCTCGGCGGTGAACCGCCAGGTTCGCGATGCATGGACGGGCGACAGGCGAAGCTGCTCGCGCATGTTCTAATTC
>VGYC01000480.1 GCA_016873095.1 Planctomycetota bacterium | reverse complement strand
TCAAAAACTGATAACTGAGTACTGATAACTGAAACCCTCTTCGCGGTTCACGTCCTCTTCACAGTTCACGGGTAACGTTTCACGTCTCCATGCTTCTTCCTCTCACCGTTGCCTTTGCTCTGGGGCTGGTGGGAGGGTCCTTCCTGCCCTACCTGCCTTCCTGCCTCCTTGCCGTGTTGCTCGTCATCGCTCTCGTTCTTGTAGGCCTCGAACGGATCGGGCGACTCACGGTCCGTCAGGGAACGGGGCTCTATGGGAGCCTCCTGATCGGCGTCCTCTATTGGACGGCCTTCGCCTGGATAACCGCCGGCTCACCCCTCGCTGATTTTTCCGACACTCAACCGGTCACGATTACAGGCCGAGTCGTGGAACCAGTCCGGCACAGGCCTGACCGGATGGTGCTGGTGCTGTCGTCCCTGCAAATAGGAGAAGGGGCCTCTGCCCAATCAGTCAAGGGGCGGCTGCGCGTGACGTGGCGGGCCCCGGATGTGGTCATCGGGCAAGGCGACACCATCACGCTGACGGCCCGGCCCCGCCCCCCTTCCGGGACATTGAACCCGGGCGGGTTTGACTATGCCGCCCATCTGCGGCGGCAGGGGATCGACGCAGTGGCGGCCATCGCCGGGCCTGGACAGGTGAGCGTGGCCGGCGCAGCCCAAGGTCTGTCGCCATGGACTCTCTGGCGCATCATCGACGGTTGGCGCGAGCAGGTCCGACAGGCGGCGGAGACGACCCTGAGCGGGCCGGCGCTCGGGATCTATCTTGGCATCATCATCGGGGAGCCGGGCTATCTCGACGTCGAGTTGCGGGATGCCTTCATGGCGACCGGCACCGTCCACATCCTCTCCATTTCCGGCTCTCACCTGGGACTGATCGCTTTACTCTCATTCTTCCTCGTGAGACGGGCCTGTCGCTACATGCCGGCATCATGGCTCCAAGCTCTGTCGCGCCGGGTCACGGCGACGAGGCTGGCGGCTGTCGTCACGGTGCTGCCGGTTACGGGGTACACGTTGCTCGCCGGGGCTGAAGTGGCGACGGTCCGGTCGGCTCTCATGATCCTGTTGTTCCTGCTGGCTGTCTGGCTGGGTCGGGAAGAGCGGTTGCTGCTGGCTCTTGCCGGCGCCGGTCTCTTGATCCTCCTGCATGACCCCCGTGCCCTGTTCGACATTTCCTTCCAGCTCTCTTTCTGCTCAGTCTGCGCGATCGCTTTGGTGATGCAGCGGGCCACTGAGGAGCGGGCCATCCACGACATGGACGGGAGCGGGCGCCCTGCTTGTATGGATCGTGGTTCTCTTGCCTGGCGAGCCTGGACCTGGCTCCGTCTGTACGGCTGGATTACCGGCGGGGTCACGCTGGCCACGGTTCCGCTGGTCGCCTACCACTTCAACCAGATCGCCTGGCTGGGATTGATCGCGAATCTCCTGGTGGTGCCGTTGGCCGGATTGGTTCTGGTGCCGGTCGGGCTGGGTTCCGCCGTGTGGGTCTTGCTGACCGGACAAACGTTCCTGCCGCTCGGCTTCTTCAACCAAGCCCTGTTGGATCTGATGG
>VGYC01000479.1 GCA_016873095.1 Planctomycetota bacterium | reverse complement strand
CCGGGCGCGCGCCAGGACGGCGATTTAGTTCTCGAGGATGTAGCGCCTGTCCGCCTCGAAGTTCGAAGGGCCGGCCGCTTCGTCATCGTCTGTTCCGCTCGCGCTTGCGGCCAGGATCGCGGCGGCGGACTTGAAGTGTTCCAGCGCGGCTTCGGTCGCCCCTTTGTGCGTTTTGGCGACGGCGAGATAGCCTTCGGCAAGCGCCGTGTCTCGATGCTGGTCGCCTAAAAGCGACCGGACATACTTGTGGTATTTCTCGGCCGTATCGAGCGCGCGATCATGGTCGGTCGTGTGCAGCAGGGCGAGGACGCGCGTCGGCGTATATATCACGCGCATCTTGCTCGTTTCCGGCCATTTTTCGACGACTGCGTCGATCAATGCGTACTGCTCAAGCGTATTCTTCCATTGCCCGATCTTTGCCTGGGTATTGGCGACCAGGTGGCGCTCCGACCATTCTCGTGGAGTCCGCCGGCACGCCCAGAGTGAGATAGATATCGAGAACCACAGGGGCAAGGCGAGCGGCCTCGGCATGGCGGCCCTGCTCGATCAGGATGCTGGTCAGCGTGGTCGTCATCCCCCCGACAGCCGGCGAGTTCCTTCCACCGACCTTCAACCGGTTGAGCAAGGCTTGACGAACATCCGCTTCTGCTTCGAGCAGCCGGCCCTGCCTCCGCTTCGCGGCCGCGCCCCAGGAAAGGATGTTGTCGCGATAGTTCTGGTCTGCGCGATGGTTCTCATATGCGATGTCTGAAGCTCTCTGATCGGGGCTAAGAAGCTGCGAATCGAGCTCTATGGCTTCGCCCAAGAGGGCGTGGGCCTTCGCATAGCGGCTTTCTGCTTCCGAATAGATGCCTTTGTACATCGCGAGATCCGCGCGGACGATCTCGGCCTCGGCTTCCCATCTTGGCCTGGAGCCTTCGGTGCCGCTGAGCGCGCTGAAACTCTGCTTGTAAGCTTCCGTGCGAGCGATCCACTTCTCAGCTTCCTCCCAGTTGTTTCGCAGCATATGGAACTGCGCCATGCTCTTCGACGCGGAAACCTGGACCCCCCGAATGCCGGCATCGTTCGCCGCCTTTATCTGTTCCTGCCGGTATCTGGCGCTTTGTCCGTTCAGTCCATTGTTGAACGAGGTTGTTGCCAGAAGACCGTATAGGTCTACGCTAAGCTGTGGGTTCGGCGGGGCTTCTTTCGCGTATTGAAGCGCTCTTTCCCCATTCTTGAGGGCTTCAGCCCAGCGATTGATCCACATTTTCACCTGACCCCGCCGATAGTAGAAGTCGGCCAAGGTCGAGGCGTCGGCATTTTCAGGTGGCTGGGCAGCGGCGGCGTCGCGTTGCTTCGCTTCTCTTGCCAGTCTCTCGGGGGGTGGCTTCTGCTGCTCGAGAACCGCGGCAATGTCCGCGATCGATCCCTTGGGCGCGGCGAGTGGTCCTTGCGCGTAGGCGCTGTCGGCGCCTGCGCTGCCGAGTGCGACAGCTGCGATCACGCAGAACGTGCGCAGCCTTACTGTGTTCCTGGAATTCATGACCCCTCCCGTCACAGGCCGCAGGTTAT
>VGYC01000478.1 GCA_016873095.1 Planctomycetota bacterium | reverse complement strand
AGACGCTCGCCACGAACCTCATCGATCAGCCAATTGACCTTGCCGCCTAACTCGATATCCTGATGTTGCCGGAGAGCGCGCCACGCCTAATTCCAACCACGTTCGCGACGGCACCGCTCGTCGACTACTTCAGGTCTGTTGGCGCCGCCGTTGATGAGGGTGTCTAAGAGGGTGATCGCACTGAGCATCCAATGGTCCCACCACCACGCCCGCCAGCGCACTGGCTATTGTGACAACGATGATCATGGAACAACTCCTGTTAGCAAGAGCCGATCCCGAAAGCTACTGAGGCGGACGAATCTGTCGTGATTGTCGGACATCCGAACGATAACAGCGGGGTGCGCCAAGTGGAAGCCCGAGCGTCGCCGTGACGCCGCGCGGCACGGCCTTCATTGAAGCCGCTGTTTTTGCCTCCCCGGGCTTCTCCCAAAGAGCCTTCCGCCGCGGAGCGCCAGCCATGGTGTTGTCTTTGAGCAAATTTCGATGAACAATTGCATGCAACTTTCCGTAGAGAACAGGGGAAATGAAAAATGTACAAATCTGCCAGCAGGTTTTCTCAAAGAGCAACGAGATCAGACTACTCATTGATGATGACGACAAGAAAGCGCAAGCGGCCGGGAAGGCGGCAGCGTGACCGTTAGATATCATGTGACGGTAACCCGGCAAGGCGACGAATGGCGGGCTGTCTGTCCGGCGCTTCGACATCACGGCGCCGATATCGGCGGCGAGACCCACGAGGAAGCGCTCACCCATATCGACAATGCGATCCAGATGATCCTGGCGCAGATGCAAACTAACGGCGTTTCGCCTCCGCCCGACGAGCCGGTGGCGGACAGCGTCGTGCTGACCTTCGCGGCAGAGGAGGAGGCGGAATAGGATGGCCATCAACCTCGTCATCGCCGTCACGGATGGCGACTGGTTTGACATGCTGCGCCAACAGCCGAACCTTGCCGAGGTCAATTTCTGGGCACCATCCGCCAAGAACTTTCGCGCCCTTCGGCCAGGCGAAAGGCGCGAGCCCGATCGGCCGGTGGAACGTGCATCCAGACAGCACTTAATAGGATCAGGTCGAACGACAGGCCCAGGCGAAACAGCTTGTCGAGGTCCGGCAGGGAATCGGAGATCCATCGGATCGATGGCGACGGATGGAGCCGTTGGCCCTCGGCGAGCATCGGGCGAGACGGCTCGACGGCAACGACCTCCAGCCCGCGCGAAGCCAGCCAGGCCGCATCTCGGCCGGTCCCAGCGCCGACATCCAACACCAGCGCCGGTGCGCTCGGCAGCAGGTCGACGAGCCAGCCGTGGACGATCTCAGCCGCTACGGACTCATAGCGCCGCGATACATCTTCGGCATTGGCGTCATACCAGCGAATTGCGTCTGACATCGGCCGTCAGAGTATGCGCCCCTTGTCGCAGCGGGAAGAACTGGTGGGCGTTTCGATGTGATTGCCCCTCGCACCCCGAGAGGGATACGAAAGCTAAGGATTTTTCATGCCGAAATACGCCGGCAAATCAGACGCTTAAAAATCCGTACTGTTTTGCCGAAGTCAGGAGC
>VGYC01000477.1 GCA_016873095.1 Planctomycetota bacterium | reverse complement strand
CGCCTGCGCGATCGAGTTGGAGCTGGACCAGTCGCTGCTTGGCGCGGATCCCGATGGCCTTCAGGCACGCGTCCGGCAGGCGTACGCCGCGTGCAGCCAGGCCGTCAACGAAGAGCTGGAGCGGCAAAAGGTGGGAACGCCTCGCTCAACAGCACCCGCACAGGAGTCTCACAAGTCAGCGCCGCAGACCAATGGCCACGGTGCCAGCGAAAAGCAGCTCAGCTACGCGCGGCAACTGGCCGGCCAGATCAATGGCCTGGGCGTGCGCAAGCTGGAAGCCTTGTCGCAAAAGTTATTCGACAAGCCGGTCGCCGGCCTGACCAGCCTGGATGCCAGCGGGCTGATCGACACTCTGAAAGAAATCAAGGCGGGGAAGATCGACTTGGCGGCTGCGCTCAATGGGGCCGCGACATGAGCACTGCCATCGAGGCGGAGCCGCGCCACGATCGCCGTGGTGGTGTCTGGGACTACATCAGTCCGAGCCGGCTGGCGTTGTTTCTGAAATGCCCTTTAGCCTGGAAGCTGCGCTATATCGACGGCGTGCGATCGCCAACTTCGCCGGCGCTGTTTGTGGGCAAGGTGGTTCATGCGGGGCTCGAATCCTGGTATCGACATCGAATGCTTGGGCTGGAGCTCGGCGCTGGTACTCTGCGAGCATGGATTGCTGATTTCTGGGGACAATCAGCCGCTGACGAAAATATGACGTTCGAGTCGGTGGCGCAGGAGACGGCTCTCCAGGCACAAGCAATTGAATTGGTCGGCACATATCTGGCCCAAGTGCCGGCCGATGAGCCACGGCCATTGGCGGTCGAAGCCACGCTGGAGGCGCCGCTCATCGACCCGAACTCGGGCGAGAATCTGGGGATACCGCTCCTGGGCGTGGCAGACTTGATTCTCGGCCCTGCGACCAGCGCGCGGATCTGCGATTTCAAGACCTCAAGCAAGGCCGCGCCGCCGCATGAGATTACACACGAACTGCAATTGACGAGCTATGCCTGGCTGTTTCGGCAGACAACGGGCCAGTCCGAGTCAGGGCTCGAAATCAGGAGCTTGATCAAAACAAGATCGCCAAAGGTCGAGGCTCACGCGTATCCGGCCAGAACCGGCCGACATTTCGCGAGGCTATTCAGCGTGATTCGCGAATATCTCGATGCCCTGGACAGCGGCCGGCACAATTTCCGGCCAGGCGGGGGCTGCGCGATGTGCGATTTCCGCGAGTCACACTGCCGTGACTGGACGGGGAGCGGCCGTTGAACACAAACAAGAGCGCGATCTGGCCCCGGCTTCGGCCGGGGCCAGTCGTGCTTTTATTTAGCAATTCCAAACCCACATGGCTCGGCTGAGTGGCGTATTCGCAAGCAGGACGGATCAGCCGAACAAACTACCGCAAACGCATCACACGAAAGCCTACGGTGTCGTCACGTTACGGGTGCCCGCCGCTGTGGCGGCTCGCAGAGCGACAGTAGACCCACATTTCCCATTTGACTTCCCGCACTTTGGTATGTGATTTGCGCCACGCCCTTGAAAAGCAGGGGTATTCTGCCAAATCATGCCAAGCTGACAG
>VGYC01000476.1 GCA_016873095.1 Planctomycetota bacterium | reverse complement strand
GTCAACCGGCTGGCCGGCGAGCTGGGCGGCGTGCCCTTCAAGTATTTCGGCGAGTGGACCGACCGTGTCGCCCACGGCGAGCTGCCCAGGAACAAGCCGCCGCGCCCCTCGGGGCTGGAGCGCAACGTCGTGGTCACCGCCTGGGAATGGTCGGAGCCCGACAAGTACCTGCATGACCTGATCGCCTCGGACCGCCGCAAGCCGACGGTGAACGCTTACGGGCCGCTCTACGGCTCACCCGAGTATTCGACCGACAACATGCCGATCCTCAATCCGAAGACGCACGAAGTGACGTTCTTCAAGATGCCGGTGGCCGACCCCAACATGCCGCTGTCGCTGGGGCCGGGCCATGCCGGCGCAGTAGAGCCGCTGCAGCCCTCCGCCTATTGGGGCGAGCAGAAGCTCTGGGACACCCGCGCCAACAACCACAACGCCATGTTCGACGACAGGGGCCGGGTATGGATTGCGGCGACGGTGCGCGGCATGAACAACCCGGATTGGTGCAAGAAGGATTCCGCGCACCCCTCGGCCAAGGTCTTTCCGCTGGATCGCTCGGCGCGCCAGGTGGCGATGCTCGATCCGAAGACGATGAAGTACGAGTTCATCGACACCTGCTTCGGCACGCATCACCCGCAGTTCGGCTACGATCCCGACAACACCCTCTGGCTCTCCTGTACCGGCCCGGTCGCCGGCTGGGTGAACACCAAAATCTGGGACGAAACCAGGGACGCGCAGAAGGCAACGGGCTGGGCACCCTTCGTGCTCGACCTCAACGGCAACGGCAAGCTCGATGACTTCACCGAGCCCGGCCGGCCCGAGGCCGGCAAGGATATGCGCTTCAATCCCGGCTCCGGCCCCTATGCGGTCATGCCGCATCCGACCGACGGCTCGGTCTGGTACACCGCCGGCGTGTTCGGCGGCCGGCCCGGCTTCCTGCGCTACGATCCCGCTACCAAACTCAGCGAGTTCTACGAAGTGCCGAAGGAGGCGATCGGCCTGCGCGGCGGAGATATCGGCAGGGACGGCGTGCTCTGGGGCTCGGGCTCCAACGGCAGCCTGATCAGCTTCGACCGCAGCAAGTGCAAGGGCCCGCTCAACGGGCCGCAGGCCACTGGCAACCACTGCCCGGAGGGTTTCCAGCTGCACCGCTATCCCGGCCCTGGCTTCGAGGGCTTCGAGAAGGACAGCGCCGAGGCGAGCTACTACACCTGGGTCGACCATCACAACACGGTCGGGCTGGGCGAGAACGTGCCGATCTCCACCGCCAATTTGCAGGACGGTTTCGTCGGCTTCAAAGACGGGCGCATGATCCTGATGCGCGTGCCCTATCCCATGGGCTTCTACGCCAAAGGCCTCGACGGGCGCATCGACGACCCGAACGCCGGCTGGAAGGGCAGGGGCTTGTGGAGTGCGAGCGGCGACCGCACGCCCTGGCTCAACGAGCTCGGCAAGGGTGCCCGTCCGCTCGCCGTGCAGATCCAGGTGCGAACCAGTCCGCTCGACAAGTAGCGCAAGCGCGAGTAGCGAGCCGGGTGAGGTAGGTCTTGTTGCGCCACGACCTCACCCTCCC
>VGYC01000475.1 GCA_016873095.1 Planctomycetota bacterium | reverse complement strand
CGCGCGTGACCCGAAGCAGATGGGCGCGGAGCAGGTGTTTCTCAACAACCCGGACGGCAAAGGCTTTACTCAGGAGATCCGGATTCCCCTGAAGATGATCACAAGCGAAGGTGTCACCCTCGGGCCCGGCAGCGAGATGAGAGTGATGTTCGTCCTCCCGTTTGGCTGGAGTCTGCATGCATGGGACTGTTTCATGCCAGGAGTGCTGCTGGAACGTACCTATTGGGGCACGCGCAAGCTCGACCAGTTCGGCCCGGCGACCTTCGAGCGCTCCGGGAAGCTGAAGCCCCGGATGCTGCACCTGGCCGACGGCCGCAAGTTGCCGGTGTCGCTGCAGCAGGGTCAGCCGGTGGTTGACTGGTCGGCCCTCAGCGAGGGGCCGAAGGGCTTCATTCCCGTCAAGCTCACCATGCCCGAGGCCGGCTACGTGTCGATGATCATCCGCAACGCCGACGGCGTCGTGGTGCGGAATCTCCTCAATGCCGAGCCGATGGCCAAGGGCGAACACATGGTGACGTGGGACGGCCTGGCCACGCCGATCTGGCGCACGCCCGGCGCGGTGCTGCCCGCCGGCGATTACACCTGGCAGGCCATCTGGCACAAGGGCATCGGCCTGCGCCTGCGAGGCTGGGCGGGCAACAGCGGCAACGCCCCCTGGCACAGCGGCCCCACCTCGAACTGGGGAGGCGACCTCGGCGTGCCCTGGACCTGTGCCGCAAAGGGCGATTCGGTTTACCTGGGCTGGGGAGCCGCCGAGGCGGGCCGCGGTCTCCTCGCCTGCGACCTCGACGGCAACGTCCGCTGGAAACACAAATACGGCGGATTCGGCGGCGCCGAACTGCTGGCAGTTGAGGGCGACCTCGTCTACGTCGGCAACAGCTCCGGCAGCCCGCAGGTGCTCTTCCGCCTCGACACTGCCACCGGCTCCTATCAGAACTGGGACAAGGCAAACAACGGCGGGTTCAGGGATGTTTTCGTGAAGGATCTCTGGAAGGACCAGCCCGGCATGCCTGACAAGGCCGAGGCGATGGCGGCCCGCAACGGCAATCTCTACCTCACCTTCCGCTCCTACAATTTCCGCAGGAGTGACGTGACCAACTGGCGCAACTTCCTCAGCAAGCTCTCGGCAGCGGGCGACGGCGTTGGCAAGGCGATCTGGGAGAAGACCGACAAGAATGTCCGCGAGCGTGCTACAGCCTGGCTGGCTGGCGCCGAGCCGGAAGACAAGGCACTAGCGGCTCCCAACTACTACACGCCGGACGTCCGCGACGCCGTTGCCGGGACCATCAACGGCATGCTCGACGACAAGACGCTCGTGGACGGCGGGGCCGAAATGACTTCGCTGAAGCTGCAGGCCACAGTGCGCCGCAAGGTCGAGGCTTCCTTCCCGCAGGAAGTCGCCGTGATGAAAAGCGATTTCGTCGCCGTGCTCGACGCAGAGAACGGCAAAGTGCTCAAGACCATCCCCGTGCCCACACCCAGCGGCATCGTCGCCGTGAGCGACACGCTCCTCTACGTCCTTTCTGGTACCGATTCGGTGGCCGCCGTGGATCCGGCGACCGGCGCCGTCAAGCCGGTGGTGACCGGACTGACCGATGCCAGGTGCCTTACGGTCGATGCTGGCGG
>VGYC01000474.1 GCA_016873095.1 Planctomycetota bacterium | reverse complement strand
TGCTGCGCACGCTGCCGGCTGAGTCCGTCTATTGCGTGGTGACGAGCCCGCCTTACTACGGTTTGCGCGATTACGGCGTGGCCGGGCAGATCGGGCTTGAGGAGACGCCGGCCGAGTATCTCGAGCAGATGGTTGCCGTGTTCCGCGAGGTGCGGCGCGTGCTGCGGGATGATGGCACGCTTTGGTTGAACCTCGGGGATAGCTATGCGGGCAGCGCGAGCATTGGCGGGGCCGGCTTGGAAACGGCGTACACCGGAAAGCGCAGCCTGCCGAACAAAACCGGCAACGGCATCAAGCCGAAAGACCTGATCGGCATTCCCTGGCGCGTCGCCTTCGCCCTGCAGGCGGATGGTTGGTATCTGCGCCAGGACATCATCTGGCACAAGCTGAACCCGATGCCTGAGAGCGTGCGCGACCGTTGCACGAAGGCGCATGAGTACATTTTCCTGTTGTCTAAGTCGGAGAAGTATTTTTTCGACAGCGAGGCGATTAAAGAATTATGCCAACAAGACTGGGGAGCGCGTAACAGAGAGAACGCTAAGTATCACAACGAAGGCACAGGTTTGCAGCCGCACAGCGGCCTTGAAAAGTCGTACACGACCGCCAATAAACGAAGCGTCTGGACCGTGAACCCGCAGCCTTTCGCGGGGGCCCACTTCGCCACATTCCCGCCCGCTCTGATCGAGCCCTGCATCAAGGCCGGCTGTCCTGCTGGCGGGACGGTTCTGGATTGCTTTGGCGGAGCCGGGACCACCGGCCTTGTCGCTGATCGCCTCGGCCGCGATGCAATCCTGATCGAGCTGAACCCGGCATATGCCGAGATGGCCCGGCGACGGATTCGCGACGACGCTCCGATGTTCGCCGACGTGACTCCGCTCCCTCTGCAGCGCACAGGTGTCTGACGGAGCCAGTCCATACCTAACTTAAGGGCACAGAGGACATAGCAACATGACCAAGTCGGGGGAGTGGACACCTGAGATCGAGGCGCGCGTCGAAGCCCTGCTCAAGGAAGGGCTGTCGACCGCTTCTATCGCAAGGAAGCTGACAGAGGAAGGCTTTCCCACGACCAAGAACGCGATCCTCGGCCGCAGGTTCCGAAAGAAGATGGCCGAGGGGCATGTGCCGCTGACGAAGAGGCCGGCGCCGCTGCGCAAGGGCGAGATGCCCCCGACCGGCTGCCGCTGGATCAAGGGTGAGCCGGACGGTCTCAACACCGTCTGGTGCGATGCGCCGGTCGCCCGGCCCGGTTTTTCCTATTGCGCCAAGCACATGGCGATCGCTTGGCGGCCGGCGCCTACGCTGGCGGAAAGAGCTGCGGGCAAGGAAGCGCTCGCGCTCGGGCCCGGATTCGCTGTGCTGAGAAAGCCGAAGCGGGCCGGGGTCGCAGCATGAGCCAGCGGGGCGCCTATCGCATCCAAGCTGAGCCCGACGGCTCGCTTGCTGTGACGCTTTACGCACCGAGAGACGGCGCCGGACGGGCGACCTCGGCATCTGATCTGACGCTGAAGCTCGAGCCCAAGGACGCGCTCAGGTTCCGCGACGACGTCGTGATGGCGTGCACCGAGATCGGGACGTGAGCGATATCATCTCCTTCGCCGCTGCCCGTTCTCCTGCCGAGTCTGCGGCATGGGC
>VGYC01000473.1 GCA_016873095.1 Planctomycetota bacterium | reverse complement strand
GCCGCCCCCTGGACCCCCGCTAGCCTTTCTCTGTTCCGCGGGAAGAGAAGCGGCTTGTTTCGCACCGCCCGAAGACTCACACAAAACCGGGCTCAACGATTCCACTTGAACCCCGTACCAAGACAAAAGACCTCTCTCACTGCGCGAAATGAAGCCAGAAGAAATCCCAATTGATGAAGCCAGCTACTCGACGGCTTGCGATTCATTTGTGGGAGGGGAGGCGTTCATTCGAGTCGCTGGAACTATCGTCTGGTTGGAAGAGGCCAAGAGGCCCAAGTGCAAGTGTGGAGCACGATTCATTCACGTAGCAGCGATTGGGTATGAGCCGCCAGATGCTCCAGCAGGAATACTTGGAAAACGAGCGTTCTTCATTGGCGAAGGGGCTCTCTATTTCTTTCTATGCCCTCCGTGCAAAAAACGCACTTGATTACCGGCATTTCCACTTATGTCTATCGCTGAATGACAGCGGCTTGTCGCAATGACGTGTTGCCCTTGATTTTCCCTCGTTGGCCTTGACTCGCTGCGTAGGATGAAAGTGCACCTCGACGACGCAACTCGCTGCCGAAATCCGACACGGCACAGAGACTTGCGAGGCCCGTCATGGTTCTTGATGCTGCCGGGCGTTGTGCGGGCTGCCGTGCGCGCGACCGTCTCCTGGCACAACTGCGACAACAGGTCGCCGAATTGCAGGAAGACTGCCGCCGGCTGCAGCGCCGCCTGGCCCGGATCAAAAAAGACAACGACCGACTGCGTGCGGAACTGGATGAGATGCGCCGACAAGCGCACCGACAGGCCAACCCGTTCCGCCGCAGCAAGCTCAAGAAGCGCAAGAAAAAGCCAGGCCGGCGCCGAGGCCAGGCCGGCGCCGAGGCCAGGCCGCCGCCTTGCGCCCTACGCCCAAGCCCGAGCATATTGATCGGATCGTCAACGTGCCGTGTCGCTTGTGTCCTGATTGCGGTGTCGAGCTGGTCGATCCAGGCCAGGTGGTGCAGTATCAAACCGACCTGCCGCCCATTGTGCCCATCATCACCCAGTTCAATATCGAGACCGGCTTCTGCCCCTGCTGTCGTCAACGCGTCCAGGGGCGGCATGCCGAGCAAACCTCGGACGCCATCGGCGCTGCCGGCAATACCCTCGGCCCGGTGGTGCTGACCATGGCGGCGGAACTCAAGCACCGCCTCGGCTCTCGGCGTTCCTTATCGCAAGATCAGCGACTTCTTGGAGACCTACGCCGACCTCAAGGTTTGCCCCAGTGCCTTCATCCGTGCCGACCAGCGCCTGGCCGAACGCGCTCAACCCACTTACGAACTGCTCATCGATGCCTTGCGGCGCTGCGATGTCGTCCATGCCGATGAAACCGGCTGGCGCGTCAACACGGTCAACGGCTGGCTGTGGGTCTTCAGCAATCAGAACCTCACCGTTTACACGATCCGCACCGGTGAAGGGGCCCGCGGCGCCGACGTCCCCAAGGACATTCTCGGCCCCGACTTCGACGGCATTCTGATCGTCGATGGGTCTTGGTACGGGGTTCAAGTGGAATCGTTGAGCCCGGTTTTGTGTGAGTCTTCGGGCGGTGCGAAACAAGCCGCTTCTCTTCCCGCGGAACAGAGAAAGGCTAGCGAGGCTTCGCCTC
>VGYC01000472.1 GCA_016873095.1 Planctomycetota bacterium | reverse complement strand
CGCCAAACGCCGACGCAAATCCGTCGGCGAAGCGCAAACCGAAACGCCTCACCGCCGAGGAACTGGAAGCCCAGGAGGAACAGAAACGTCATGCGGAGGAGAAGAAGCGCGCCGACGCGGCGGCGGAGGTTCTCAAGCCGCTGGCCGAGCGCGTGGCGTCCCTTGCCGCCGGCCCGAGCGAGAAAGGCGACACGCTACGCAAGGACCTGCGCGAATTCCTGATGAAGCACTCAGCCACCCCCGCAGCGACGAAAGCCTGCGAATTGCTCGGCCAGGTGCTGGCGAAGCTGCCGTCGCCGCTAGATGCGCTGGATCCAAAAAAGCTGCCACAGGATTGCCTCGACGCCTGGCGAGCCGCGGGGCGTGAGCCGCCGGGTGAACTGGTCGGCGTGCTGGGCGAGCATCGCCGTCGGCACTGGAGCGGCATTAGGGCCATCGCTTGCAGCCCGGATGGCAAATGGATTGCCAGCGCCGATCAATCCGCCGTGCGCATCTGGGACGCAAAGGACGGCAGGGAGGCAACGACCATTGCGACCCACGTCCAGGCCATCGCCTTTCGCAATGACAGCAAGGTACTGGCCACGGCGCACAACTCTGTCATCCTCTGGGACGTGCCGGCGGGCAAGCAACGGGAGGCAATCGTGGGCCAGTCGGGCTACGCCGTCGCCTTTTCTCCGGATGGCCGCTTCCTCGCCACCGCAACCAGGCAAGGAGAAGTTGTGGTCAGGGATGCAAAGGACGGAAAAGAGCTGGACACGCTACCGACGGGAGAGCCGAGCGTCTTTGCGCTCGCATTCAGCCGCGACAGTCAAGTTCTTGCGGCCGGCGCGAGCAAGAACGAACGCCCAGGCAAACTGATACTGTGGCACGTTGCAAGCCGAAAGAAGCAACTTACGATTGAAGTTGACCGTGCAGCGCTGTCGCTGGACTTCGACCCCACGGGAAAGACTTTGGCATGCGGCGGCGCCGGCGTGACGCTCTGGGATGTGGCGACTGGAAAGAAGCTGGCCCAGCCCGTCCCCGAAACCCACGGCCAAATAGACGCTTTGGCATTCGTGGCCGACGGCAAGACTTTGGCCGTCCCCTGCATAGACGGCAAGATCTACCTGTGGACGCCGGGGCAGGAGAAACTCCGCATCCTGAGCGGTCAAAACGGTCAGGTCAGAGGCATCGCTTTGTTGCCCAGAACACAGACAATTGTGTCCGGCGGCGAGGACGGCGCCATCCGCCTGTGGGATGTGGCGACCGGCAAGGAACTGCAGCCGCTGGCGGGGCCAGTGGGAGCGATGCGCTCGCTTGCTTTCACGCCCGATTGCGAAAAGCTCGTCTCGGCCGGACCCGGTGTGTGCGTTTGGGAAATGAAGACAGGCCGACTCCTAAAGACGATGATGCGGAATGACGGAAAACCATATCATGTTTTTGCTCTTGCTCCGGACGGCCGGCATGCGGTGACGGGTGAGGGATACGAGGGCATACGTCTGTGGGACGTGGAAAACGGGAGTGAATTGCTTCGTTTGTAACCGTTCACGCCTTGGCCAGCGATGGCGCTGGCTTTCCGGCAAGTTGGGCCTCGACGGCAGTCACCAGCCATGCGAAAGCGTTTTGTGACTGGCGACGGCAGGTTTCGATCACTGTGAGGAGAC
>VGYC01000471.1 GCA_016873095.1 Planctomycetota bacterium | reverse complement strand
CCTGGCTTGGCCTTGGCGCCTGCTCTGGGCGCGGATTTGGACTTCGGGGCCGCCTTCGGCGGGGACTTGGACCCGGTAGTCGCCTTGCGAGGCTCGCTCGCGCGCGACGTGCCCTTGGTCTTTCGCTTCGACTTGCTCGCATGCATCATTCGTCCTGTTCGTGAGAAGATGCCTTTCGAGTATTATCATAGATTGATGTATGAGGCCCCCGGCGCGAGCAACGAGTAATTCTCCAAGGATCCTGCCATGGTTCTCTCTGCGTGCAAGCGCTGGATCTCTCATCTACGCCGGCGCCGGCCAGGCGAGGCGGCCAGGCGGCCGCCCTGCCGTCTGCAGCTGGAGCCGCTGGAAGACAGAACCTTGCTCAGCACGGCGAACTTCTTCCACACCAGCGGCAACCAGATTGTCGATGTCAACGGCAAGTCAGTGCGCATCGCCGGCGTCAACTGGTTCGGCTTCGAGACCGGCAACTACGTGGTCCATGGCCTGTGGGCCCGCAACTA
This sequence comes from Planctomycetota bacterium, assembly GCA_016873095.1. GTDB lineage: Bacteria > Planctomycetota > Planctomycetia > Gemmatales > Gemmataceae > VGYC01. The sequence goes on along the minus strand of VGYC01000471.1, from coordinate 1,141 downwards.
CATGGACATGATGAAGCAGATGGTGCAACTCGGCTTCAACACCATGAGAATCCCGTACTCGAACGACATGTTCAATCCGGCCAGCACTCCCAACGGCATCGACTTTGGCCTCAATCCGGACTTGCAGGGGCTCAGCAGCCTGCAACTCCTTGACAAGATCGTAGCCGGCGCCGGGCAGGTCGGCCTGCGCATCATCCTCGACCACCACAGTTCGATGCACGACAACCACGCCAGCGAGGAACTCTGGTACATACCCGGTAGCCCGACCTACACCGAGCAGGCCTGGATCGACAACTGGACGACACTGGCGACGCGTTACGCTGGCAATGCCACGGTTATCGGCGCCGACCGGCACAACGAGCCACACGGCGCGGCTAGCTGGGGAGACGGCGTTCTCGCCACCGACTGGCAACTCGCGGCACAGCGCGGCGGCAATGCCATCCTTCAGGCCAACCCCGATTGGCTCATCTTCGTCGAGGGAATCGAGCACTACAACGGCCAGAGCTACTGGTGGGGCGGCAATCTCATCGGTGCTGCCCAGCACCCTGTCGTCCTCGATGTCGCCAACCGTCTGGTTTACTCGCTGCACGACTACCCCAGGTCGGTCCATGACCAGACCTGGTTCAACGCTCCGAACTACCCCAACAACTTGCCGGCTGTCTGGGACCAGTACTGGGGCTACCTCTATCGCCAGAACATCGCCCCGGTCTGGGTAGGCGAGTTCGGCAGCAAGCTCGAGATTTCTTCGGACCAGCAGTGGTATCAGCAGATCACGGCCTACCTGGCCGACACCAGCGGCGCTCCGGCCGGCGGACAGGGCATCAACTGGACCTGGTGGGCGTGGAACCCCGACTCGGGAGATACCGGCGGCATACTCAAGGACGACTGGAAAACAGTCAACCAGAACAAGATCCAGCGTCTGGTGCCGATTGAATTCACCATGCCGCCGGCCATCGTGAACGGCAACACGGCCCCCATGCTTGGCGGCGCTCGGTCCAGCCAGGCGGTCCGCGAGTAGCTGTCCATTCAGTGCGCGCGCCGATGCCTTGGTTCTGGCGAGGTGGAGGACTTGTTGTTGATGGTGCTGCTGCGAGATCGGTGAGTTGGCCTTAGCCGCTGGGAGTGGGGAAGAGCTGCTCCA
>VGYC01000470.1 GCA_016873095.1 Planctomycetota bacterium | reverse complement strand
TTTACTCCGGCGCAACCGGACAATCCGGCCGCTTCAGTGAGGGATTTTTGCTCCGGCGCTTACACCCGACCGCATCGCCTCGATCACCGCACGCTCTTGGGCAACGGTCAGTCCTTAGGGCCGTTGGTATAATCCGTCGTCATTCAAGCTGCCAGCTTGGGTACTGGAATCCTTGGATCTGTCCGGGATCAGCCAGCCTACCCGCCCGTCAAACCCAACAGCTATATCGGTTGCTTGCCATGGGATCCTACCCCGCTGGAAAACCGCTGCCAGCATTGTAGCGTCCAGCCCCTGCAGCCTTACAGTGAGCCCAGCCAGGCGTCATGGCACGGCCTCGTGCTTCAGCCGCAGAACCGCGAAGCCGCCTCCGGTTGTCGGCAGCTCATCGCCCGCTGCGGCAAGCCGCAGGGCAAGCCGCAGATCATCGCCAAGAGCTGATTCAGCGACGAGGACCGTCACGCTGTAGGCAAAGGCCAGACCTGAAGGCAGGCTGATCTCCCAGCTCTGTGTGCCTATAAACGCGGCGGTGCCATCGAGCAGCGCCGGCTTGCGGCGGCTTTCGACATAGCGGCCCGAGATGACGCGCAGCACTACACCGACATGAAGCGGCTTTTCCGCAATCACGCTGAAGCGCAGACCGCAAACGGGCTTTTGGCGGACGGGAGCCAGCGTCCCGACTCCAGAGCGTTCCACTGGCACGGCGACTGCCCCAGAGCTTCCCATGTGCACCTGCGGGCAGGTTGCACCTGCAGGCGGCAAGAGCGCCGCCACGGCAAGCGTCGCGGGCTGGCCGCCGATCGGCAGAACAGAAGACGAAGGATCCGATGCAAGCGCCGGAGTTGTTGCTACCGCGGCTTCGCTGATTGGGACAGCCGGAGGCGCAGGCGTTGCGGCGGGGGCGACTGGGGGCACCGGCGCTGAGCTACTAAGACCGAACAAGACCGGCCAGCGTTCCGGAGCCAGCGCGACGGCACCACAGGCCAGCAGCAGGGCAACAAGTCCGATGGCCCATTGAAGTGGGCGGACGGATTCCGTTCCCGGGCGGACGATCGGCCGGCAGGAAGAGGCCGCCGCGACCCCCGCCTCGGCACATGCCGCCCAGGCGTCGTCAACGGCAGTCGGCCGGATTCCGCGTGGAAGCCCGGCTCTCTCGAACTCCGCTTGGTTGTCCGGGGGCGCCACAAGCCGGACGACAACACCGCGCATCTGCAGCTGGTCCAGCAGCGGCCGGAGCGCGTGGGCCTTCTGGTAAATACTGTCGACCGGCTGCACCCGCAAGTCATTGTCGACGCGGCCTGTCGCGACAATTACCCGCTCGCATGGCTCGCCGGACGCGGCAAGCCTCCCGACGGCGGCCAGCGCGTGCGCGATGAAGACGCCGAGCTGCCAGCTTTCGCCGTTGGTGACCGGCGCAGAAACGTCCAGTCGGTAGGCAGACGGCGGCGCCCGGGGAAACTCCCGGTCGATGACACCCGAGGGCCGGCGGACGAAAGCATCATAGCCGGTGCTGATCGGCAGCACCTGCGAGCTGCGCCGCAGGCAGACCACCGACTGCGCCGCGTCCTCCGGGGTGATGCGATCGATCTCCGCTGGGCCCTCGGTCGTCGCGATTACGACACGGACCTTGCTCATCCGAGATAAACCTC
>VGYC01000469.1 GCA_016873095.1 Planctomycetota bacterium | reverse complement strand
TCGAAATCCCTCCATGCTTCGGGTGAACGATATTTGAGATACTTATCAGACTCCCGAAAATGCCAGGGGTTTCGAGTTTTTTCAGAAATCTCCGCTGCTAAACGCCTCCGGGTTCGCTTGGTTGAGGGCTAGCGGATTGCTGCGGCACCAGCGCCAGAAGCGCGCGACGATGCCGACCGGCCTGGCGACGATGGGGTCGCCGCGCAGCCAGCGCTGCAAGTCGGCGGCCAGTTCGCCCGCCGTGGCGTAGCGCCGCGCCGGCGTCTTGGCCATGGCCTTCAGGCAAATCGTCTCCAGGTCGCGCGGGATCTTGTCATTGAGCGAGCGCGGCGGCCGCGGCTCGTCTTGCAGCACCTGCACGAGCAACATGCGGCGGTTGCCGCGAAACGGCCGGTCGCCGGTCAACAGTTCGTAGAGCACCACTCCCAGGCTGTAAATGTCCGTGCGGGCATCGACCTGGTGAGCCTCGCCACGGGCCTGCTCCGGGGACATGTAGGCCGGCGTGCCCAGCACCTGGCCATCCAGCGTCATCGACGGCTCGTCGGCGTCGCGCTTGGCCAGGCCGAAGTCCGTGATCTTGGGAAAATGATGAACGGCGGCATCCGGCGACGCCGGCTTTCTGGTCTCATCCTTCATCATTTGGCGTTCAGCATCTTGCGCCAGCATGATATTGGACGGCTTGACATCGCGATGCACGACGCCGCGGCGATGCGCATAGTCGAGAGCGGCGGCCACGCCGGCAATCACCTCCGCCGTGGCCCGGAAGTCGTTGCGGAACTTGTCGCGGGCCGCCTGCAACGTCTCGCCGGCCACGAACTCTTCCACCAGGTAATAGGCGCCGTCCTCGGTCTGCCCGGTGTCGTGGATGGCGACGATGCCGGGATGATGCAAGAGTGCCGCGCTGCGGGCCTCGCGCAGGAAGCGCTCGATCTCCGCCTTGCCGGCAAACCGGCCGGCACGGAGCACCTTGATGGCAACAATGCGGTCGAGTCGCGTATCGCGGGCGCGAAAGACCTGGCCGAAGGAACCGACGCCCAGCTCTTGCAAGAGCTCGAAGTTGCCCAGCTGTCGCGACGCCGGCTCCGCAAGACGGTCCGCGTTCCTCCGCAAGGCCGCGCGGGCTGCGTCCAGCAGCGGCGCGGGGACGGGACCTAAGCGACGCGCTTCTTCATCTCCAGCATTGCGTAGCTGCGCGACCAGGGCGTCGTCCAGCGCATCCAGCTGTCCTAGCGCCTGGTCACAACTCTGGCATTGCCGCACGTGCTCGGCGAGCCGCTCGAATGCCGGGCCGGGCAGGTCGCCAACAGCGAAGCGGCGCAGCTCGGCAAGCGCGGGACAGTGGGTCGAGTCGACGGCAGCCATGTGTGTATGTAACCGGTCACGGGTCGATATAGCTCGGAATCGTGGTTTCGGGTACTGTTGCGGTTGGCATGGATGCTCCACCGACAGTATCGGCAGAAGTGTTGGCATCGCTGCCGCCTGAAGTCCTTGCTTTGATCAAGTGGCAGGCGGAGCAGATTCGCGTGCTGACCGCGCGCGTGGCGGAACTCGAAGCCAAGCTCGGCAAGAATCCCAGCAACTCGTCGAAGCCGCCATCGACCACGCATCCGCATTACAAGAAGCCAGCAGCCAAGCCCAAATCGGGAC
>VGYC01000468.1 GCA_016873095.1 Planctomycetota bacterium | reverse complement strand
CTGCCATTGAGCAATGCGGTCTGGATGATACGTCAGCTTATGCGAATCTATGCGATACAGGTCCATTGCCATATCTCCACGAACATCTAGCGCCAGAAGATCTTCTAAGCAGGAAGCCCTCGGAAAGCATAGAGATTATCAGGTTACCGCTGAGGCCGGCGTAAATCAAGTCAATTCTTTAGGATGAGTCCTCTCTTAGCGCTTGGCTAAGGACATGAACTTACAGCCCCTGCTAACCTTGTCTGGCCAGGCTGGTCATACTCGACCAGGTCACCGAGCGATCCGCTGCTAGGCACCCCAACCCGACTAAGTTCATGGCCAGCCAGTGGCTTCCATGGAGCACAGTGGCATAGGCAGCCGCCTGCGTTGGTTCCGTTCCTGCCACCATCGCGAGGCCGGCCACGCAGAAGCCATGGAAGGTCCCGACGAACCCCGGCGCAGACGGGACCGCAACCCCGAAGAGGACGATCACAAACACCAGCGTGGTCTGGGCCGGTGTCAAGTCCAGGTGAAACCCCTGAGCCATCACGTAGAACGCGGCAATAGCCACAACCCAGATGAGCAAGGAGAGGCTGGCCACTGCTGCCACGCGGAGGCCGCCTCGGAGCGCGCACAGCCCCTCCAAAAAGCGCCTGACCAGTTCCAGGCTCCGCGAGGCCCACGAACGACCGACCCGCGCGGCCCAGCGCTCGCCGGCTCGAAGAAGCCGCTCGCGCAGCCTCACGGCAAGCAAGAGAGCCGACACGCCGGCGGCGACCGCCAGCAGGACAGCGAGCCCGGCCTGCTTCAGCATGTGGGCCGTCCCATCACCCAGCTTAGGAGAGACTGCCAAGGCCAGTCCCAGCAGCGCCAGCGCCGCGATGACATCCAGCAACCGTTCGACCAAAATGCTGGCCAGCACGGTCGGAACCGACATCTGTTCGCGTCGCGCCAGCACCCACGCCCGCACCACCTCCCCGAGTCGGGCGGGCAAAAGATTGTTTGCCATGATCCCGATGAACGTCGCCGACACCAGGGACCATGATCCGACAGCCCCTCTTCCGGCCAACAGGAAGCGCCACCGGAGCGCACGCACGACCAGGCTCAAGAGCGCCGCGACGACGCTGGCAAAAACCCACGGGAGGCCTACGCGAGTAATCCCGACCCACAGGGCGGTCGGATCGACGCCGCGGAATGCGTACCAGAGGCAGATCGCACTGATGGAGAAGCTCAGGAAAAGACTGGCCAGCGCACGCCTAGGCACAGCCGCCCTTCACGACGGTGTCCACGATTCACCCGGCAGGGATAAAGCCGATGCTCTCAAGATTACTTCAGCAGCGCCGTGATGAATTTATAGAGCGGTACTGGTTCCACCGCTGATCGGTTGCCTACGATGCGGACTGCCAGGGCCCCGACCGCGTTACCGATGAACCCGACCAGATCCATGGGCATCCCGGCCGCGACGCAGGGAGCGGCGACTGAGAGATACGCATCACCGGCCCCGACACGGTCCACGACCTTGCTCGAGAAGACTGGCACTTCGAAAAACCCGTCCTCGGCCGCGTAGGTCATCGAGCCATGATGACCACGGGTGATGATGGTCCGCCGGCTGCTCAGTCTGCGCGCGGTGCCTGCGATGAGGTCCCGAAGGTCGCTCACCCGATCGTGACAGGCCA
>VGYC01000467.1 GCA_016873095.1 Planctomycetota bacterium | reverse complement strand
TGGAGCAGCTCTTCCCCACTCCCAGCGGCTAAGGCCAACTCACCGATCTCGCAGCAGCACCATCAACAACAAGTCCTCCACCTCGCCAGAACCAAGGCATCGGCGCGCGCACTGAATGGACAGCTACTCGGCGAATCGGTGACACATTGTCACGACACCTTTTAGTCGAATGGCGACTGGCAGAATCGACATGGGCACAAGAAGAAAATCGATCGGCCAGAATTTCAACCGAAAGCCTGATTGGTTCAACAGGTAACGCTCCTGCCTGACACAGTACGCGTCACCCCTTGTGCGTGCAGCTACACTAACCAGCAAACTGCATTCGGCGATGCATTCGGCAGAAATTCTGGGCATTGGATGTCGATTCAGCACTCGGACGAACGACTATCTGGTGGCGGAAGGCCTGTCGTCAGTTGGCTTCGCGCGGCGGCGGTGCCTCACGCCAGGAGGAGAATCACATGATGCGACGGTACATGCTGGTCGTGAAAGCGACCCCAGAGTTTGAGGCGGGCACGTTTCCCGACCAGGCGTTTGAGGCGGAATCGGCCAAGTTCATAAGTGAGCTGGCAAACGCCGGCGCGCTGGTCGCCTGCGACCGGCTCCAGCCGAGCGCGCAAGGCAAACGCGTCCATTTCAAAGCAGGCAAGTTCACGGTGACCGACGGCCCCTTCGCCGAGACGAAAGAACTCGTCGCCGGCTACTGCTTGATACGCGCTGCGACGTTCGAGGAAGCCGTTGCCTGGGCCAAGCGCATGCCGTTTCAATCTGGCGCCGTCGATGTGCGGCCGCTCTTCGAGCTGACCGATTTCCCGGTCGATCCCGCCGAGCAGCCGGATGGCTGGTGCGAGAAGGAGGCGGAAATGCAGGCTGCTCCTCCCGCACGCAAGCCGGGAACAACCCGCTACATCGGCATGCTCAAGGCCGATCGGGATACCGAGGCAGGGGTCATGCCCGACGAAAAGGCCCTCGCGGCCATGGGAGCCTTCATCGAGGAAGGGGCGAAGTCAGGTGTCTTCCTCTCCGGCGACGGGCTTCAACCGAGTTCCAAAGCTGCGCGAGTGCTGTTCTCCGGCGGAAATCGCGTGGTGACTGACGGCCCCTTTGCCGAAACCAAGGAACTCGTCGCCGGCTACGCTATTCTTCAGTTCGCCACGCCCGCCGAGGCGCTTGCGTGGACCAAGCGTTTCGTGCAGGTGGACGCCCCGCTCCGCCTGGGCGCGGAGTGTGAGTGCGAGATTCGACCTATTGTGGATTGGCCTGCGCATTCACCCTAGCGACGCCAATGGCTACGGCATGATCGATTGACGTGCCATGTCAAGAACCGGCTTTTGGAGCCACAAACAGGAATGTGCCCGACGTCGGTCGCGGCGCCTCCGCACGGAGTTGTCCTGCGAGCGCCTCGTCGCGAAGGATCGGCAGGATGCGGTCAGCCATCTTCTGCGTGTCCCAGTAAGGGTCTTCGGGCGATGACATAGTTCATAGCTTGAGCAATGGGTCGGGGACTGGCTGTCGCAGGTGGGGTGGGCCATGCGTTTCCTAGTCCTTAATCAAGCGTAGGCTGAACGGTTTGCGGCTTGGGCGCTGGCAGCGGGCCGGGGCGCGGGATCGGCGCATCCCGTAGCCGGGTCGCTTGCGTCGGGTTTTGTCGTCCATGAACACCTCTCAATC
>VGYC01000466.1 GCA_016873095.1 Planctomycetota bacterium | reverse complement strand
TGACTTAGCCATCTACGTTCTTGGGCAGTTTGAACGAAATACTATCCGACAGTATCGCCGGCATGTAACGAACGGAGCCGTGGTCCTGGACATCGGTGCCAATGTCGGCGCACATACTCTGCCTCTCGCCAGGTTTGCGGGGCCTTGCGGCCAAGTCTTTGCGTTCGAGCCGACTCATTACGCTTACGCGAAGCTATGCGCGAATCTCTCGCTTAACCCGGATCTCCAAGTGCGCGTCAGGGTAGAGCAAATCATGCTCACCGCCTCGGGCGCAGATGCGATACCAGAGAGTATCTCATCGAGCTGGCCGTTGTTCGACAGTCCGGGCCGCCACACCCTGCACGGTGGCGTGGCAAGAAGCACGGATGGCGCCCGGATCGCCACGCTTGATTCCTACGTGGAACAACAGGGAATCCGGCGGGTCGACTTTGTTAAACTCGATGTCGATGGCCACGAATGCGCAGTTCTCGATGGAGCCGCAGAGACGCTGAAGCAGTTCAAACCGATCATCGCCTTCGAGATTGCGCCCTATGCGCTCGAAGAGCACGGAACATCTCTCGCGGATTTGCTGGGCGGCCTCCGCCAACACGGCTACGTACTGACGCACGAGGACGGCAGCAGGCCTTTGCCGGATGCTGCCTCACTCGGCCGGATGCTCGCGCCCGGCACAAGCATCAACGCCTTAGCGCTTCCCGGCCGTAGCAGCGCCTAACGGCGATCGAGCACGGCCAGCAGGCGAAATCCGAAGGCCCTGCCCAACACCGGCTCGAGCATGCGCTCGAAGCCCAGCACCGGGCCCGCCAAGGACGCGGGCAGCAATGACCACGGACGAAAACCGCCGGAAAGCGGATAGGCTAGAAAACTCAAATGGGCGAGATCGCGAAGCGCTAGGTCCGGAAACAGCGTCCGCAAGGCAGATCGGTGACGCCCGAAGAGAAGCGTAGGGATCGCCTGGTTTGCATGACATGAAGGGCGACCCGGATCGCGCTTCCCGTCAACCAGCGGGTCGACTGATAGATCCAGGTCTTCGTCATGCAGGAATCGATAGAAAAAATAGCTGCCGGGCGTTATCGCCGGCTCAAGGAGCAGCAGACGGCCGCCGGAACGCAGTACCCTCACCGCTTCCTGGAGAAAATGCCGCGGGAATTCGACGTGGTGCATGACATCCACCACGATCAGGTTGTCGAAACTGGCATCAGAGAAAGGAAGAGCCTGAGCGTCGGCGGCGGCATCGAGCCAGCGTTGCGGTGCTATGTCGGTCGTGACAACGTTACCAAGGCTTCCCTTCAAGCTGCCAATACCCGATCCTACCTCCAATGTCCGACCGGGACGGCACCACGCGGCAATCCGTCGATGAAAATCCTCATAGACCACCCGTAGTACGGGTTTCCGATGCCATAGTTCGCGACGTGCCTCGGCCGTTCCTCTCATCGCATGCGACCACGGCTTTTCACAGCGCTTCGCCGCGCACCAGCCGCGGCAATTCGCCGAGCATGCCCATGGCATGGCGCATGAACATCCGCTTGAGAGGTGGCACGCGTTCGACCAACCCCAGCCCGAGATCGCGCGCCAGCCGCACCGGCCGGATGTCGTTGGAAAACAGCCGGTTGAGCGCGTCCGTCACTCCGACGAGCATCAATGTGTCGACGCGCCGCCAGCGCTGGTAGCGC
>VGYC01000465.1 GCA_016873095.1 Planctomycetota bacterium | reverse complement strand
GCTCGATCGCGCCCACGCCCAGCGAACCGCGCCGGTCGTGAACGCTACCGTCACCGCATCCCCAACCCGTTTATCCAGCAAGAACCGGACTTGACCCCATGTAAGCGTTGTGTCTGTTCTGAGCTTGCGCTCTTGCCTGACGCCGCGACGAGTTCAGGCTCCGCGAAGTGGTTCGGTCCCAGCGGCGAGAATGGCCAGATAGCCGGTATAGGCGAAAAGTCGGTTGCGCGCCCGGCCCGTCATTTCCTTCAACACGCCAATCTCGACCATCCTCATCACCGCGTTGGTGACGGTGGGAACGGAGATGCCGAGCTCGTCGGCGGCCTTCGTCAGCGAAAGATAGGGCTTCTTGAGCAGATAGGCATGGATCTTGAGCGCACTGCCGGCGGCCCGACCGATCGTTGCAATGCGCGCTCGGTCGCGCTCGAGAAGCGCAATGATCGTCTGCGCATCGCCCGATGCCTGCTTGGCTACCTCCGATACGCCGTCGAGGAAGAATTCGCACCACCGCTCCCAGTCGCCGTCGGTGCGGACGGCTTGCAGCAGGTCGTAGTAGAGCTGGCGATGCTCCTTGAAATACAGACTGAGGTACAGGATCGGATGGGCGAGCGCCGTCTCGGAGCATAAGTGAAGCGTGATCAGCAGCCTTCCGAGGCGACCATTGCCGTCGAGAAATGGATGGATGGTTTCGAACTGCACATGGATGAGAGCAGCCTTGATGAGGACCGGCAGGCTCTGGGCGTCGTCGTGAATGAATTTTTCGAGATCGCTCAGAAGGTCGCCGACCAGTTCTGGCGGTGGCGGCACAAAGCGTGCCTTGCCGGGCCTGGTTCCACCGACCCAGTTCTGAGAGCGGCGCAACTCGCCCGGGGCCTTGTTCGAGCCATGCCCGCCGCGCAACAGAATCCCGTGCATCTCGCGGATCAGGCGGATGGAGAGCGGAAACCCCCTCTTCATCCGGGCCAGGCCGTGGTTGAGAGCGGCTACATAGTTGGAGACCTCTTCGACGTCATCGACGGGGACCCCTGGAATCTCCTCGTTCTCGAACAGCAGGAGATCGGCAAGCGAGGACTGCGTGCCTTCGATCTGCGACGACACCAGCGCTTCCTTGCGCACGTACATGTAAAGAAAGAGACTGACATCCGGCAGAAGCGTGGCCAGGGCGTCGATGCCTCCAAGCGCCTTCATCGCTTGATCGAGCGGCCGGTACAGCCGCGACATGTCGAGTGGCGGTTTCGGCGGCAGCGGCGGGGGAACGAAGGCCCTATAGGTCTCGCCGGTCGCGCTGCGCGCCACGTACGAGCCGAGGCGTGATTTGTTGCCGGCTTTGGCCACCTGCAGACCTCCTTTAATAAGGGCCGACGTTACTAAAGGATATCATGCTAACGTTTAACAGCCAAAGCCGGTATTTGAAGCTGCCGCCCGAAGGTCGTTTCGGTCATGGAAGGACAGGGTGCGCTCAGCGGTTGAGGCAGGACCGTCAGTTGGACGCTTGTGCTCTTGCCCGACGCCGCTGTATGACAAGTTGTTCCTCGAAAGGAATGACTTATACCAACCGGCAATGATCGCGACTCGCTGAGCGTCACGCGGGGGATTCCCAAGAAGGCGAAAGTCTGAATCAATGGGGCGAACCCAGGAGGTTCGCCATGTCGACTGCTTTGCCGCTGCGTCGCGA
>VGYC01000464.1 GCA_016873095.1 Planctomycetota bacterium | reverse complement strand
CCGACCGTCTTCGAGAGCCGTTCGCTGCGTGTCCCCCGTCAGCGCCGATAGGACAGATTGAGCAGTTTGCGTAGTGGAGTGTTTTCGGCTCATCGTCACCGTTGAAAGGGACGAGGATGAGACCGATGAAGCAGACGCCGCCGAACGGCACGGCCGAACAGCATGTCCGCGAGATCCGCCGCCAGACGCGCAAAAAGTACTCGGCCGAGGAGAAGATCCGGATCGTGATCTCGGGGCTCCGCGGGGAGCACTCGATCGCCGAGCTTTGCCGGCGGGAGGGGATCGCGGAGAGCCTGTATTACGTCTGGTCCAAAGAGTTCATGGAAGCCGGCAAGAAGCGGCTAGCTGGTGACACCGAGAGGCAGGCGTCGTCCGGCGAGGTCAAGGACCTGCGCCGGGAGATGGGTGCGCTGAAGGAGCTGGTTGCCGATCTCACGATCGAGAACCGGTTGCTCAAAAAAAGCACCTTCGGGGATGGGGGCGACCGCGAATGAGACACCCCGCCTCGGAGAAGCTCGAGATCATCCGGCTGGTCGAGGGATCCCGGCTGCCGATCAAGCGCACGCTCGCGAAGCTGGGCGTCTCGCGCTCGAAGTTTTACCGCTGGTATGACCTGCATCGGCGCTTCGGCGCCGTCGGGCTGGAAGACCGCCGATCCGCACCGGGGCGGATCTGGAACCGGGTACCGGACGTCGTCCGGGGCCAGGTGATCGATCTCGCGCTGGAACGTCCGGAACTCAGCCCCCGGGAGCTGGCAGTGACGTTCACCGACGAGAAAGCCCAGTTTATCTCGGAAGCATCGGTGTACCGGCTGCTGCGAGCGAACGGGTTGCTGACCAGCCCGGCCTTCATCGTCATGAAGGCGGCCGACGAGTTCAAAGACAAGACGACGGCGCCCAACCAGCTTTGGCAGACCGACTTCACCTACCTGAAGGTGATCGGCTGGGGCTGGTTCTACCTGTCGACGATCCTCGACGACTTCTCGCGGTACATCGTCGCCTGGAAGCTGTGCACGACGATGAAACCGGCAGACGTCACCGAGACGGTCGAGATGGCGCTGGCGACGTCGGGGCTGGGCGGCTGCAGGTACCGGCCGCGGCTGCTGTCCGACAATGGATCAAGCTACGTCGCAGGCGATCTGGCAACGTGGCTCGACAAGCAGGGCATCAAACACGTGCGCGGAGCGCCCAATCATCCGATGACGCAGGGCAAGATCGAGCGCTGGCACCAGACGATGAAGAACCGGATCCTGCTCGAGAACTACTTCTTGCCCGGCGATCTCGAAGCCAAGATCGGCAGCTTCGTCGATCACTACAACCACTGCCGATACCACGAGAGCCTGGGCAATCTGACACCCGCCGACGTCTACACCGGACGCGGTCAGGCAATTCTGGAAAGGAGAGCAGAGATCAAGCGTAAGACAATCGAACAACGCCGCTTGCTGCACCGGCAAGCGGCCGCTTAGACTGACATCAATGATGCGCCGAAGCCTCCAGTAGGAACCGCCTCAAAACGTCCCGATTGTTCTGACGACGGACATTTTACTCCGGCGTTGACAGTTGACGGCCATTTGGTGAAATCCCCCGCACGCGCATAGCCATTATGCCACGTAACGGGCAATTTCCAACCGGAGAGGCTCGGCCGCGCGCGGCTAAGCCGCGCGCCAGACCACCGGGA
>VGYC01000463.1 GCA_016873095.1 Planctomycetota bacterium | reverse complement strand
AGGTCCCGCGCTACGCTCGGGATGACACCGCGGCCTGTATCAGGCAATTGCGATTCCAGGTACTAGGCAGCGTGGCCCGACGGCGCGGACTCGGCCGCGACGGCCTTGCCCTTGGCGAACTGTTCCGCGTAATAGCCCCGCACCTTCTCGGTGCTGATGTCGTAGATCGAGCCGCCCTCCTGGAAGTGGCGCAGGAAAACGTGCCCGATGGCATAGGTCGAGGCGCCGACCACGGCGGGCATCGCCACGATACCGGCGGCCCAGCCGACGACCGGGATCAGCTTGGCGAGGCTGATACCTACGACTGCGCCGGCCCACGGTCCGCCCACGCCGCCCACCAGGGCCGCGATGGAGTTGCGCACCGGACTTTCGGAGAAGGTCTTGCCGTACATGGCGGCCAGCTTGCGGATCATGTTGACCTGCACGGCGGTGACCGCTGCCAGGTCGAGCAATGGCACCGGCACGATGCTTCCAGCGCATGCCGCCAGCATATGATTCTTGATCACGATATCGGCCTTGAGCGCGCGCTCGGGGTCGCTCGGCGATGGGGCCGCGGCAGACTCGGCGGCGACGGTGGCTTCAGACGACATGGATGGCCTCCCCCCTCTGTTGTTGCGAGGGTCAGTAACTATAGCGTCCGCCGGGCTCGAGAGCCAATACTGCAAGAACTAGGGCCAAAACCCATTAACCGCCTCTGCCTGGCCGGCCAGGCGATTTTCATCCGCTACGCCCCGCCTCGGACCGACAGTGCCGGCTTCCCGAGTGATGCCGCCTCTCGGATGATGGCGTTGCCGGCAGTGCGCCGGGAAGAAAGCTCTGCCATGTCCCGCCCACGCCGCTCGTTCGAGACCGCGACCAGCTATCACGTCACCATGCGCTGCAACAATCAGGCCTTCGACCTCCGCCGGCCGCAGGCGCGCAAGGTCATCCTGTTGTGCCTTGCCCGGGCGAGAACGAGGTTCGGCTTCGACCTGTTCGGCCTCTGCGTCATGAGCAACCACGTCCACTATCTGATTCGTCCTGAACGGCCCGACGACATGCCTCGGCTCATGCACTGGCTCAACTGGTACAGCGCCATGCTGCTCAACCGCCTGCTGCGGCGACGGGGCCACTTCTGGGAGCGTCGCTATCACGCGGTTGCCGTACCAGACCGCGACAGCGGCCATGCCCTGCGGGTGCTGCGCTACATTCATGCCAACCCCAGAGCGGCCGGCATGATCGCGGGCTACGAATATGCCTACAGCAACTACCGCAGCTACACACGCCCCGCCGATGATGGGCTGAGCGCCTGGCACCCGGCGTACTTTCGCCTCGGCGCGACGTTGGATGGTTGTGCCCGACGCTACGCGCTATTCTGCCGGCGTTATCGCCCCGAACCCAAGCCGCAGCGCTGGCCACGCTGGGGCGGCTGGCGCCTGTGGCGCGAAGTCGATGGCAGTCCGGCGAAGGCCGAGGGACAGGCCGACCTGTTCGGCGCTGCAGGTGCCAGGCATCACGGGGAACCAATGCGTTCACGGCGGACGTTGCCGGTGGTTATCCTGCGCCGAGATGTTCTGGAAGAGGTCGACCGCTTCGTTTCGGTAAATCAGCCATCCGGCTGGACCTGAGCATTGACTATTTTCAACGGCAAGGACTTACATTTGCCGCGGCATCAGTGTAAGATCATCGGCGGCTGCGGGGGTAG
>VGYC01000462.1 GCA_016873095.1 Planctomycetota bacterium | reverse complement strand
GCTTTGACTGGCCATTCCTGGCTCGGCGCTCATACGCGCTTGGCGTAGTGGTGCCGCTGTGGTACCCGGCCGATGGCAGGTGGCCGCTGCGCACGCATTGCGACTTGTACACGCTCTGGCAGGCCGGCGACCGGACCGAAAGCATCAGCCTTGACCGGCTGGCGCGACTTTGCGGCCTGGGTGGCAAGATTGGCAACGGCGCGGAGTTTGGCAAGCTGTGGACGGAGGACCGCAACGCGGCACTTGATTACCTCCGTCAGGATTTAAAGTTGACCCGCGATCTATGGCGACGCATGGCGCGTTGCTATGACGCCGAACGACGAAGCTGAGCGACAGCCATGAGCGCCGAAACCAACGCAACGATTGCAACCGAGACGCCGCCCGGCGCGAATGGCTGTTCGCTCCAGCGATTTGTCGGGCGAGGTTGCGTGGCGACTCTCTACCTCGCCGACTGTGCGGAAGTGCTGCCGACGCTTGCGCCGGTGGATGCCGTGGTGACTGACCCGCCTTATGGCCTGCGCTTCATGGGCAAGGCTTGGGATTACGACGTGCCAAGCGTTGACCTCTGGCGTCTGGTGCTGGCTGCGGCCAAGCCGGGGGCGCACCTGCTTTCATTCGCCGGGACACGGACGCAGCACCGGATGGCGGTGAACATCGAGGACGCGGGCTTTGAGATCAGGGACATGATCATGTGGTGTTATGGGTCGGGCTTCCCCAAGTCGCTGGACGTGAGCAAGGCGATTGACAAGCGGGGCGGCAACGTGGCCGGGTTTGCGGAGTTCCGAGACGCGGTCAAGGCGGCAATGCAGCGTAACGGGATTAGCCGCCAGCAGTTGCAGGATGCGCTTGGAAACTTCATGCTGTCGCACTACCTGACGGCGGGGAGTCAGCCAGCAGTCCCGGTGTTGCGAGACTATCGCATTATCCGCGATACGGTTGGTCTTGGTCACGCGTTTGACGAGTTGTTCAACGACGAAGCCGAGCGCGAGGTGGTGGGGCGTGGGCGATACGCGGATCGGGGGCGAGTAAATGGCGACAATCAGTGCAGCGTCGGCGATAGCTCTGCGAGCGTGGTCACCGCCCCCGCCACCGACGCCGCGAAGCAATGGCAAGGCTGGGGCACGGCGTTGAAGCCCGCGCTGGAGCCTATCACCGTCGCACGCAAGCCCCTCGTCGGCACGGTTGCGGAGAATGTGCTGCGGCACGGCACGGGGGCGATAAACGTGGATGGGTGCAGGGTGGGGACGGAGGAGGTAATCACCGCGACGCGTAATGTAGCTTTGGGTTCGTCGGCGTCTGGCATCTATGGCACGGCAGACAAACCGGGAGTCTACGTGCAGCAACCCGGTGGCCGCTGGCCCGCGAACCTGATACACGACGGCAGCGACGAGGTGTTGGGGCTGTTTCCGGAGACGGCAAAAGGGACGGCGAGCGGATACAACTGGGACGAAAGCAACAACGACAATCCGACGCACATCACGAGGAACATCAAGAGCGGAGTTCATTTCGGCGACTCCGGCTCCGCCGCCCGCTTCTTCTACACGGCGAAGGCGTCGGGCGAAGACCGGGGCAACCATACCAAGTCCGCGCTCCCGCTGTTTGGCGTCGGCGAGGAAAGCTGGCGCAACTCGCACCCGACGGTCAAGCCCACCGCCCTGATGCGCTACCTGTGCCGCCTCGTTACGCCGCCCGG
>VGYC01000461.1 GCA_016873095.1 Planctomycetota bacterium | reverse complement strand
GTCCCGATTTGGGCTTGGCTGCTGGCTTCTTGTAATGCGGATGCGTGGTCGATGGCGGCTTCGACGAGTTGCTGGGATTCTTGCCGAGCTTGGCTTCGAGTTCCGCCACGCGCGCGGTCAGCACGCGAATCTGCTCCGCCTGCCACTTGATCAAAGCAAGGACTTCAGGCGGCAGCGATGCCAACACTTCTGCCGATACTGTCGGTGGAGCATCCATGCCAACCGCAACAGTACCCGAAACCACGATTCCGAGCTATATCGACCCGTGACCGGTTACACGCCAACGTCGTCCAGGCCTACATGGTCGGCGAGCACGAGGGTCGCCACTACCTGGTCATGGAATATGTCGAGGGCGTCACGCTGCGCGACTACCTGCTGCGCAAGGGCTCGCTGGACGTGCCCGTTGCGCTCAGCCTCATGCGGCAGATCACTTGTGCCCTGCAGTGTGCCGGTGAGCTCAGCATCGTTCACCGCGATATCAAGCCTGAAAACATCCTCCTCAACCGCAAGGGCGAGGCCAAGGTCGCCGATTTCGGCCTGTCGCGCTGCCTCACACTGGATCAGCCCATCGATCTCACGCGCAGCGGCACGACGGTGGGCACGCCGCGCTACATGAGTCCCGAGCAGATCGAGGGCAAGGCGGTCGATGCCCGCAGCGACATCTACTCCTTCGGCATCACCTCCTATGAGATGCTTGCGGGCAAGCCCCCCTTCGACGGCGGCAGCGCCTTCGAGATCGCCATGAAGCACGTCCGCGACGAGCCCACGCCGCTCGAGAAGCTGCGACCTGATGTCCCGCCGGGCTTGCTGGCCATCGTGAACAAGATGATCGCCAAGAACCGGCACGAGCGCTATCCATCCGCGCGCGAGTTGCTGCAAGACATCGTCCGCCTGCGCGACACGCTGGGAAACACCAACGCGTCGCTGCCGGCAGTCACGACCGTCATCGAGGCGGCGCCGACCGAGGAGTTCAGCGAGCCGGCCGTACCGCTGTGGAAGCGACCCGCCTGGCTTTACGGCGGCATCGCGGCGGCCGTGCTGGCGTTCTTGCTGGTTGTCCTTGTCATCGCCTGGCCGCGCGGCGAACCGGCAAACCCCGTTCCGGATAACGGCATCGCCGCCAATCCCGAGCAGAAGCCAGCGGCTGTCAATGACGAAGAAGAAAACCTCAAAAAGACCGTCGAACGCTACCTGAGCAAGGCATCCCCGAGCCCGGCAGGCGTCGAGGTCTGCATCGATCTGGCTGTCCTGTATCTCGACCACGACAAGCTGCACGAGGCGGAAGCGCTCTTCAAGCGCAGGAGCGCGGAGCACAAGCCGCCGTCCGCTTACTATTTTGTCGGCACTCTCGGCCGTGCTGTCGTCGATTCCATCAACAAGGACGATGCCGCCTCGAAGGCGAGCCCGTTGCGATGTACGACGAGCCAGTCTTTTTTCGGTTCTCACCAAGGGGCAAAAATCTCTTCCCCCGCAGAACTCTCGACTTCGTAAGAATAAGCCCGCGGTTGCAGTTTTTTTCAGAATTTTTCGACCATCCTCCAAACCAAACGGGGATATATTGTGTTGTAATGGTGGCGCCCGCCACCTTCCCCGTTCGGCATTGGAGGCCGTCATGAAAATCGCGATCACCAAACCACTTTTCGCCTGGGACGCCCTGGAGGATTCGCCGTCGCTGCAATCGCTGCGTGTCCTTCTCGAGGC
>VGYC01000460.1 GCA_016873095.1 Planctomycetota bacterium | reverse complement strand
AGTTCGCCCTTGAGCCGGGCGATAAGCTGACCCAGCCGGGCAATGGCGTCGGTGCCGAGGCCCGAGGTCGGCTCATCGAGAAAAAGCACGCGCGGGCGTGCTGCCAGCGCTACCCCGATCTCCAGCACCCGGCGGTCGCCGTAGGAGAGATTCTTCGCCAGCTCCTGCCCTTTGCCGCTGAGGCCGACGCGCTCAAGCACCTCCTCGGCGCGGATGCGCAGCGTGCGATCGCCCATGGCGTCGCCGATCAGATCGAAGCCACGGCCGCGCATCTCCGGGAGTGCTACCTGGACATTCTCCTCAGCGGTGAAGTCGTTGAACAGGTTCATCAGCTGGAAGGAGCGTGACACGCCCTTTCGCGCGATAGTGTGCGGCGGCAAGCCGGTGATGTCCTCTCCGTCGAAGACCACGCGGCCGCGCGTCGGCCTGTAGCGGCCGGTGAGCACGTTGAAGCAGGTCGTCTTGCCGGCTCCGTTGGGGCCCATGATGCCACTGAGGCGGCCTTCCGGGAACTCGAGCGTGATGTCCTCAAGGACCACGCGGTCGCCGAAGCGCATGTGCAGGCCCTGGGCTTCGAACAGCATCATCAGCGGGCCCTCAGCATGGCTAGAAGATGGAGCGAGGCCGAGGTACGCGGCGTCTGCCTGCGGTAGACGAGGCCCTGCCAGATGCCGGCCAAGCCTTCGGGTTTGAACATGACGACCAGCATGAAGAGCAGGCCGAACCAGAGCTGCCAAGTCTCGGTGTAGGCGCCGAGCAGATCGCGAGCGACGAAATAGAGAACGACGCCAAGCACGGGGCCCCAGAAACTGACGAGGCCGCCGCCGATGAGCACCATCAGCACGACCACTCCCGACCATTGCAGGTTCATCACCTGCACGAAGGCCCCACCCTGGGCCATGGCGAAGAGCGAGCCGGCGAAGCCGGCGACGGCGCAGGAGAGTGCGAAAACTAGTCCCTTGTAGAGCACGACGTTGTAGCCGAGGAACGAGGTACGAGCCTCGTTCTGCTTGATCGCCTGCACGACCTTGCCGAAGGGCGAATTCACCACCCGCCAGAGAAGAATCACCGTGACCGCGAAACAAGCGAAGACGAACCAGTAGAAATCGCCGTTGCGCTGGATCGGGTAGCTGGCAAAGCCGAGTTCGACGGGCAGACGGGCGATGTTGAGCAGCCCGTCCTCGCCTTTGGTGACCGAGGTCCATTTCGAGGCGGATGAAAAAGAACATCTGACCGAAGGCGATGGTCATCAGGGCGAAATATATGCCGCGGCGATGCGAGATAAACAGCGCGACGACGGCGCCGAAGACCGCCGCCGCCAGCACGCCAGCCAGCAGACACAGCCAGAGGTTCTCTACCAGATTGAACTGCGCGAGGCCGAAAGCGTAGGCGCCGATGCCAAAATAGGCGCCGTGGCCGAACGACGGCAACCCCCCGTAGCCGAGCAGCACGTTGTAGCCCAGCGCATAGATGCAGAAAATCAGCACCTCGACGCCGAGATAGGGATACAGGCCGACCTCGCGGATCCAGAAGGGTAGCGAGCCGAAGATCAGGAAACTCACCAACATCGGTGGCGTAATCCAGGAACGTAAGCGGTCGAAGACTGCCACCTCAGTTCTCCAGAATGCTCTTCTTGCCAAGCAGGCCACGTGCCCGGAAGGTCACGACCAGGATCAGCAGGATGTACATGGAGATCAGCGACCAGTCGGTAGCGAAAG
>VGYC01000459.1 GCA_016873095.1 Planctomycetota bacterium | reverse complement strand
GTCCCGATTTGGGCTTGGCTGCTGGCTTCTTGTAATGCGGATGCGTGGTCGATGGCGGCTTCGACGAGTTGCTGGGATTCTTGCCGAGCTTGGCTTCGAGTTCCGCCACGCGCGCGGTCAGCACGCGAATCTGCTCCGCCTGCCACTTGATCAAAGCAAGGACTTCAGGCGGCAGCGATGCCAACACTTCTGCCGATACTGTCGGTGGAGCATCCATGCCAACCGCAACAGTACCCGAAACCACGATTCCGAGCTATATCGACCCGTGACCGGTTACCCACGAGAGTAATCAGCCCCAGCACATCGCTATCGATGTGGCCCAGGTTCTTGCCGAGCGCCCCGAGCATGAGTGAAAACTCACTGATCTGGGCGACGGTCAGACCGGCGAGAAAGCCCGTGCGTTTGCGGTAGCCCATCCACCCCATGATGGCCATCACGATCAAGGGGTTGCCGATCAGAACGAACAGTGACAGGACCAGCGCGGGCGCCAGCGCGAAGCCAAGCTCGCTCAGATTCAGATGAACTCCGAGATCGACGAAAAAAAACAACAGCAAGAAGTCGCGCAAGCTGACAAGCCTCGACCCGAGCGCTTCGCGGTACGACGTGGACGCCAGGGACACGCCGGCCAGGAACGCGCCGACTTCTTTGCTGAACCCAAAACGTCGCCGGCGGCAGCCAGCAAGATGGCCCAGCAGATCGCCAGCGTTGTCAGCAACTCGGGAGTTCGCGCTGCGTGTGTGAAAATATGCGGCAATACGAAGCGCATGAGCAAGGCCACGCCAGAAACAAGTCCGATCCCCTTCAGGAGCACCAGGCCGATATCGTACCACCAGTCGTCGCCGCGCAGTCCTTCACCGAACGCGGTCAGTGCAATCATCACAAGAACCACGACGATGTCCTGGACAATGAGGAAGCCGACAGCGATCCGCCCATGCAGGGAATCGATCTCGCGCTTGTCGGAAAGCAGCTTGACGATGATGATGGTGCTGGAAAACGTCAGGGCGACGGCCACATACACGGATGCAAGCGGCGCCAGTCCCAGGGCCAGACAGATCCCGAACCCGAAGACGGACGTGAAGAGCACTTGCCCCAGCCCCGTGGCCAGCGCCACCGGCCCCATGGTGCGAATCACGTGCAGATCGAGTTTCAGTCCAACCGTGAAAAGAAGCAGCGCCACCCCCGTCTTGGCGAGCAGGTCAACCTCGTTGTCGATGGTTACCCATTCGAGACCGGCCGGGCCAACCAGGATGCCGACGCCTATGAACGCGACGATCAGCGGTTGCTTCAACCAGTGCGCAATCACACTGGCAAGGCCGGCAACGGCCAGCAGCAATGCCAATGCGTAGAAAGGGTTGCCGAGATCCAATGTCGTCACCTTGCTTCCAGGGGCCAGGCCGTCAAGTCGTCCGCGTCCCGCTGCCGAGACTTTCGGGATGCGCGCCCGACGGCGCGGCAATCACGACG
This sequence comes from Planctomycetota bacterium, assembly GCA_016873095.1. Taxonomy (GTDB): domain Bacteria; phylum Planctomycetota; class Planctomycetia; order Gemmatales; family Gemmataceae; genus VGYC01. The sequence goes on along the minus strand of VGYC01000459.1, from coordinate 295 downwards.
CGATCTGAGGGAGCCAGTAGCTGCATCGGCTCCCCCTGGAGTACATGGCCCCGTAACTGCTTTTCCACTTCGACGATGACATAGACCATCAGCCCAAAGGCCACGATCAGCGCCCAGGCGTCCCAGCCGATGGGCGCCGAACCGAACAGCTCGTTCATGGCCGGCAGGTATGGCCCGTCGCAATAAATCTGCAACATATTAACACTTGAAGAAATCAGCAACGCAGCAGCGAAAAAAGATTCCTCTCAACAAACTCGGTCTATTAGACATGTTTGCCAATTTATGTTCAGTTAGA
>VGYC01000458.1 GCA_016873095.1 Planctomycetota bacterium | reverse complement strand
CCAACAATGCCGCCGAGCAAGCGCTGCGGCACGCGGTCATCTGGCGGAAGCTCTCGTTCGGCACGCAATCAGCGTCCGGCAGTCAGTTCGTCGAGCGACTGCTGACTGTCATCGAAACCTGCCGCCGCCAATCCTGCAACGTCTTCGACTGGCTTGTCGAGGCAGTCCAAGCCCACCACAATCAACAAAGGGCAATATCTCTATTGCCCGCGCCGTGAACCAATACGCTTTCGCGCTATTCGCCATGGCAAGCCCGGGCCGGTCACCAGGCTCACGGTCGCCAGGGGACGCAAGCACAATCTCTGGAGTGAAGACATGGTCCTTGACGCCGACGCCGGCCGAATCTGGTTCGTGAACACGCTTGCGCCCAACACCTTGCATGAACTGAAACTGGCCGATACAAGCCCTTGAACGGGCGTCCCGGCAACGAATCCGAGATTTGCCCGCGGCGTGCATGTCTCTGCGGTTAATCGAGATGCGGCGAACCGCCGGCTGCGGGATTCGTTGCCGGGGTGCTGAGAGGGGGGTGGCAACGCAACGAATCTTATTCAGCTTGCGATTACGACTTCGGTCGCTTCAACGGCGTCAGCTTGGCCGGATCGAGCGGCACGTGCTTGATGTGCCGGCGGTTGAACGTGTAGGTGGCGTGCAGACGGCCGTCGCGGGACTGGATGATGGCGGGGTAGGAGAACTCGCCTGGCTGTTCCTCGAAGACGTGGACCATCTGCCAGCTCTTGCCGTTGTCGGTCGAGCGGGCGAGGTTGAGAGGGAAACGCCCCAGGCGCGTGTGATTGTAGATGAGGTAGAAGGCGCCGTCGGCAGCGCGAACGGCGTCGATGCCGCTGTTGGGATTGGGCAGCGTGGTGGCCGTCGCGGCGGACCAGGTGCGGCCGCCGTCCTTTGACTCAGCCTGGGCGATGGCCCCCAGGCCGCGCGACCGGCACAGCGCGAGGATCCGGCCATCGGCGCATTCAAGCAACGTCGGCTGGATGATGCCGTGTGGATGTTTCGGCACGGCGATGGGGCCGAAGCGCTGCCAGGTCCGGCCATCGTCCGTGGAGCGCTCCACCCAGGAGGTCCAGGCACGGTGGCTCTCGACGGACGAACCGGCCAGGATCGTGCCGTCCTTGCGCTGGATCGGCTTGTTCTTGATGGGGCCGAGCAGACCGGCGGGGAATTGCTCGACATCGCCCCAGGTCTTGCCGCCGTCGCGCGAGCGGCGGACGTAGCCGCTCCACCGTTCGGGACTGCGGCCGGCCTTGTAGAAGAGCGACAGCGTGCCGGCGCGGCTGCGAAACAGCACCGGGTTCCAGCACGGGAAGCCAGGCTCCTCGGCGGCGACGACCGGCGGCGTCCAGGCCTTGCCGTCGAAGTGTGACTGCCAGATCTTGACGTCGGCGGCTCCTTCCGCCTTGCCTCCGAACCAGGCGGCCAGGAAGCGGCCTGCTGCGACTTCCACGATCGTCGAAGCGTGACAGGAAGGAAACGGCGCTTTCTCGAAAATGAACATGGCGATAAACACCTCGGGTTCGCTGCTGTTCTATGTTTGCCATGCTGCGTCTCAAGGGTGGCCAGCGACTGCCTGCGAAACGCTGTCCATCGGGTTTGAACAATTGCCTTCCGAATCCTTGCCTTGCGCCCACGCGACGGATTAAGATTGGTGGTAACCGGTCACGGGTCGATATAGCTCGGAATCGTGGTTTCGGGTACTGTTGCGGTTGGCATGGATGCTCCACCGACAGTATCGGCAGAAGTGTTGGCATCGCTGCCGCCTGAA
>VGYC01000457.1 GCA_016873095.1 Planctomycetota bacterium | reverse complement strand
CGGAACGTGCCGCAAGCGGAGGCCTTTGTGTGCCAGGCCCTCAAGGCGATCGAACAGACCTGCTTGGACCGAGGAGACTGGACCTTGGGATGGTCGTTCACGGGGCTGGCCGAGCTGAGATCAACCGGCCGTGTGCGGAGAGGAGCGGCACATCCAGTGGAGCTCAGCGCCGGAATGTCGTTCTTGAAGGAGATCAAGACAGTGGAGGAGTGGCGGGCGGCAGCGAAGAAGGCCGGGAAAGGCAGCCCGCCAGCCGGCGGCGACGCGCCGCCGAAGTGAGTACGAGCACGCGCGGCGGAGGGACTGGCCCGTCTCCGCCGCGCCATCGCCAGGGCCCCGTCGTGCCGCACCCATTGGCCCATGCTCTGCGGTCGCTGCTGCGCCGTGGGACGTCGGTGTTGACGGTTCTAGGTGTGGGATTGAATTCGTTGTTGGTTGGGCTTTGCGGAGCTTCCACGCGATTGAGTACGTTCTACGGCCGATCGGTCGCAGTTGCCTTGGAGGCACACAACAACTCTTGCCGGACTACGCCCTGCCGCACTTTGTGGCCGTGCGGTCTGCCCTTCCCGGACGTGGAGGCAGCAGCTTTACCGGGTCAGGTACCTCTCTCTCGACGCCGCCGGCAGCGGTGGCAACGAGCACGGGCGTGCCGCCGGTTGGTGAACGCCATCGTCTGCAGCTACTCGTGGCTTGCGCTTGGTTGCCCCGAGGCTGCCGCTGGTGCCGATACGGCATCACAGCGCCTCAGCGGCACTCAGTGGGACATGGTGGGTCGTATCGAGGGCCGAGTCCGAGACTTGGGCCGCGCGGGCGCTTCGGTGGTGCTTGCTGGCGGCCGAGCGGAGATTTTGGAGCAATTGATGAGGGACAACAGCTTAGGCGGCCCATACGATGGGTTGGCCATGAACACGTTGGAGGTGAAGAGCGCCGCAGTCTCATTGCCGACGACCGGAGCGGCGGTTGACATCGTGGGCTTGGTGCCGCGGTCCGTCGGGGAGTGCCTGCAGGCAAAGGATGCCTTTTCGTTGCCGCCGGAGGAGCGACCAGAAACCTTGCCCGGCTGTCTGATGAACATCAGTTACGAGGAATGGATGCGCCTCTTGCGGAGAATGCTGGACAATGGCATGGTCACTCTCGTCCCGGCTCGCCGGCTGCCGACGTGGCGGGGTCGGACGATTACGGCTGGCTTGTTTGGTGTGCCGAAGCCTCCGGATCACATGAGGCTCATCGTTGACCGCCGTCGCCAAAACGCGTTGGAAATGGGCTTGCTCGATGCGTTGCGGAGGCGCGGCACGGACGACTCGGAGATCGCTAGAATCCGGACTTTGGCCCGCCTTCCGCACGGCGGGATGTGGGGCGACATGATCCTCGGGCCGGGCGATCAGCTCTCTATCAACTTGGACGACTTGAAGGATTACTACTACCTCCTGCGTTGGCCGGAACCTTTGGCGTCGGGCAGCGCAGTTGGGCCACCTCTTGCTCTCGACGACCTGGCCGTCTTGGGTGTGGAGGTCGACGCCAACGGGCACGTGGACGACTCCGACGAAGAGGCCGACCTGCTCGGGTGGATGCCGCTCCGGAAAGGGGGTGGCGCCACGATGTATGCAGCGCTGCGCACTCCGGCGATGGGCGACGCCAAGGTGCCGGACATCGCCCAGCTGGCGCATCAGCACGTCCTCCGGACCGCCGGCCTGCTACAAGACGAGGATTGGATGCTCTACGGTCGCCCGCCGCCTGCAGCTCAGAGCTGGCAGGGCGTTTACGTCGACGACCACGCGAC
>VGYC01000456.1 GCA_016873095.1 Planctomycetota bacterium | reverse complement strand
GGGCGGGTATTGTGTCCCTCTGGTCACCCCGCATTCTGCCAATGCCGACACCTGAGCGCCGCCATGTCAACATTTGTCAACACCTCTGGTCACCCCGCATTCTGCCAATGCCGACACCAGCAGAGCACGAGGATGCACAAGGTAGAGTCCTCTGGTCACCCCGCATTCTGCCAATGCCGACACCTGATCCTTTGCTATCCATCCGGGGCGCCATCGTTATTTGCGTGTGGCAGGCGTGGGTTTTCGTCCGAAGGACTAACCGCCGACGGCTGGGTCGGCGTGTTTTTTCCCACTGGGGTGTTCGGTCCAGACCGAGGCTGAACGATGTTTCCATCGGGCGTGACTTCGCCATCCTCGCATTGCACATCCAGACCAGCGCCCCCAGAAGAACCGACCTTGCGGTCACAGGGGCGCTCACCGCGCCTCTCGGCGCGGATCTTGAGAAACGTGGCAAAGCTCTTGCGTTCCGGCACCTGGGCCATCGGTGTCGCACGCAGGGCCGGCGACAGGCTGTCGCGCCAAAGCCGCTTCAGCGCGATTACGCGCGCCGCATTCAGGTCGGCGTCGTGGCGGTAGCCGCACGACTGGCAACGGAACAGGTCCATCTTAAAGCCGTCCGCCACAGGTACCTTCTCGCGGTTCTTCGAATCACAATGCCCGCAGGCTGGGCAGGTCTGAGAGGTATATCCGGGGTGAACTTCCCGCGCCTTCGGCAGGCCGGCGGCGGCGAGCTTGTAGGCCAGCACGTGCTGCAGCTTCTGGTACTGGCTCCTGTTGAGCACGCGGTTGAAGTTGGACCGCCTGCGCTTGCTGCCGCGCGAAGCGAGCGGCGCCAGGTTTTCCATGATGACCTGAGCGCAATGGGTCTGTGCCGCGGCGACAATCGCATTCGCCGCGACATGGACGGCCTCGTCGGCCGCGTGACGCTTGGCCTGGCCGGTGAAGCGACGGCCCCGACGCTGCTGCCGGCGCTGTCGGCGCTCCAGCTGTTTCTGCACGAAACGCAGCGCGCGACCGTCAACATTGTTCTCGGCCATGGTACGCCCGTCCGCGTCGATCGCGGACCAGCTCGCCAGATTGTAGATGCCGCGATCGACGCCCAAGCACACCTTCGTCTCGATCGCCGGCGCGCTGAACTCGAAGGTGACGTGCAGTTCGAAGTCATCGCCCCGCTTCATCAGCTTGGCTGCCAACGGGCTGCCGCGCTCCAAAAAATCGGCTTGCTGGAAGTCGCGGCCGAAGGCGAGCGGGAACAGGCAACCAGTGCTGCTCCGGAACGACATCACCTCGCCTGTGCGCAGGTCCATCAGGTCTGCAATGTTGCGGCAGGAGCCCATCCTGCGCTCCGACTCCGTCATCTTGGCGAACCTTGCGCTGGAAGGTACGAGGTTGAGAAAGGCGAAATAGCCCCCCGTGGTTGAGTTCTTCAGCAGCAGGAAGCCATCGGAAGCGCGGTTACCTGCGAACAGTACCGGTCGAAGTCGATTTGCCTTGGCTTCCCGGTGGAGCCGGTCGCGCGCTGCATTCTCGCTCTCGATCGATGTGCTATCTGCCAGATCCTGTAGTGCAGCCTCATACGCTGCGGGCACCTTCACCAGCGGTTGTGCTGTGGGGACGCCGACGCTGTCTTGCTTGTCGTGCAGTTCGATATGGCTCTCGATCTGCCCGATGATGCTGCCGGTTATGCTGCGAGCGGCCTTGGATGCCAAGCAAATCGGCAGCGGCTTGATCGTAGCCGTAATGCGCGCGTTGAGCGACTTCTCGCGCTCGAACTTCCTCTGGCGGGCGCTTTCCTTCTTGGGCAGCGATGCCTCTGC
>VGYC01000455.1 GCA_016873095.1 Planctomycetota bacterium | reverse complement strand
TGACAAGCCGCCAAGTTGCTAAACAAGCGGAATCGCAACACAAACCTGTACCGCCCTGCGAAATTGGCGTTTTATCGGCCAAATGCGCGGTATTAATTTCGTTTGACATTCGTTTAGGTTTCGCTTTAGCGTAAAACGCTAATGAAAACGCGCGCTTAACGCTCGCATAATCAGGGAGGAATACCCTCATGAAACGACTGATGGTTGCAGTCGCCGCGGTGGCGTTTGTGTCCGGCGTCAGCCCTGGCTCGGCCGGCATGGACGAGGCCCGGCGGTGGGTCGATAGGGAATTTCAACCGTCCGCGCTCTCCAAGGAAGACCAGCTCAAGGAGATGGAGTGGTTCGTCAAGGCCGCGCAGCCATTCCGCGGGCTGGAAATCAACGTGCTGTCGGAGACCATCCCGACGCACGAATACGAAGCGAAGACGCTGGCCAAGGCGTTCGAGGAAATCACCGGCATCAAGGTCAACCACCAGCTTCTGGGCGAGGGCGAGGTCGTGCAGGCCGTCCAGACCCAGATGCAGACCAACCGCAATCTCTACGACGCCTACATCAACGATTCGGACCTCATCGGCACGCATTCGCGGCTGCAGTCGGCGGTGAATCTCAGCGACTGGATGGCCGGCGAGGGCAAGGACGTCACCTTGCCGACGCTCGACGTCAACGACTTCATCGGCAAGTCCTTCACCACCGGTCCCGACGGCAAGCTCTGGCAGTTGCCGGACCAGCAATTCGCCAACCTCTATTGGTTCCGCTACGACTGGTTCAAGCGCGCCGACCTCAAGACGCGCTTCCGGCAGATGTACGGCTACGAGCTCGGCGTGCCGGTCAACTGGTCGGCCTACGAGGACATCGCCGAGTTCTTCAGCGTGCATGTCAAGGAGATCGACGGCAAGCGGATCTACGGCCACATGGACTACGGCAAGCGGGCACCCGATCTCGGCTGGCGCATGACCGACGCGTGGCTGTCGATGGCGGGGGCGAGCTCCAAGGGCATTCCCAACGGGCGGCCGATCGACGAGTGGGGCATTCGCATGGAGGAAGGCTCCTGCAACCCCTCCGGCGCTTCGGTCACCCGCGGCGGCGAGACCAATGGTCCGGCCTCGGTCTATGCCATCCGCAAATGGGACGAATGGCTGCGCAAATTCGCGCCTCCGGGTGCGGCCGACTATGACTTCTATCAGTCATTGCCGGCGCTCTCGCAGGGCAACGTGGCGCAGCAGATCTTCTGGTACACGGCGTTCACGGCGGAGATGGTTAAGCCGAAGAGCCAGGGCAACAACACGGTCGACGACGCCGGCAATCCGCAATGGCGCATGGCGCCCTCGCCCAAAGGTCCGTATTGGGAGGAGGGCATGAAGCTCGGCTACCAGGACGCCGGCTCGTGGACCCTCTTCAAGTCAACGCCGCTCAATCGCCGCAAGGCGGCTTGGCTCTACGCCCAGTTCACCATCTCCAAGACCGTTGACGCCAAGAAGAGCCATGTTGGCCTGACCTTCATCCGCGACAGCACGATCCGGCACCAATCGTTCTCGGAGCGCGCCCCCAAGCTCGGCGGTCTTGTCGAGTTCTATCGCTCGCCCGACCGCGTGCGTTGGACGCCGACGGGGATCAACGTGCCCGACTACCCGAAGCTGGCGCAGTTGTGGTGGCAGAATATCGGCGACGTCAACTCCGGCGTGTTCACGCCCCAGCAGGCCATGGACCGGCTGGCCAAGGAGATGGACGACGTGATGGCGCGCATGGAGGATGCCGACAAGAAGGCCAAGGTCTATGGCGGCTGCGGCCCGCGGCTGAATCCGGTCAAGAACGCCAACGAATGG
>VGYC01000454.1 GCA_016873095.1 Planctomycetota bacterium | reverse complement strand
CTGCGCCACAACGGCGTCGACAACGTCACCGACGCCCGCTATCGCCTCGCCATCGGCGGACTCAACGCCATCCGTTCACTGCGCTTCATGTGATGAGCGTTGAACAGCCCTGGATCAGATAGGCCTTTTCGCCCTTATCGCCTTCTTTGAAGACGCGGTCGCCGCGTTTGAACATCTCACGCTGGACCACCCGCGCCTGGGACACGACCTTCTCCCGATCAGTTCGCTTGACAATCTCTACTCATGAATCCGCCTCCTTGGCAAGCGATCGGGCGAAGATCGTCGGCCTTGTCGCGAGTCGATTCTGGTTTGAGGCGTCCGTCCGCTTCCAGACCGGCGTTGCCGTCCCGAGTCGCGCTAGAAGCCGGTCGCAATGTCCCGAAGAGCGGCCGGCTTGGCCAGGTGAATGTTCTTGTCGTCGAGCAGCTGGATCAGGCCCTGCTTCTTCAGCTGCGTGAAGGTGCGGCTGACGGTTTCGATGGTCAATCCCAGATAGTCGGCGATATCCGTGCGGTTCATGGGCAACGAAACTGGATCCGCCGGCTGATGCCGGCGCACGGCGGAGTTCGACAGCATGACCAGGAACGAGACCACGCGCTCGCGGGCCGATTTGCGTCCGAGCAGGATCATCTGATCCTGGGCCGCAGCGAGCTCGTGCGAGGCCATCCCGAGCAGCCGCTGCTCGAGATGAGGGATCTCGCTCAGCAGGTCTTCGAGCCTGCGCCGCGAGAAGCGGCACAGCGCGGTGGGCACGAGCGCCTCGGCGCTGTAGGCATAGACGTCGTTGTGCATCAGGCCGACGAAATCGCCGGGAAAGAGAAATCCGGTGATCTGTCGCCGTCCGTCGGGCAACAGCTTGTAGATCTTCAATGCGCCGCCGGTCACGTTGTACACATGCTCGGCGGGCTCGGCCTCGTCGAAGAGCGGCTGCTGCGGGGCGATCTGGACAGTCGTCATGATCGAGACGATCTGCTTCTGCTCGCTGGGATCGAGCAGCGCGCACGCCGAGTGGCTGCGTGCCTCGCACTTGTCGCACGGGCTGACCAGCGCATCGATGTTTGTCGCCTGCAGCGGCAGCCTTTCCATCTGCGTGCGGATGCTGAAGCACGAATCGGACAGCTTGGCCTGCCGCTGTAGGTTGCTGGTTTGGCTCATTGGTGTCCCCTAGCCGACCAATCCCTCGATGCGCTTTGAGCGGCCTCCGGCAACTCGCCCTCGGCATCATGGCTCACGCGTCTTGTCGCCCGCACCCCTTCGATCACGTAGCCGGCCTTCGCCAACGACGAAACGAGCCAGGTTCGGTCGCGATCGATCGGGTCGAGATCGCCGGCCAGTCCGATTCTGATCGCGCGACATCCGTTCATCAGGGCCAGAGTTTCCGACGTGGTGACGATGGCAGTCCAAATCAGCTCGTGGCCGGGCATGTCCGGAACAATGACGTTGTCGACGAGCAGCGTGCGATCGCTGTGCAGATCGTCGCGAACCTCGAAGCTGAACAGGCCGAGGATGTAGCCGGCGGCGTTCTGGATCGTCATCAGGCCGCGCGGCCATTTTGGCGAACGCGCTGCGAGATGGGGCTTGGCGAATTCGCTCCACCGTTCAAGCGAGATGCACGGCAGGATGTTCCGGACCAATGGATAGGCACGATCGATCAGGCGGTGATCGAGAAGGCGCGGCGTCAGATTGTTGTCCATTCGAGTGACCTGCGCGTCAGGAGAATACTCTATGACTGCATGGCCGCAGCCGCGGCGCTTTGATCCGACATTTCCCAGATGGGCGGCCGATCCGCCCCCGATTGACGACAGGATAGCCCAGCTCCTGCCCTTCCGGAAGGTGGGACCGCGTAGTGACGA
>VGYC01000453.1 GCA_016873095.1 Planctomycetota bacterium | reverse complement strand
TGAGATGTTTGTGCTGCGCGAGAGCTGGAGCAAGGTGAAGGGCAAGCCGCCGCAGGGAAATGGCTATTACCGCTATCGCTCGCGGGACGGCCGGCGCTGGCAGCGCTTCGGCAACGTCGTCAACGATCCCATGAAGGGCGACCTGTGCTTCTTCTACCGCGACCCGAAGGAGGGCTACGTCGCCTATTATCGCCTGGGAGCGCCCGGCAAGCCGACTGATCACCTGCCGGTCTACGAGGACTTTCCCCGTCGCAGCTGCTTTCGGGCGGTCAGCACGGACGGCAACAAGTGGGTCAAGGACCCGATGATGGCCTTGACCAACGATGACCGCGACCATCGCGACACCCAGTATCAGGAGTGTGTGCCGCTCAAGGTGCCCGGCGGCTACCTGGGCATGGTCACCATGTACCATCCGATCACGCAGACCTTGAACTTGCGGCTGGCGGCGTCGCGTGACGGCCGGCAGTGGTGGTTTCCCGACCGCCGCCCTTGCTTCGACAACCCGCCGCTCGGCGACTACGGCGGCGGCATGATCTGGCAGAGTCAGTATCCCATCATCGACAAGGGCCGGCTGTTCATCTACTACGGCGGCACCGAGGGGCCGCACCGGCAAATCACCGACACCCGCGCCCCTTCCAAGGACATTGGCTACCAGGAGAAGGTCATCGATCACGGCGCCCACTTCCTGCCGTTCAACTCCGCTTTGTGCCGGGTGTCGTGGCGGCTCGATCGGCTTTACGCCCTGGCGTCGTCGGCCGGCGGCTCGACCGTCGGCACCGCCGTCACCCGGCCGCGACCCCTCGCCGGCAAGAAGCTGTTCGTCAATCTCGCCACGCGCCCGGCCAGGTCGCCAGCCTCGGCCAAGGATCATGAAGGTTACTTGCAAGTTGAGTTGCTCGATGCCGCCGGCAAGCCCGTGCCCGGCTTCAGCCTCGATGATTGCCCGCCGCTGAAAGGCGATCATGCGGACCTGGCAGTGACGTGGAAGGGCGGCGATGCCGCGCCGGCGGCGGCCCGGCAGGCGCGTTTCTACCTGCGGCGGGCCTTTCTCTACGGCTTCGAGTTTCGCGGCGGTCCAAAGGTCGAGCGCTCCTCACAGCTTGAGCTGCGGCCCTACGAATGGACTGGACCCTACAGCGAGATGCGCGAGAAATATGCCACGCGCCACGACACCGGCCTGTGCATCGACCTGCGCGCTCCCTGGATGGCAGACGGCGAACGGCTCATCCTCCGCACCAGCGAGATCGTCGGCTACGACGCCGGCTACCTGTACGACGACCACTTCCCAGTGCAGGAGCAAGACGGCCGTGGCAAGAGTTACCGGCACATTCCGTTCAAGTTCCGGCCGGGAACCTCGCCCGGCTCGTTTGTCGCCGTCTGCCGCATTCCCGACAAGGGCTACTTTCGCCTCAGCCTCACTCCCAAAAAGGATCATGTCGATATCGACTTCACAGTTCGCAACGATCTCCCCCGAGTCATGGAGTACGTTGACTGGTACTTCTGTGTGGTTGGCTTCGAGGCGCCGACCATCGGCGATCCAACGCTGGAACGGACGTTTCTCTTCGACGGCAAGCGGCTGCGGTCACTGGCTGAGCTGAGCGGCAAGGGCAAGGGGGAGGAGATGTTTCTGGTGAAGGACTCGGCCGGATTCATCCCGCCCTCGCACGGCAAGCATCGCCGTGGCCCCATCGAGGCCGCGGCGCCCATCGTGCTGGTTGAGGACGTCTTCGGCAGGCACACGGTGGCTCTGGCGTTCGACAAGGCGCACAGCATCTTCAGCAGCACGGGCAACCGCTGCTTCCACGCCGATCCATTCCTGGGCCTCAGTCTGCAGCCTGGCGAGGAGCGCCGCATTCGCGGCCGGCTCTACGTCGCCGCCGGCTCGGCACGGCA
>VGYC01000452.1 GCA_016873095.1 Planctomycetota bacterium | reverse complement strand
GCCGAACCGCGAGAAGGCCCGTGAACGGGCCTGATGCTTTTCTGTCGTCTGCGACAACCCGCCGTGAACGGCGGGCCTAAACCGCTTCGCGGCAAGCCCCGTGAACGGGGCTAAGAGGGGCTAAGAGGGCTAAGAGCGCAACAATCCCATGACGAAGTCGATTGCGCCTTTCGCTTCAATCTTCCATGCTTTTCATCAGCCCAGGGCGAGGCTCCTGCCGAGCCGATTCTGGCCTCGGATGGTGAATTGATGAACTTCGCATGAACAGGTACACGTTCGCCGGTCTGAGGCGTGGCCGCCGAGTTCGTACGCCTCGCGCAATAGCCAGTACCAGCCCGATAAGGGTTGCCGGCATTGCCCAAAGATAAACGAGTGGCCGAAGGAGCGTCTTCATGTCCTGGAGCCCGACTGAAGAATGGCAGGTTGGCTCACTTAACGACTGATCGGTACCTTGGCCGAGCCCGCGGCGTCAGCGAGAGTTGACGTAGTCCCTCGCTGATGCGTCGGGCTCTGCCGTCTCACGCGTTAGCGGTAGCGGCGCGGCGGGCGGCCAGGCGGTCGCTGCACTGGCTCATGATCTGGGCGGCGATCTGGTTGGGGTTGTAACCCGCCGGCAGGCGGACCAGCGGCTTGTCAAAACGGTCGCAAATGTGCAGCACCTCGCCGAACGAGTGCCGCGACCAGCGGATGGCCAGCAGCACCACGGCCACATCCGGACGCGCGATGTACGGCTCGAAGGTGTCCAGCGACTGGTACTCGTCGATCTCGACCCAGAGCAGGTCCTTGAGTCCGAAAGTGGAGATGATGGCTTCCTTGGCGGCGGGTTTCTGCTGGCCGCCGATCAGCACCATGGTGACGCCGTCAAGCAGCTTGGCGGCTTCGCGCGCCTCCGGCGTCGGCTCGCGGGCGGCGGCGTGCGATTCTACCGTATCGGACTTGCTGGCCAGATAGCGCTCAATCTCGGCAAGAGCGCGTTGAAAGCCCGCCGGCAGGTTGTCCATGTCCGGGATACTTTCGAAGACCGGCAGCAGCAATTCCCGCAGCTCCAGATGACTGGGCGGCAGCCCATCTTGCACGAGGGCATCGACCGTGGCGGCGACGGTCCGCCAGTGCTCCTCGGCGCCCTCGGGTTGCCCGACAATGACCTTCAGCTCGTAGCGCAGCTTTTGCAACTGTTTCTTCTTGGACAGATCGCGCTTGCGATGCTGCTTGAGGTCGTTTTCCAGGCTGGTCAGCCGCGCCAGCACGCTTTCCCAGCGTGCCGGATCGGCCCGATCCTCGCCGCGCATGTAACGCGGGATGTAGATCTGCTTCTGGCTGGCCTTCTGCCTGAGCCAGTCGTAGACGCTCTTCTGGTCGGGGTCGGTGGGGCCGTTGACGGCGTCGATGGAGGTCCGCAGGCCGGACTGCGCCTCCGCCACCAGATTCAGGCAGCGCTCGAACAGGACATTGCTGCTCTCCGCCGCGACCTCCTTTGCCAGCGACATGGCGGTGGCGACCGTGTCGTAACAGCCGGCCAGGTTGCCGAACTGCGCCAGGTTTGTCGGCGACAAGGCGCCGCCGTGGATGACCCACAGGAAGCAATCGGGAAGTTCCTTGGCCTGGCGAATGATGTCGGCTTGCTGCTCGTCGATCTCGGATATCGGCGCCCCTTCGCGCAGTAGCTGCTGGCGTTTGATGAACCAGCGAGTCGCCTCGGCCTTGAGCTTGCAGCGAGCCACGAGGTGCGGAGTATTGGTTCACGGCGCGGGCAATAGAGATATTGCCCTTTGTTGATTGTGGTGGGCTTGGACTGCCTCGACAAGCCAGTCGAAGACGTTGCAGGATTGGCGGCGGCAGGTTTCGATGACAGTCAGCAGTCGCTCGACGAACTGACTGCCGGACGCTGATTGCGTGCCGAACGAGAGCTTCCGCCAGATGACCGCGTGCCGCAGCGCTTGCTCGGCGGCATTGTTGG
>VGYC01000451.1 GCA_016873095.1 Planctomycetota bacterium | reverse complement strand
TGAGATACTTATCAGACTCCCGAAAATGCCAGGGGTTTCGAGTTTTTTCAGAAATCTCCGCTGCTAAACGCCTCCGGGTTCGCTTGGTTGAGGCCTAGCCGGTGACGACGGCAGAGTCAACTCGGCAATCTTGCTCGTGTGCGGCGAGACTGCAAGGTTTTCCACTGTTATGCTGATCTGAACTACGCAATGGGGTTAGGCGGTCGCAATCCAGTCGCCCCGACATCGCAAGGCTCGCCGGGACTTGAAGTTCTGTCTAGCCTTGTTACTTTACATGGTTCAACCCTGGGTAGCAACGCTGCCGCGGTTCCGCCGCTCAAGTAAGCGAGGACGACTTTGTCGGCGTGCTCGGCGCGTTCGAGTTCTACCGCGGCTCCAGTGGCGGCCACCGCATGGCCAACCTGCGAATCATCCTGGCTGAGATTCCTCCGGTTGTGGCGCAGTCTCCTGACTGTGCCACAACCGGAGGGTCTCCGTCCCCTCGCGGCAGCTCCATGGAGACCTTCGGTCGGCACGTGAGGCACCGGTCGGGAGTGCGTGCCACAGCGGGGGCGCCATCGAGATAGGATCCTGGCACGGCGATCGGTACGCAGGCGTGCTTGTCCAAATCGTTGCGGCGTGTACCCTATGTCTGCATCACCTGGGAGAGGCACATGCACATCGAAGCTCACGGCTTGATTTACGACGCTGCCCAGCGCCCGGACGCGGAACGGATCGCCTTCTTCACCGGCCTGTGCCCGCTGCGCTCGGGGACGATCATGTCCGGCTTTCAGGTCGGGCCGGGCAAGCATGCGGCGACGGCGACCATCCGGCTGTGCCGGTCGGGCGACGGCGGCAACACCTGGCAGGAGATTCCGTTTCGGTTCGAAACGCGTCTGCAAGGCGTTCCCGGCTCGCTGGCCGCCGCCGAACTGGTGGAGGCCGCGGCTGGCCGTTTGCTACTGTTCACCACCTGGTTCGACCGCAGCGATCCGACCCGCCCGTTGTTCAATCCGGAGACGGAAGGCATTCTGCGCAGCAAGTCGCTGCTGGCGGTCTCGACGAACGAAGGCGCAACCTGGGGACCGTGGCAAGAGTTGCCTACGGCAGGCTTGACGGGTTGCGCCGGCACCGGACCTCCGGTGCGCTGGTCCGACGGCACGATTGCCTACCCCTTCGAGAGCTTCAAGGAATTCGACGATCCGAGGCCGGCGCGGCATGCCGCCTGGTTACTCGTCACCCGTGACGGGGGGCAATCCTTCGAACCGCCGTTTCTCGTTGCCCAGGATCCCGGGCATGAGATCTACTACTGGGACCAGCGCATCTGTCCGACGCGAAAGGCGGGCGAGTTCATTGACCTCTTCTGGACGCACAATCGACGAGAGAAGCGCGATCTGAATATTCATTTCTTGCGTACTTCCATCCATGACGGCAAGCAGGCCGGGAGCCAGCCATGTCCGACCAGCGTACCGGGCCAGATCGCCGCGCCGCTGCTGCTCGACGATGGCCGCGTGCTGGCGTTCATCGTCGATCGCGGGCAACCGGGGACCATGAAGCTATGGCAATCGCGCGACGGCGGCGTCAGCTGGCCGGCGGACGCGTGCCTCACCGTGCATGTTCACGGGGATCCGGAGCGGCTCTCCAACTACAAGGGCAATGTCGATTTCGCACAGTACTGGGAAGACATGGGCAAGTGGAGCTTCGGCCACCCAGCAATTCGCGGGCTGGACAGCGAGCGCGTGCTGCTGGCCTATTACGCAGGCACGCCCGAACGCATGAGCATCCACTGGGCGCGGGTTCACGTGTAAACGCTGCATTCCGTTTTTATGGGTGCCACTCTCCGGCTGGTTCGCATAATAACTAAGGTTTTGCAAAGCTGCAGCTGGCCTTGTCAAAATGGGCAATTTCGTTCAAATTCCTGGTAATTTCACATGGCGCACGACGACCACGGAGGGTCCGGTCATGCCAGGGATTGTCGAGTTC
>VGYC01000450.1 GCA_016873095.1 Planctomycetota bacterium | reverse complement strand
TAAGAGAGGACATCCGTCGCGCCTCCAAGTAGCGGCTGAACCATCCGTACCGCATCCGAATCATAGCGCCACCCATCAATCGGACAAGGGGTCGCGCCGAGAGAATTGTGCGTAATAGTCAGCCCTCCGGGAGAGGGGCCGGGGGTGAGGGTGAACCGGCCCTTACTGTTGCGATGGCCGCAGCTGGTTCTTGTACTTTTCCTTGAGCTTCTTCATCTCGTCATCGGTCAACTGGAGATCCGCAAGTTTCTTTCTAGCAGCGCGAAGATTGTTGATCACGGCCTCGCCCTTCTCCTTGCTGAAGCCGGGGTTGTAGAGGACTTCGTCGGCTCGGATACCCGCCGCGATCACTTCCTTCATCTCGGCTTCCCCTCTCAATGCGCCGTCGCCGCCGCAGCCGGCGAAACCCAGGATCAAGACCAGCAAGCCGAGCAGGGTAGCAGAACGCATCATGGAATTCTCCCCGTGTGTCATGTTGACGAAGCCGCCGACTCATTGCTCGCGCAGGTCGGGATCTCGCGCAAGTCAGGAAGACTCGCCCGAGGAAGAAGGTTTCCGCCTGCTCCACTCGGATGAGCCCTATTTAAGACGCACTAATAGTATGAACCGCGGATCACACGGATAGACCAGTGTCTTATCCGTGCCATCGGTGCAATCCGTGGTTTCTTTGTTTTAGGCGATCTGAGATTCAAGATCCTCGATATGCCGCGTGCCTCACGGCGTCCACTTGCGCGAGCGCAGCCTGAGAAACAGCCAGCCGGCGCCGAGGGCGCCGATGCCGCCCGCCAGGTAGGTCGCATAGGGTTGCACGCCGAGCTGTTGCAGGCCGAAGATGCCGCCCAGGCAGAGCAAGATGGACGCCAGGCCGAACAGCGTGCCTGCCAGGACGTAGTCGATGATCCGCTGCCCGGCCCAGCGCGAGTATTCCGGCACGTGCTCGCGGAAAGTCTCGGCCACTGTCCGGGTGATGAAACCCTTCAGGTCAGCGAGCAGCCCCTCGGTGTTGTGCCGCACGGCGTCGCTGCCCTCGATCATGGCCGGCCTGAGGCGATCGATCAGCGTCGTGGCTTCCGCCTTCAGGATGACGCCGACCGTCTCCATGACGATTTGCCGCAGCTGGGTCAGCATCGCGTTGCCGTGCTGCTTGCCGACCTCGTCGATCACCTCGAGCGTGACCTGCTTGACGCGCTGCAGGAACGGCTCCATCTGCTGCTGCAAGGCTTGCGCGAAGTCGGCCGGCGTCTCGTCGGTGTCATTCTGGCTCATGGCAACATTGTAGCCGGCAAGGCTCGACCTCGATGGCGAAGTAGCCGCGGAATTTCGGGCACGGGCAGCGATCGTACAGTCGCGCCAGGTACAGCCCGGGGCAGATCTCACGCAGCTCGTCACGGGTGTTGCCGAAGATCGGCGTGTCCGGCGGATACTCCACCACGATGCACGGCCCACCATCGTACCAGCTTGTCCCCATGCAGGCGCGCGAGCGCAATGCCTTGCCGCAGATCCACTGGTTGACGAAGCTGCCGTCGCACTCGAAGTTCTTGCCCTTCCACACCGTGCTCGTCAGGCAGGCGCGAAGGCGCGGACAGCGCGTGCAGGTGAGCTGCAAGACCCTGCCACGGCAATGGCCGACTGGACAGCATCCCGGCGGCGCGCAGGCGAAGAGCCGCTCCAGCTCGCATTCGCTCAGGCCCGCGAGCCGGCGCAGCGTCGGGCAGCAGCCGTCGCCGGCATCGGCGACCAGCGTGCCCGCGACGAGAACCGCCACAACGACAACCGCAAGACAAGGCTTCACTCGCTGGATCATCCTGCGACCATCGACCGAGCCAGTTGCGTTGCTGGGCCGGCGGGGGGGGCAGGCGCGGGGCCGCGGGGTGACGGGATGACGCGACGCGGGCGCGGAGAGGCCGGGCACGCGATGCGGACGGGGGACGGGACCAGGGGGTGAGCGCGGGTCGGAGGCGTGGACGTTACA
>VGYC01000449.1 GCA_016873095.1 Planctomycetota bacterium | reverse complement strand
CCGGCGCTTACACAGAACGCGTGCGCCACCCAGTTCCATGCGCAGCCGGCAGGGCTCGGGTCCGAAGGCAGAAAAGAGCGGGCAGAATACGCTGCCATTCTTCAGCGTACCGAGCGCAGCTGCGTAGAGCGCCGGAATCCGATTGCACAGACCGAACACGGCGTCGCCTTTGCCGATGCCGAGCGAGGTTAGGACATTGGCGAAGCGATTGGTCAGCCGGGCGAGATCGTCATAGGTCAGGTCGCGCCGTGTACCATCCTTGGCGAGCCAACGCAGGGCAAGCAGTTCGCCGCGTCCATGGATGACGTGGCGGTCGACGGCTTCGTAAGCGATGTTCAGCGCGCCACCCGGCAGGCCGTCCAGTTCTTGCCGCGCCGCCGGCCATGAGAATGTGCGACAGGCCTCCGGATAACTGCCGAGATTTGGCGGAGATCCGGGAGCAGGGATCGGCTTGTGGATGCAATCCCAAGGCATCGGCGCTGATCCTACTGGACTGACCGCCACAATCCGGCGGCAGGCATTTCCGTTTTTAGCGGTGGGACGCCACCACGCCTTGACGTAGGTCAAACCGGTGAGTCGAAGCCCCAACCTCAACGGGACCCGTGGTCCGCCAACCGAGTGCCCAGCTTGGCCGCGCGTCATCGTGGCCACGTGAGCTGGCGAAGGTCGATCCGCTTTGATCGAAGTCAAGACCAACTCACCGCCGCTGGCCTATCAAATACTCGCTCACATTCACGATGGTGGCGACAGTGTCCCGCAAAACGGTTCGGTTGCGCGCACGGCACGAGCGTTCTCAGCACCCGCTGGTGGTCGCGATTGGAGGCTCTGCGGGTTCCATTCACGTCGTCGAGGACGTTGTCAGGCAACTCCCCCCGGATCTCGACGCCATAGTCCTCTTTGCAATTCACCGGTCCTATGACCGGCGCAGCTACTTGCCCGAGATGTTGCGTCGTGCTCGCACGATCAAGATTGTGGAAATCGTCGATTCGGAGGCGCTCGAGAGCGCGGTCGGCTATATCAGCGAGCCGTCCGAGCACCTGACTGTCGGGCATGATGGCTATCGGGCAAGATTGCTGCCCGATCCGGATCGCCTCCGGCGCAACCAATCCATTGACGAGCTGTTTGCATCGGTTGCCGAGACTGCCGGCCCTCGCGCCGTGGGTATATTGCTCTCAGGGCTGCGCAAGGACGGTACGCAGGGGCTCGGCGCCATCAAGAGAGCAGGCGGCACAACGATCGTCCAGGACACCCGGGAAGCCGAATTTCCAGATATGCCGGCAAGCGCGATAGTCGCGGGCGTTGCAGATCATGTCCTGAGCCACCACGAGATCCCACGAGTTGTCGCGAGATTGGCCGCGACGAGATCTGAGGTGCGACAGCGCTAGGCCCTGGGCCGCTTCATCTCCGGTTGAAGCGCAACTTCAATGCGAAGCAATCGCATTCCTAAGGTCTTTGATCCTCAAGGAAAGTCGGAATGGACTGGAGGAAGTCCCGCTGTTCGAGAGACCGCATGTGGGCACGCTGGGTTCGTAAATCGAGCACGCAGAGGCCATGTTGTGCGGTGCCTTCCTCGAATCCTCGGCTGAGACACAGTCGATGATCGGCTTCGGCATCCTGCGCGCCGGTTGACAATGCGCGGTCTTTGTATCCTTGGCATCCCGCGAGGACGGCGATGAATGTGAAGACAAGCATGTTTTTCATAAAATTTAGAATCCCATGGCTCCGACCGGGCTGCCTTGACTCAGGTCAAGCCAGCGGTCGGAGCGACGCGATAGGTGCGTGATGCCCCGACTGACAGTTCGGGGAGTTGGCCACCGCCGCATCTGTTCGCGCATTTGCTGCGAGATGCTTGATCCGTTGACCTGCGTCAATGGCGACCTGCGCGTCTGTTCCTAAGAGCCGATCCAGGAAGTTGAGATTCAGGAGCAAGCTGTTGTTCGGGTCAAGCGGCGGAGCATGAGGCGGATCATGGCGAGGCGGAAGAAGGCG
>VGYC01000448.1 GCA_016873095.1 Planctomycetota bacterium | reverse complement strand
TCGGGACCATCACCGCCATGCGGTAAAACGGGCCTGCTTCGGCAGACCCATCATAGGCTCGACCGGAGCCTTTTATATTGACCTGCATCGGGGCACGCCTCGTCGGTCTGAGGCGAAGCCTCGCTAGTAATCTGTCCATGCTGGGCCAGGTTGTCCGAGAGTCATTGACCCGATTCGTGGCGTTGAGCATCGCGGCATCGCCCCGGGCGTGCGCGTCTGCCACAAGTTCCCGGATTACCCATAATCTCGCCGATGTCCCGTAGCGTTTGCCTGCTCCTGATGATCGCACTACCGGCAATGGCCCGGGCCCAGGACGGACCGACGCAACTGCTTGCCTCAACGTTGGCGCCATCAGAGGAGCTTTCGTCCAGCGGCGAGGCGTTAACGCCGTTGGTCTCCTCGCGGCCGTGGGAACGCTGGTACGGGTCCGCCGAATACCTGCTGTGGTGGTTACAGGAAGGACGCATTCCTGGGTTGCTGTCGGCCGGCATGCCCGGCACGTCGGCGATTCCAGGGCAGGATCCCGACGCCCGCTGGATCAACGGCCCCGGCCGTCTGCAAACGCGGCATGGCGACCGCTTCTGCGGCATCCGCGCCACGCTCGGCTGCTGGCTCGATGCCGAGGAAACCTGGGCCATCGAGGGCGAAGCCTTCTTTCTCGAACGCGACTCCACCGAGTTCGAGGCCGTTTCCGACGGCAACCCGACGCTGGCCGTGCCGCGCTTCAATCCAGCCAAGGGCATCGTCGAGAGCCACATCGTGGCCGGCGCCGTCCCCGGGGGTACGCGCGGCGGCGGCATGGTCGGCTACACGCGCGTCGAACTCTTCGGCCAGCAGGCTAACCTGGTCCGTGCCGTCGATGTTCCCTGGCTATCGCAGCTGGACTTGCTCCTCGGTGTCCGCTTCCTGGAGATGCGCGACCGGGCCGATCCCACGACGGTCAGCCGGCTGTACCCCGATGGCTCATCAATCATCGGCACCGAGGATCACCTGCGGGCGCACAACTTCTTCTACGGCGGACAGATCGGCGCACGCGGCCGATTCGACTGGCGGCGCTGGACGATCGACGGCCGCGGTTTGGCCGCCTTCGGCGCCGATCGCCAGCTCGTGCGCACCTGGGGCTACACCATCACACACGCCCGGCAATCGCGACGGGTCGATACACACGGCCTGTTCATCTATCCCAGCAATTCCGGACGCTTTCAGCGCAACACCTTCGACATGGTCTACGAGGTCGGCGCCAACCTCCGCTACCAGCTCACCGATTGCATCCAGTTCTTCGGCGGCTACACGCTGATCCTCTGGTGCTTCCCCATTCGTGCCGGCGACCAGATCGACACCGTCGTGGACCCGTCGCAGGCCATCGCCCGGCCGACGATTCCCTGGCGCGACGACCTGCTGTGGGCACAGGGACTCAATCTGGGATTGCGCTTCGGGTGGTAGAGACTCGTACGGAATACCGTTTGGGGGGTATTTGACACATCCCCCGCATCCCCCGTCGCAATCCTGAACAGGATCACCGGCATCCAGGGTAGAGCGCCGCTCCGCCTGCTTCCGGCCGGGCAGGCAGCTGACGCGCTCACGCCGGCCAACGGGAGCGTTTCTTCATTGACACGGCCGGTCAGCTGTGCGACCATGAATATACCAGCTTTGCTCCCTCAACCTCTTGACCGGCACCCTGCTCCGTGTGGAGCAGAAATCCGTTTCTCTTGATCCGTGGGGAGGCGAATTCCTGCACTAATTATCGCTCCGAAATTCGCTTTTATTTCGTAGAGGCCACAGCTATTGCGTGATGAGATTGCCCGCTTGAAAGGGCAGAAGCCGAAGCCGGTAATCAAACCGAGTCAGTTGGAATCCTCCAAGCCCAAGACCGAGGAATAGCCAGTCGTAACTAAGGTTTTGCAAAGCTGCAGCTGGCCTTGTCAAAATGGGCAATTTCGTTCAAATTCCTGGTAATTTCACATGGCGCACGACGACCACGGAGGGTCCG
>VGYC01000447.1 GCA_016873095.1 Planctomycetota bacterium | reverse complement strand
ATGCTGGCGTACAGCCTTCTCGTGCGGCAACTGCGGCAGAACCGTGCGCAGGAATGGGCACTCCAACGGCTGACGACCATCGGCGAAGCCTGTCGCGCGATGCTGCGTGAAACCCTGCGGACAACCCTGGGCTGGGCCATCAAGCAGGTCACCGAGTTTTCGCCGAGTCCGGACCATGTGGTCGCTCAGCTGGGGTTGGCTTAAGATTGCAAAACTTTAGTTTAAGGTTATCCGCTCGGACGTGGTTCGCAAGGAACTGGCGGGTGGCGGCGGTGAAGCCACGGGGGCGCCGTTCGAGCAGGGCATCTACAACACGCAATGGACCGACCGCACCTATGCCGATTGCCTGCGGCGTGCGGAGAAACTCTTGTTCGAGGGGAAGCGCGTGCTCGTGGATGCGAGTTTCCGCGAGCAGAAACGGCGGCGGGCCTTCATGCAGGCTGCAACCAGCCTCGGTGTTCCGGGCATTGTGCTCATATGTCGCGCCGAGCCAGCGGTGGTGCGGGCGCGCCTTGACTCACGCAGCAACGATGCCTCCGACGCAGACTGGCAAATATATCTCCAGGCAGCTGCCAGGTGGCAGGAGCCCACGGACGAGGAAGCACGGATGTGCCATGACATCTGCACGAGCACGACTTCCGAATCGGCAGCCAACGAGGCACTATCCGTGCTGTGCAAGAATGGTCTTCACGGCTAATCGAGGTCACTCGTTCTTCACCAGCAAGACCGGACAGGGCGCGACCAGGCTGACCTTCCAGGCCATGCTGCCGAGGCTGGAAGCCGGATGCTCCGGATGAAACGGCGGCGAGGTGAGGACGATCAGATCCACGCCCTGCTCGGCAGCGAAGGCGATGGTGGCCGGAGCGCGATTGCCGACGATGACGTGGCTGCGGCAATCGATCTTGTCCCGGGCAAGGTCCACCGCGGTGCGAGCGAGGTGGGCGCGGGCTAGCTGCTCGAGGCGATCGTAAAAGGGCATCTCCTCCGCGCGCTCCAGACCAGGAATCAGCTCGACGACATGCAGGAGGATTACCGTTCCCTGGTTTTGCCGGGCCAGGTCGGCAGCGCAACGCACGGCGGCGTCGTGCTTGTCCGTGAGGTCAAGCGCGAGCAGAATCTTGCGGAACATGGCCATTCCTTTCTAGCACCGGATCCGGGTTGCGCCTGACAAACTCATCGCGGGTCTCCGGGGAGATGAAGAAATACGTCTGTCCGCGACGTTGCAAGGTCGCGGCGGCGAATGCCCGGGGGAATGAGATGCCGGCGATCGGGTCTTGCACCTGGTGCCCGAGGAGATAATACGAGTTTCTGAATATCGAGAGGTACGTCGCGACGAAGTCGCACATGCGCTCGTCGAACCAGTCCACGACGGCGGCGACGTCAACCGCGTCGATGGACTGGCGCAGCTCGCGTCGGGCCTCGAATTTCATGAGCGCGGGCACGATGCTCAGCTCATACTCGAACAGGATCTGCCGCACGTCGCAATCCGGCGAGGCGCTGAAGCGCAGCGCGATCTTGGCCAGTTCGGAGCGGAAATCGAAACACATTTCTCGTGTATGCCCCCGCCGCGCCGGCTTGATGCTGACAACGCCGTTGAAGCGATCTCCCAGTGCCCGAAGCCTCGGCGTCAGGATCGTCACCAGATGTCGCATGACCTGCTCATAGCGTTCAAGCCGCTGCTGGCGCAGCTGATACTCCATGGTCTGCGTGCGCTGAAACTGCTCGATCCGCTGGCGCTCCGCGCCCAGCATGGAATCGATGCGTCTGGTCAAGGAATCGATGTTGTCCATCGGACTTGCTCGCAAGAGGTCACTCACCTTGCCCCCGGAACGCGGACGGCCTTGTTGGACAGCCTTGCCTGGAAAACCCGCAGGGCCGCGATGATGCACTCGGCACTCTCGTCAACGGACAGTCGCGAGGTGTTCAGTACGAGGTCGTACTCGTGCGGGTCGGCCGGGTCCTTGTGAAAATGGCTGTGCACGAAGGCGTTGCGCTCCT
>VGYC01000446.1 GCA_016873095.1 Planctomycetota bacterium | reverse complement strand
GGGAACTCGACAATCCCTGGCATGACCGGACCCTCCGTGGTCGTCGTGCGCCATGTGAAATTACCAGGAATTTGAACGAAATTGCCCATTTTGACAAGGCCAGCTGCAGCTTTGCAAAACCTTAGTTTTCAGTGTTCAGAAAGAATCCTCCGAACACTGAACACTGCCCTACGCCACCAGTTGCAAGGGCTGGGCCTGGCGGATGCAGGCCTGGACGAAGCCTTCAAAGAGCTGCATGTCGAGCGCCGAGGCGGATTCCGATTCGGGCTGCCATTGCACGCCGACGCAGAACCAGTTGGGATCGACGGACTCGATGGCCTCGACGACGCCGTCCGGCGACAGGGCGCTGACGCGCATCTTGGGGCCGGGTTGCTTGACGGCCTGGTGGTGATTGCTGTTGACGCGGATTTCGCCGCCGCCGTAGATGTCGTCCAGGCGCGTGTTCGGCTCAAGCAGGACGGCATGGCGATGCGGGCCGCTGCACGACGGGTCCCAGTGCGGCATGGCCCGTGGCTGGTCCTCGGGTAGATGCAGGAATAGCGAGCCGCCCAGGGCGGCATTGAGCTGATGCATGCCGACGCCGATACCCAGCACGGGCATCTGCCGGGCGAGCAGCCGGCGTACCAGAAGACGGTCGCTCTCTTCGCGGCGCTCGGCCATGGGCTGAATGGAGGGATGACTCGGCTGCCCCTGTCGTTTCGGGTCAAGGTCGAGCCCGGCGGTAAGCACGAAGCCATCGACGCGGTCGAGAAAGGCGTTGATCTCTGCTTCCTTGCCGTAGGGCGGCATGAGGATGGGTAAGCCATGTGCCGCCAGGATGGCTTCGACATAGCCGGCATTGAGGCGGAGGTGGGGACCGTTGTGCTTGCTGGCCGGGATCACGTTCAGGTTGATGCCGATCCACGGACGCGTCTGCTGCGTCATCATCATCTTCCCTCCATGGAAGGTTCGAGAGTATTGGGGATGCGGAGTATACCGCCAGCATGGAATAAACCACAAGGCCTAGATTCTTCGTTGTTCGGGCGTACAGGCACGCGCAAATGAACTCGTTTCCGCCTGGGATCGAATGGGAGATGCCATGTTGTCCCGGAAGCCGTTTTTTTCGCGGTCGGCTATTGCTATGGCGTGTCGGCTGCGATACGATTGCCGTGCGGGATTCTATACACGGCAGTTGCCCACGTTCCTGGTCTGAGCCATGCCGCCGCAACTCGTGGCAATGTCGGATGGCCCGAATATCCTCCTGGACAAGCCGGTCATCCTCATTGGCCGGCACCAGGAATGCGATATCCAGATCCCGTCGCGGCAAATCTCCCGCCGCCATTGCTGCGTGGCCCAGGTCAACGATCACCTGGTGGTGCGCGACCTGTGCAGCACCAACGGCATTCGCATCAACGGTGTCCGCGTGACAGAAGGCAGCCTCAAGGTGGGTGATGAACTCACCATCGCCAACTTCCGCTATCAGGTAAACACCGGACAGGAAAACGGCGGGCTGCCTCCGCCGCACCCTCCCATCGAAGGCCGGCCGCCGGCTCGACCCGTCCTTGCCGATGATCCTTTCGTTTCATTGGATCGACCGGTGCCGCTGCACGATCCATCCGGACCGCATGCGGCGCCGGGACCCGTGCCCAAGCTGCCACCCGCGCCGCTGGCTCTACCCAGCAAGCCCTTGATCCTTCCGGAGAACATGGAACTGGCCAACTCCAGCGGCGACTTTCAGGTGCCGCCCGCGAATCGCTGAGTTACGAAGCCCTCAAGGCCTCTCGGCCTCTCGACAATTTCTGCTTTGTGAGCCAGTTGCGTTGCTGGGCCGGCGGGGGGGGCAGGCGCGGGGCCGCGGGGTGACGGGATGACGCGACGCGGGCGCGGAGAGGCCGGGCACGCGATGCGGACGGGGGACGGGACCAGGGGGTGAGCGCGGGTCGGAGGCGTGGACGTTACACGGCGGCGTCTTGCTCGGTCGGCGCCATGGGTGCTTGGATCAGGGCGCGCAGCGATTTAGCGATGGGCGACAACTTCATCTTGCCGTACGT
>VGYC01000445.1 GCA_016873095.1 Planctomycetota bacterium | reverse complement strand
CTGTCACCCATGAGAGTTGGCTGATTGCCGGCAAGTTCAGGGGCTGCCCGCTGATGGTTGTCCCGGAACCGGCCAGACTGCTAGGGTTTGGTCCTCACGTAGCAACGCAGGTCAACGGCGTGATGAATGTCGGGCAGGGCATGTTGCCGCTTGCCGACGATGGAACCTTCACTCTCTTCACCGGAACGGCGTCGCTCTCGATCACCAACGCCACGTTCGATTTCGATGTCGTTCAACTGTCGATGTCGTCTAGCGCCAACTGAGCATCGCTCATAAGAAGTGACCGAGCGCATAGATGCCCGGCACGGCCGAAGTCTCAAGTCGACAGTTGTGGACGGCTGCGGCCGCTTCTTCGACACTGGGTCGGAATTCTGGATGAACTTGCAGTCCACGTTCGAACTCGCATCCGCCGATCCAGCCGTCGTGAAAGCAATCCGGCCGCGCAAGGTGGTGTAGTCCGCTCTCGTCCTTCTTCCACCCCAGCTTCGCTCAGCACAGGTGACGCGCACAGTCGGGAGACCTTCTCTCCACGACTTACGGCTTGTCGTACAGAGAAGGTCTCTCTGCCCGCGGAGGCGCTTGAGGTGCCGCACGCGCCAGAGTGGGGGGTGGGAGGGTGAGGTGGGTCGCGGTGCTTGCCACCGGAATTGTCTCGCCCATGGTCCACGCCACCTCACCTACTCCGCGCGACGCGCGGCGGAGAGGACGAAGACCCGTGAACACGACAGACTTCGTGAGAGGCGTTTCATCGTGGAGGAGCACGAGTCGATCTCTGCGTTCGTCCGTTCGTCGGAACGCAGCGTTCGTCATCGGCTGCCGGCCGAGCTACGATCGTCCGGCCCGTTGGGACGGAAACCGGTGAGGAGACGCACGCCATGCGCACGAGCTTTTCGGTCGACGACATGACCATCCACCGGATCGTCGAGCAGGAGAGCGGCTTCACGCCGATGCTCGACTTCCTGCCGACCTTGTCGAAGGACGTCCTGGGCGAGAATCTCTCCTGGCTGGCGCCGGGCGGCTATGACAAGGCGAGCGGCAATGTCGTGCTGTGCTTCCAGTCCTATGTCGTCAAGACGCCGCACCACAACATCCTGGTCGACAGCTGCATCGGCAACGACAAGAACTTCCCGCTGCGGCCAGCCTGGAACAAGAAGAGCGACGGCAACTGGATGGCGGCGCTGGCGGCGGCCGGCCTCGCGGTCGAGGACATCGATTTCGTGATGTGCACGCACCTGCACGGCGACCATGTCGGCTGGAACACGCGGCTGGAGAACGGCCGCTGGGTGCCGACCTTCCCCAAGGCGCGCTACCTGTTCTCGAAGAAGGAATACGCCTATTGGAGCGAGATCCATAAGAAGACGCCGCTCGACCAGATCAGCGACAGCGTGCTGCCGATCATCGAGGCCAACCGGGCCGAGCTGGTGAGCAGCGACCATGCGCTCGACGATCATATCCGGCTGAGCCCGACGCCCGGCCACACGCCCGACCATTTCGCGGTCTGCGCCGGCAAGGGCTCGGACGGCGCCGTGTTCACCGGCGACCTGATCCATTCGCCGATCCAGGCGCGCTATCCCGAGTTGGTGATGCGCGTCGACACCGACCGCGAGCAGGCCGTCCGTACGCGCCGCAGCTTCCTCGAACGCTACTGCGACACCGACACGCTGTGCTGCACCATGCACTTCCCCTCGCCCTCGGCCGGCCACATCAAGCGCTGGGGCGACGGCTTCCGCCTGGAATACGCGAGGGGCTGACGGCGCGGAGCCGTCATCGGTGGGGCGCGGGTCGGTTTTCTTACCGCCGTCCGATGTGCTGTGGCAGGATCGGCGGATGAGCTGGAATGGATCGCCCCGGAAGCTTGCTGGACGGCGCACGATCGGCGTGCCGACGGTGCCGGCGATCGCCGACGTGGAGCGGCCGAAGCCGCCGCGAGCGGAGCCCGCGGGCGCTCTCGCTCCGCCGCCGCCGGTCGACCGCAGGGCGGTGCAGTATCTCGACCGGGTGCGCGCGATCTTCCGGCCGACCGGCAAGGATGGGCTGGTGCCGGGCCTAAAG
>VGYC01000444.1 GCA_016873095.1 Planctomycetota bacterium | reverse complement strand
GCGCAACGGCGTCAACCGCACGCGCCCGGCGATGAAGGCCGGCTGGCGGGCGGACTTCGAACTGATGGTCAACTTGCCCGAGTACATCACCGCGCGCGATCTCAACGACGTGATCGCATCGGCGGGCAGGTTGATCGGCGTCGGAGATTTTAGGCCGTCATATGGACGGTATCAGGTCACGTCGTTCGAAGTGAGGGAATAGGATCGGCTTGGCAAGGTGGGGCACGACATGGCTTGGGCGGGCCGGGCATGGCACGGCGTGGCAAGGCGTGGCAGGGCGAGGCCCGGCATGGCCAGGCCCGGCGCGGCGCGGCCTGATCAGGCAGGGCGCGGCAAGGCTCGGCGCGGCATGGCCGGGCGGGGCTAGGCATGGCTTGGCGTGGCCGGGTCTGGCAGGGACCGGCGTGGCAAGGCAAGGCTAATGAAACCTCGGGTTGACAAGCGACTGCCCGAGCGACCGAGCAAGCAGCGGCGCGAGGGCGAGAGCCCGAAGCATCGGCGCAACGTCGCCGCCCTCGGCTGCGTGCTCTGCGGGAGAGCGGCCGATCCGCATCACCTGATGGGGCTCGACAAGGGGAGAGGCATGGGGATGCGGAACACAGATCGATGGGCGATCCCGATCTGCCGGAAACATCACGACGAGGCGCACGCGGCGGGCGACGACGAAGCCTATCTCGCCCAGCATGGGGTCGATGCAAGAGCACTGGCGTCGTCCTTGTGGGCATCGCGGGATGATGTCGAGGGAATGAGGCGGGTGGTTTTCAGGTTCCACCAGATGGCCCGGCCATGAAGGGCGGGACTCTGTTCTCCGGCATCGGCGCTCCCGAATGCGCGGCCCCGTTCATCGACTGGCGATGGGCGGCCGAGATCGATCCGTTCGCGTCGGCGGTTCACAAGACCCGTTTTCCGGGAGTGCCAAACCTTGGCGATGTCACCAAAGTCGATTGGAGATCAGTTGAGCCTGTCGATGTCCTCGTCGCCGGCAGCCCGTGCCAATCATTCAGCGTGGCGGGAAAGCGACTCGGCCTGGATGATCCGCGCGGCAACCTCGCCCTCGTCACCCTTCGCGTGGCTCACGAGCTTCGGGTGCCATGGCTGGTTTTCGAGAACGTCCCCGGCCTCCTGTCGTCTGACGACGGGCGGGATTTTGGAGCCTTCCTCGGGCTCCTGGGCGAATGCGGGTATGGGTGGGCCTACCGAATCCTTGACGCTCAGTTTGCCGGAACACCACAGCGGCGCCGTCGCATCTTCGTTGTCGGATATCTTGGAGACTGGCGACGTGCCGGAGCGGTACTTTTTGAGCCCGAAAGCCTGCAAGGGCATTCTCCGCCGCGCCGAGAAGCGGGGGAAGACGTTGCCCGCCCAATTGCTTCGGGCTCTGCAAGGGGGAGCGGGTATCGCAACGACGCAGACACGGCGGAGAACCTGATCGCTCAAACGCTGCGCGCCAGAGATATGGCGCGCGGAGTCGATAGCGACTGCACCGACACTGCGCGCCATGAACTACGACGGAAGCCATGCCAACGCGGGCGGGCAGGTGGCCGTCGCCTTCACCCAGAACAGCCAAAGCGAGGTTTGCCTGACTAGCGCGGTGAGACGATTAACCCCTCTCGAATGCGAGCGCCTTCAGGGATTCCCCGACCGCTGGACGGCCATCACCTACCGCAGCAAGCCTGCGGCGGACGGCCCCAGGTATCGCGCGATCGGCAACAGCATGGCCGTCCCCGTGGTGCGCTGGATACTCACGAGGCTGGCGACCGCGCACGAGGTCTTTGCCGGCGAACAGCCCGAGACGGTCACGGAGCGGTCGTGACCCAGCCTGCCAAGCCCTTCACCCCGAAAACCCTGGCCCGACGTTGGGACTGCACCCCGATGCACGTCCGCAGGCTGGTTGCCGCCGGCCGGTTGCAAGCCTTCCGCCTGGGGCGTTTAATCCGCATCCGGCAACTGGAGGTCGAACGGTTCGAGGCGGGGCAATGCCAACAGGAAAGCGGCTCAAGCTCTATCGTGGCGTCTGGTGCATCTACTGGCGCGACGACCGGGGAAGGTCACG
>VGYC01000443.1 GCA_016873095.1 Planctomycetota bacterium | reverse complement strand
GTACATCAAGGGTCGAGTACCTTCCTTGGTTACTGCTTTCCATAACCGCAAACTAGACAATAGACAGGCTCTATGTGTCAATAGAGATGTTGCAGATTTATTGCGACGGGCCATATGTGCTCGCCAGCGTCGCCTTGCTCGGTATCGGCGGCTGGCTGGTTGTGATCCGGCAATTGACTCTGGGACAGCTGGTTGCCGCCGAACTGATCGTCTCTGTTTCCATGGCTTCCATCGTCAAGCTCGGCAAATCGCTGGAGGACTTTGACGACTTGATGGCCTCGGTTCACAAGCTAGGCGTGTTGATCGATCTGCCGCTGGAACGGACCACCGGTGCGGTCGCACTGCCGGTGGAAGCCCCGGCGGCGCTGAACCTGAAGGGCGTTGGTTATACCTACGCCGGGGCGCGGACTCCGGTGATTGAGAATCTGAACTTGCAACTATCTCCAGGGGATCGCGCGGCCCTGCTCGGGCCAAGCAGCGCCGGCAAGAGCACGATCACCGACTTGATCTACGGCCTTCGCGAACCCCAGCACGGCCACGTGGAGCTGGACGGCATTGATCTGCGCGACATTCGCTTGGACGACCTTCGCCGGCACGTGGCCGCAGTCACGAGTGAGCTTGAAGTTTTCGCAGCCAGCGTGCTGGACAACATCCGCCTGGACAGGCCGTGGGTCTCGACGATGGATGTGCGTGCCGCGCTCGCGGCTGTGGACATGCTCGAGCCTGTTTTAGCCTTGCCGAACGGGCTGTTGACGCAGCTAACTACAGGCGGCAGTCCGCTGTCACGCGGCCAGGCGGTTCGCCTGGCCCTGGCAAGAGCCATCGCCGGGCGCCCGCGCTTGCTCATTCTTGATGAGGTTCTCGATGGTTTCCCCCCGTACATTCGCGAGCGCATCTTGCCCACGTTCCTTGATCGCAAGGCGCCGTGGACCTTGCTGCTCATCACCGTTGAGTTCGGCATGGCCCAGAGTTGCGACCGACAGCTGCAATTCAGCGAGCTCATGGTTGCCAAACCGGTCCCTGACGGACCAGGCGAAAACGGCATAACGTCAACCTAGTCACCTGCATCCGAGAGATTCACACATGAAGCACGAGCAAACTGCTGATCACGGCGCGATGTTGCTGGCAAGCAAGGCGGAAGCGATGTTTCCGTCCTTGCGCATGGTACGTGGACCGATGAGGGCACGCAGGCTTGCCCGAGTCCTGGTCATCTTTTTCTTTATCTCTCCCTTCGCACTGATCTTCGTCCCCTGGCAGCAGTCGCTGGTTGGCAAGGGGCGAATCAGCGCCTACGATCCCGTCGAGCGTCCGCAAACGCTTGAAGCACCCATCGAGGGACGGATCATGGCCTGGCACGTGCAGGAAGGATCACGCGTTCGCAGAGGGGACCGCATCGTCTCGCTGCGCGATCCAGACCCGAACCTGACCAGCCGTCTCGCCGACGAGCGCCGGGCCATCGAGGAAAGGCTGGCGCGCAGCCAGTCGCGCGTCAAGTCGTTAAACCGGCAGATCGAGTCGCTGACCTCGGCTCGGACGGAGGCCATCGTTGCCGCCCGCAATCGCAAGGAGGTAGCTGAGAGAAACCTGGAAGCTGCCAAGCAGATGGTCACCGCGGCGCAGGCCAACGTCAAGCTGGCCGAATTTGACTATGAATCACTACTGCCCCTCAAGAAGGAAGGTCTTGTCGCCGAGATCGACCTGCAAAACAAGCGGCGGCTCAAGGTCGATGCGGATGCCAAACGAGTGGCGGCTACCCAAGCGCAGCTGGCAGCTGAATTCCAGGTGCAGGCTGCGGTTGCCGAATTCAAGCGGGTGAGCAGCGACACGGATGCGGGCATCCAGGCGGTGCGTGCCCTCCAGCAGGCGGCCGAAGTTGAGGTTGCCGCCGCCGAGCGCGATATTGCCCAGATCCGGGTGCGGCAGGCACGTCAGGAAACCCAGGAAGTGACAGCCCCCATCGACGGTACCGTCTTTCGCGTGCTAGCCCTCAACCAAGCGAACCCGGAGGCGTTTAGCAGCGGAGATTTCTGAAAAAACTCGAAACCCCTGGCATTTTCGGGAGTCTGATAAGTATCTCA
>VGYC01000442.1 GCA_016873095.1 Planctomycetota bacterium | reverse complement strand
TCGCATTGATTAGCAGTTGTTCGCAGTATGACGCACCTTTTTCCGTAATTCTTCCGTAGAAGTGCGTGCCGCGAAGAGATGCCAAAATCGCGACTTTGCAATCGCTCATAGCGACGCCGCCGCCCTGCGCGAGCATCAGAAACGGCGTCGATCAGGCGTGTCTTTGGTCGCTCTCGACCAGCCTCATTCGGTCGAAAAACCGAGCGGCGTTTGCGACCATCCAGAGCCACATAGCGCGGTTCAACGAATGTGTCAGACTCCACCTTAATAGCGGGTCGCGACAATAGCATGGCCGCCAAATTCTTCCACCCCGCGAAGGGCTATGATTTCCTCGGAGAGACCGTGGCAAAAGCAATCGAAGCAGCCGTAAAGTAATCACCCATGAAATCCGCCCTCACACTCAACATCATGAAACACAGCCTCATCCTCCTCGCCGCCCTGCTGCTCACGCCGCTGGCCGCGCTGCACGCTGCCGATGCGCCGGAGCCCAACATCATCTCCCTCCTCGCCGATGATCTCGGCCACGCCGACATCCCGGCACACGGTGGCCAGGGGTTTTCGATGCCGCACCTGGACGAACTCACGCGGCACGCGTGTGCGATTCTCGAACGGCTATGTCAATTCGCCTCACTGTTCGACTTCGCGGTGCGGGCTGCTCACGGGCATTTACAATCAGCGCTTCGGGCATGAGCACAACGGCAGTCAGCATGTGGCCTTCAACGCCGGGGCGAAGACGCTCGCGGAGCATCTGCAGCCGTCGGGGTACGCCACAGCAGCATTCGGCAAACGGCACCTCGGCGACAACGGCCGCGGCGGCATCACGGACACGCATCATTCCACCAAGCACGGGTTCAAGGAAAGCTAGGGCTTCCTTGACTACTCGGCCGAGTTCAAGGAGCGATGCGTAGGGTTTTCCCGTGCCGCTGCGCCACGCCAGTGCCTTCCGCGCGCAAAACTTCGCGACCCGCGCCGCCGGCTTCATTGAGGCACATGCGGCGTGCCCCTGCGTTCGACACGGCATCGGCGAATAATTCGTGATCCAAAACTCCGCGTGCCCGACCTAGGGCGCGATTTCACGAATGCCGACGGCACGATCAAAGGCTGCCTCTTTACTACGCCCGACAACAATGTCCAATATGCGGTGTATGCGGAAAAGCTGAAGCCCATCCACAAAAGCTTGCGGCATGAACCGGGACGGCTCATGCCGTCGCAGAATTGCAACTCAAGCAGAAACCATGAAACACATGACCCGCACCATCGCAGCGCTGCTGCTCACATTGTCGGCTGCATCGCAGGGCGCAGATTCGCCAGCGCGATCTGGCAGGCCGAACACCGTCGGTGACTGGCCTTCCCCACTGAAATTGGTCCAATCTGGATGAGAGAATCGCATCCGGACGTAGCCCGGAAAGGATTCTTTCGAGATGAAGAAGCCGAGACACACGACCGAGCAGATTATCGAGAAGTTGCGTCAAGCAGATGTAGCTTTGGGCAAGGGTCAGAAGGTGCCCGAGATCTGTAAATCGCTCCAGACCACGGAGCAGACGTACTATCGCTGGCGTCAGAAGTATGGCGGGATGGCCCCGGAGATGACCAAGCAGCTGCGGGTCTTGGAGAAGGAGAACGCCCGCTTGAAGAAGCTGGTGGCCGAGTTAATGGGTCATTCCGATACCACGATGGTCAGCCGGGTGTACCAGCACTTGGCGAAGAACCTCGACCACATGCGCGCCTCGGCGTTGAAGGCCGTCGGCCAAAGTGCTTCGCCACCAGCGGCGACGTCGTGATCGGCGCAGTTGCGGAAGGCACGCCTGCCGGCGGGGTCATGTGCTTCGCCCGGCAGGGATTCTCCCAAGCGAGACGGTCGGCGTCTGAAACGCGGATGCCTCCACGTCCTTGGCCAAAACGGTGAATGGGGAGCTTGCTGGAGGTCATCGCGTCGTACACCGCACGCACGCTGAGGTCATAGTGCTGGGCGATGTGCCGGGCTGTACCAGCGTGCCAACGAGCGTCTGATTCGGCTTCTGGTTCTCGTAGCTGAGCTTCACCCAGTCCGCCGACCGTTCGACGTTCGAGATCCGCACCTCGTCCC
>VGYC01000441.1 GCA_016873095.1 Planctomycetota bacterium | reverse complement strand
CCGCGCTACAGCCAGACCTCGAGCCTGACCGCGCATTGCAAACGGCACAAAGCGCGGCCGCCGTAGCGTGACCCCCCCCCGCGATGAAAATCGATTGGTTCACGGCTTCTCAGTCGACCAATATGCAGCTGGCGCAGGCCGCCGGCGCTGCGCGGGCCGCACAGGCCGGCGTGGCCGGTGCGGTGCGCGGGCAAGTCCAGCAGGTTTCGCTCGCGACACCGGCAACGGCCCCGGCGACGGTCGGGCGCAATGTGATCAGCGGCGATGCCATTTTCCTGGGCGATCGCATCACGACCGGGGCCGACGCCGGGCTTCAGGTCATGCTGATGGACCAGACCGTGTTCCAGATCGGACCGAACGCGGCGCTGACGATCGACGAATTTGTCTACAACCCCGAGACCAGTGCCGGCAGGCTGACCGCTTCAATCGCCAAGGGCGCCTTCCGCTTCGTCACGGGCCGGATCGCTCAGCGCGATCCGGAATCGATGACTGTCAGGCTGCCGGTCGCGACTGTCGGCATTCGCGGCACGATCGTCGCCGGCGTCACCGACGATACGAGCGCAACGGTGATCCTGGTCGGTCCCGGGCAGGACAACAATTCGGGCGAGCGCGCGGGCCGGATCCTCGTGTCCAACGCCGGCGCGGTCGTCGAGATCTCGCGTCCCGGCTTCGCCACGACGATCGCCAGCGCTGCGGTCGCTCCGCAAGCGCCGGTCCGCGCGACCACGGCGCAGATGAACCAGGTCAATCGAGGCTTGAGCGCATCGGGCCAGCGCGCCCAGGAACGCCAGCCCGCGCAGCAACAGCCGCAGGGCGGTCAGCAAGGCCAACAGCAGCAGGGCCAGCAACAGCAAGGTCAGCAGCAACCCCAAGGTCAGCAGCAAGGCCAGCAACAGCAGGGCCAGCAACAACCTGGGCAGCAGCAAGCGGGCCAACCGCAGCCGGCGCAGCAACAGCAGGCACAGGGTCAGCAGCAGCCGGGCCAAGTCCAGCAGGGCCAAGTCCAGCAGGGACAACAGCAGGTGCAGCTAGGCCAGGTTCAAGCAGGCCAGCAGCAGGCGCAGATCCAGCCGGGTCAGGTGCAACAGCAGTCCGGCACCCAGCAAGCTTCTTCATTCCAGGGTCAGCAGATGCAATCCGGTCAACCGACGCAGACCGGTCAGCAAATGCAGAGCCAGCCGATGCAAGGCCAGCAGCCGCAAGCGGCAATTCCGTCAGGACCCATCCAGGGCGGTCAGACGACAGCCACGGCGCCGCTCACCATAGGCTCGGTTGCGCGTACCTCGGGGCAGACTGCGGGTGGTGCGATCGGCAATCTGCGCACGGTTCAGAACGTCCAGGTCATCCAGACCGGCGCGCTCAATCCGACGACGCAAGTGGCGCAGAACGAGCAGACCATCCGCGCCGGCGTTGCGACCTTCGAGGAGGTTCGTCGGATCACCACCGGGACCGCGGTCTACAACGCCACCAACGTGCCGCTTACCGGCGACGGAGCGGGCAGCTACAACTTCTCTGGAACGGTGGACTTCGCGCGCATGACCGCCACCTACTCTGTCGATGGTCGCTACACCCTCGCCGGCGTCTCAGGCACGTTCCAGCGTTTGGGCGATGTCCACGACTACCGCCTGGATGCCAGCCAGGCGCGCACCACTGATCCGCTCTTCGTCAGTGGCGGGCCGGGTGTCGGGCGTCCGGGCGAGCACCGCGGCAATTTCGAGCTCGCGCTCCATAACAGCGATCGGCGCGTGATCGATTTCGCGCGCACGAAGGTCACGATCACCAATGGCAATCAGACCGTCATGGGCACGGTCGACACGCGGCGGCCCTGACGCGGATCTCCGGGCGCAGCCAAGGCTGCGCCCCGCCGGCAGGTCGACCGCCGGGCAACTGGCCACCGGGAAACGCGCCGTCGCGTGGACTCCAACGAACAAGGGCGCCGACCAGCGGCGCCCTTTCTCAACTGCCGCGACGAGCGGCGCTTAGAGCCGATCCAGGAAGTTGAGATTCAGGAGCAAGCTGTTGTTCGGGTCAAGCGGCGGAGCATGAGGCGGATCATGGCGAGGCGGAAGAAGGCGGCGACGGTTCGCTCGTAGCGCTCGAA
>VGYC01000440.1 GCA_016873095.1 Planctomycetota bacterium | reverse complement strand
AATTTTCGAGGGATCGACGCCCGAGGTGCCGGCAAGCTGGGTCAGCTTCTCGGCGATGGGGTTCTTCGGAGAGATCTTGGGAATGAAGAAGTTGATCGTGCCGGCGGCCCAGACCACCGCACAGACAGTCAGAAAGCGCCTGACGAAAAGACGGAGATAGGTGTGCATGGAGAACCGCGGCGCCGGAGCAGCGAAGCTCCGGCGCCGCTACCGTACCGTCAGGAGGCCGGCTTGAGCCTGGCCATCACGTAGCCGAAGGTGCCCGAGGTGTACCAGAACGACGGCTGCATGTAGGGGTTCTGCTCCGTCGGCCAGTTGGTCCAATAGGTCTGATTCATCGGCACGCGGTGGTACCACTCGCTGATCGGCACCTCGACCGCCTCACGCATCCAGATTTCCATGGCCGCCTTGACCAGTTCCATGTTGCGCGGGTCGTTGGGCGCCAGGCGTCCCATCTGGTCGACGATCTTGTCGTACTCGGCATTCGACCAGCGCGCCGGGAACAGGGTCGGCCGCCCTACCTCGTAGGCGTTCTTGCTGTGATACATCTCCAGCGTCGCGTAGGGATCGCTGATCGACCCGCGATGCCCGAACAGCGTCAGGTCGTACCGGCCGTCGCGCATGATCCCGCGGCTTTCCGGCGTCGAACGGAAACTCGCGTCGATGCCGGCATTCTTGAGCTGCTGGGCGACGATCGGGCCGATGGCGTTGAGAACCGGGATCGTCTCGATGACGGCCGCCAGCGGCTGGCCGTCCTTCTCCCAGATGCCGCCGGCGTTCTTCTTGTACCCGGCCTCGGTCATCAAGGCGTCGCCCTTGGCCTTGTCGAAGGTGCCGATGCCGTACTTGTCGGCGCTCGGGCGCACCGCGTCGATGTAGGGCTTGAGCGAGCCAAAGCCGGGGAACGGGTCATATTTGGGCTCGCTGGCACCGGCGTAAGAAACGTCGATTACCTGCTTGCGGTCGATGTAGTGATTGATCGCCCGGCGCACGCGGACATCGGCCCATTTGCCGCTCTTATGGTTGAAGTAGAGAGAGGTCGGCCACCAATCCTTCGCGCCGTAGGGCGCGTTCTGGCCGGTGAAGGTGGTGACCTTGGGGTTGCGGGCGATCAGCTGCTTGACCACGTCGGTGAGCTGGATGTCGTTGACGATGTCCACCTGGTTGGCGGTGATGAGCTGCGCCATGCGGTCGCGCGTGCCGCCGGGGATGGTGATGACACGATCCATGGCCGGCATCGGCGAGAGACCCGCCTTGACCGCCCACCATTCCGGCAGCCGGTCCATGAAGATCTGGTTGTCGGTGAAGCGGGTCACCTTCCACGGACCGGTGGTCACCGGCCAGCCCTTCTCGAGATCGTAGAAACGGAAGGCAGCCACGTCCTGCACGTCCTTCCAGATATGCGCCGGCAGCCATTGCAGGCCGATGTCGAAATAGTTGATCAGGTACTTGAAAGCGAAGCGCGGATCGGACTGGACAAGATCGATCTTCACCGTCAACCGGTCGACCTTGGTCACGGCCTTGACCGTATCGGCGACACCGACGGACTGAACCAGGTCCCTCTTGCCCTTGCCGTTGGCCATCAGCATTTCAAGCGTGTAGACGACGTCGTCGGCGCTGAACGGCTTGCCGTCCGTCCAGGTCACGCCGTCGCGCAGCTTCACGGTGAGGACGGAGAAATCCGGCGTGTACTCCATGCCGTTGGCCATCAGCATTTCCAGCGTGTAGACGACGTCGTCGGCGCTGAACGGCTTGCCGTCCGTCCAGGTCACGCCGTCGCGCAGCTTCACGGTGAGGACGGAGAAATCCGGCGTGTACTCCATGCCGGTGGCCAGCCAGGGGATGACCTGGTTGGTGTTCGAGTTGTAGTAGAAGAGCGGCTCGAACATGTTGAGGATCGAGTTGCGGAAATCCTCGTTGTTCAGCGAATAGGGGTTGGCCAGGCCGATATTGCGATAGACCGGAGCCTCGACATTGGCCGCGACGATCAGTGTCTTGTTGCGCGCCACGTTGGGCGGATTGGTCTGGGCCAGTGCGGGTGCGGCCAGCAGCAGCGCAACGGCAGTCGTCGACAGAAGATTGAAGCGGCGGCGGTTGATCATGGTGTTCACTCCTC
>VGYC01000439.1 GCA_016873095.1 Planctomycetota bacterium | reverse complement strand
AAGCTGTTGATTAGCACTGAGAGTTGACCCTGGATTTTCATTGAGAAGTGACCCGGGTTTTATGGTTTGTGCGGCGTCATGGGCCGCGGGTCAAGTCGGGGTCTTCTCCTTTCTGGTTTTCGGCTTTGTTGAGCTCGCCTTGAAGCGGAAGCTGTCATTCCCGGTTTCAAGGATGTGGCAATGGTGCGTGAGGCGGTCGAGGAGTGCCGTTGTCATCTTGGCATCGCCGAACACGCCAGCCCATTCACTGAAGCTGAGGTTGGTGGTGATGACGACGCTGGTCTGCTCGTAGAGCCTTGAGAGCAGGTGGAACAGCAGCGCTCCGCCTGACGCGCTGAAGGGCAGGTAACCGAGCTCGTCGAGGATCACGAGGTCAAGGCGCGACAGCCTGTCAGCGAGCTGCCCTGCCTTGTTCAGTGCCTTTTCCTGCTCGAGGGCATTGACCAGATCGACAGTGGCGAAGAACCTGACCTTCTTGCGGTGGTGCTCGACGGCCTGGACGCCGATCGCCGTGGCGATGTGGGTCTTGCCCGTGCCGGGTCCGCCGATGAGGACAACGTTGTGGGCGCCCGCCATGAACTCGCCGGCATGCAACTGGCGAACCAGGGCTTCGGCGACCTCGCTTGAGGTGAAGTCGAAGCCGGTCAGATCCTTGTAGGCCGGGAACCGGGCGGCCTTGATCTGGTAGGCGACGGAGCGGACCTCACGTTCGGCGAGCTCGGCCTTCAGCAACTGAGACAGGATGGGGACAGCCGTATCGAAGGCAGGTGCACCCTGTTCGGTGAGGTCGCTCACGGCCTGGGCCATGCCATACATCTTGAGGGAGCGCAGCATGACCATGACGGCGGCGCTGGCGGGATCATGACGCACGACCGGCCTCCTTTCGACGCAAGCCATCGTAGCGGGCGGCATTGGCCTTCGGCTCGACGCGCAGGCTCAGGGCCTGCGGTGCATCGATCGGCGTCGGCGTTCCCGGCTTGCCGTCGATCAGCCGGTGCAGGAGGTTCAGGATGTGGGTCTTGGTGGCAATACCGGCGTCCAAGGCCATCTCGACGGCGCACAGCACGGCCTGCTCGTCATGCTGCAGGACCAAGGCAAGGATCTCCACCATCTCCCGGTCACCCCCGGGTCGCTTGAGAAGGTAGCCCTGCAGTTGCCGGAAGGCATCGGGCAGCTCGGCAAAGGGTGCTCCGTTTCGCAAGGCGCCGGGCTTGCGCTGGATTACCGCAAGATAGTGCCGCCAGTCATAGGTAGTTCGCCCCGGCAGCTGATGGGATCGCTGGACGATCCTCACATGCTCGCACAGCACCTGCCCCTCGGCGGCGATGACGATCCGCTCCGGGTAAATCCGCAGGCTCACCGGCCGGTTGGCGAAGGAGGCCGGAACACTGTAGCGGTTGCGCTCGAAGTGGACGAGGCAGGTCGGGGACACCCGCTTGCTGTGCTCCACAAAGCCGTTGAAGGGCCACCCCAGGCGCATCAGGCTCGGGGCTTCCTCGGCATGCACCTCGGCAACGGTGCCGGGAAGGACGCCATGCTGGATCTCCCGCCATTGCGCGATGCAGCGCTCCTCGAGCCAGGCGTTCAGGCCGCCGAGGTCAGGAAAGCGTGGCAGCGGCTGCCATAACCTACGTCGGGCATCCTGGACGTTCTTCTCGATCTGGCCCTTCTCCCAGCCCGAGGCCGGATTGCAGAACTCGGGCTCGAACAAATAGTGGCTGGCCATGGCCGAGAACCGGGCGTTGACCTGCCGGGCCTTGCCTGACCCGATCCGGTCCACGGCCGTCTTCATGTTGTCGAAGATCCCGCGCCGCGGCACCCCGCCCAGAACGCGGAACGCTTGGGTCAGGGCATCGAACAGCATCTCGTGGGTCTGCAGCAAATAGGCCCGCACGATGAAGGCCTTGCTGTGTGACAGCTTGGTGTGCGCCACCTGCAGCTTGACCCGTTCATTGCCGAGGACTGCCCAGTCCTCGCTCCAGTCGAACTGGAAGGCCTCTCCCGGCGCAAAGGCCAGCGGCACGAAGGTGCCCCGCCCGCTCGTCTGGGCGTCCCGCTGGCGTTCCGCCTTCCAGGCCCGCACGAAGGCTGCCACCCGGCCGTAGGAGCCGATGTAACCCAGGCAAACAAGA
>VGYC01000438.1 GCA_016873095.1 Planctomycetota bacterium | reverse complement strand
GATTGAGAGGTGTTCATGGACGACAAAACCCGACGCAAGCGACCCGGCTACGGGATGCGCCGATCCCGCGCCCCGGCCCGCTGCCAGCGCCCAAGCCGCAAACCGTTCAGCCTACGCTTGATTAAGGGCTAGGTTTGAACTATACCTGCCTTTTGAACCATGGCCTTGGTCCCACCCTCATGAACAATCCTTGTCCCGGTCCCCTGACGCGGCGGAATTTCCTCAAGATCGGCGCGCTTACTCTGGGCGGCGTCGGGCTGGGCGGGTTGTTGCCTCTCAAGCTGCGAGCACAGACGCCGACGCCGGAACCGGATACGTCCGTCATCCTCATCTGGCTGCCGGGCGGGCCGCCGCACATGGAAATGTACGACATGAAGCCGGATGCCCCGGCGGAATACCGTGGCGATTACCGGCCAATGCGCACCGTCGTTCCGGGCGTGGACATCTGCGAGCACATGCCAATGCACGCTCGCGTCGCCGATCGCTTCAACATCATCCGCTCCATTGCCCACAACTTCGCGGATCATGGCGGCGGACACAAGCGCTTTCTCACGGGGCGCGATCCCAGTTCTCCGGTCGGTTTCGTCAATGATCATCCAATGGTCGGCTCGATGGTGTCGAGAATGCGTCAGAACCGGCATGCCGGCGTGCCCAACTACGTGCTGGGCGCCGATCCGGGCCGCGATCACATCGATGTCTACAGCTTCGGCGCTGCCTACCTCGGACCGTCGACGTATCCGTTCACCGTGGCTGGCGATCCAAGTTCGCCGCAGTTCAGCGTGCAGAACCTGGCGCCGCTGGCGGGAACCGCCGATCGGTTGCCGGAGCGCACGCGCCTCTTGAACCGGCTGGACACGATGTCGCCGGCCGTTGACGCCACGGGCCGCGTCGGGGCGATGGACACGTTTCGCGGCCGGGCTTTTGAACTCATCAGCAACGACACGGTCCGCCGCGCTTTCGACGTGCGCCAGGAGCCGCAGCGACTCCGCGAGCGTTACGGCATGCATGCGTGGGGCCAGCGGGCCTTGCTCGCCCGCCGCCTCGTCGAGCATGGCGCCAGCTTCGTGACCATGGTGATGGAGAATCCGTACCAGTCCGGTGTGCCGTTCCTGGCCGACGGCACGTACAACTGGGATTCGCACGCCGTCAACTGTCATATCTTCAACGACACGCGGGCCCGGCTGCCGTACTACGACCGGGCCGTGACGGCGTTGATCGAGGACATCTATGCCCGCGGCCTGGACCGGCGCGTGCTGCTGATCGTGACCGGCGAGTTTGGCCGGACGCCGCGCATCAGCTACGCCAACGATCGACCGGGGCGCGACCACTGGCCGCAGGCCATGTCGGTTTTGGTTTCCGGCGGCGGCATGCGCACCGGGCAGATCGTCGGCTCGACCAACTCGCGCGGCGAGCACCCGCACTCGCGACCGCTCACGCCCAACGACTTGTGGGCGACCATGTTCCGCCATCTCGGCATCGATCATGTCAATACCTCGTTCCTCGACAACACCGGCCGGCCCATGCCGATTCTGCCCTACGGCGAGCCGATCGCGGAATTGATCTGATTTCCGCCGTTGTTCCACGGCTGCGGCGACGGTAGACTGAATTCCGGTGATTCGTTTCTCGCGAGGCCAATGCGATGGCCATGATTTCCACCGCAACCGTTGCCGAGTTGCTGGATGCGCTGCACGTTCCACCGCAGCGTGTCTTGCTGCGGCCAGCGCCTGGCCTGGCCACAGAGGACGATCTGCTGCGCAATCCGCGCCTGTGCGAACTGATCGACGGCGTGCTTGTTGAGAAAGCCATGGGCTGGTACGAGTCGCGTCTGGCGGCGGTGCTCATCGGCGTGCTTGATCGATTTCTCGAGCAACACGACCTTGGTTTTGTCCTCGACGGCACCGGCATGATCCGCGTCGATCCCGGCCAGATTCGGCTGCCCGATGTTTCCTTCTTTGCCTGGGAGCGATTTCCTATTGCCAGCTGCGCGGTCAATGAATCGTTTGACTGCCAGTTTCCTCTAATTCTGTATGAGTAGACCATTTGGATCCGCCCCGGAACTGGAACGGCGTCGCCGGCAGGCGGTGGAGTCGATCCATCGAGGGGAAAGCCCAGAGGTGGTGGCCCGCGTCGTTGGCGTGAACCGTTGCTC
>VGYC01000437.1 GCA_016873095.1 Planctomycetota bacterium | reverse complement strand
CAAGTGCCGAATCAGCGCCAGCACCGCTGCGGGTGTCGCGGCGAGATCAGCTTCAGAAACAACCGGAGAAGCATCCATGCCAGCTGCAAGGATACCCCATTCCGAGTAGAAAACGCTAGACTGACCTGTGAACGGTTACCGACCACCTTATTCGAGCGACGCACCCGCATTACCCCGGACGGCTCGCCAGGGAAGCAGGTCCGTGCTTTGCTCACCATGCTTCGGCGACGCGATCCAGCGACCGGGGCGCATTCATTGCGGGTGAAGGAATACGCGCTCGATTGTGCCGAGGCCCTGGGGCTCGATGAGCACTCGCAATGGCGACTTGGCCTGGCGGCGCTGCTGCACGATATCGGCAAACTGCGAGTGTCGCACGCGATTCTTCACAAGCCAGGCTTGCTGTCGGCACAGGAGCGTGGCGTTGTCGCGAAACATGCTGTCGATGGCGAGACGATGGTTGCTTTCCTCCGCAACCGAACCGTCTTGCAAGCCGTTCGCAGCCATCACGAGCGCTATGACGGCACCGGCTATCCTGACGGCCTCAAAGGCCGGCAGATTCCGCTGCTGGCACGGCTCCTGGCAGTTGCCGACTGCTTCGATGCCCTGACTTCCGCGCGATCCTACAAACCGGCATTGTCCTGGAGCGAGGCGATGACGCGGCTGCGGCGAGGCGCCGGCAGCCAGTACGATCCGGACATGGTGCCAATCTGCTTCGACGCCTTGATTCGGTGCGGAGCACCCCGGTACTTCTCCCAGGTGCCTTCCGAGGACTATTCCCTCTGTGGTGCCAGTAGAAGATCCATTGGTGCAATGTGTGCAACGGACGTAAAGATTTACAGGTCCGCTATGCGGACGATGCCCAGCCTTGTGGCGGTCGAGAATCAGCGCGTGCCCGCGGGGCAGCATACAAGCAATGTATCGGATCCTTCTGATCGAAGACGAGCCTGGCATGCTTGGCGAGGTGGTTCAACTCCTCGCCGAGTGGGAAGGAATCACGCTCATCGGCCCGGTGGGATCCGAGCAGGCCGTAACCGAAGTGAAGAAGTCGCAGCCAGATCTGGGGCTGCTGGGCTGGGACGAAGCCATGACAGGCCTGGAAACACTGTATGCCCTGATTGCCTTGCCCGTCGTGCCAGCGATGATCGTTTTGGCCGCTGTTGAGCATCCACACCTGCGCGGCGCCGTGAAGGCCATGGGCGTCCGCGCCACGCTGTCCTTGAGCAAAGCACGCACCCACCTTAGGGCTTTGATCGACACAGTACGGAATGAATTCCGTCCTACCAAGCTTGTTCCGCCGTCCGGTGATCTTCGGTGACTGGGCGACACCTGGGAAAGCCGGCGGCGGGACTTTGAAGATGAGCAAGGTCAGCAGCGACTCCTGGCCTTGATAGGCACAGAACGGGCTGGAAATCCGTTCCACACAGCTTGTTCCGCCGCCCGGTGATCTTGGGTGACTGGGCGACACCGGGGAAAGCCGGCGGCGGGACTTTGAAGTTTGGCAAGGTCAGCAGCGACTCCTGGCCTTGATCGGCACAGAACGGATTCGGCTCCGTTCTACCAAGCTTGTTCCGCCGACCGGTGATTCCTTGGTGACTGGGCGACACCAGGGAGAGCCGGCGGTGGGACATTTTCCCCGCCACGACGAAAGAGTGTCGCCATGAACATGCCACACGATGCGAATGTCTCAAGGGATGCTGGTGGGGAGAAGACGCTACAAAAGGTCGACGTCAAGGCCCTCCTGGAACACCTGCCAGTCGCAGCGTATGCTTGCGATCGCGACGGCCTGATCACGTACTACAACCAGTATGCAGAGCAGGTCTGGGGCCGTCGGCCCAAATTAAATGATCCTGCGGATCGTTATTGCGGTGCCCACAGGCACTACCTGGCTGACGGCACGCCGGTGCCGCACACCGAATGCTGGATCGCCCAAGCTCTTCGTGAGAACAAGGCCCTTCTCGGCAAGGAGATTATCATCGAACAACCGGACGGCAAGCGACTGGCCGTTCTCGCTCATGCCAATCCAATCCACAGCGAAGCAGGCGAACTAGTGGGCGCGGTGAACATCATTGTGGACATCACCGAGCGCAAAAGCGCCCTGCTCGCGTGCCAACAGGCCGAAGCCGCACTACGACACAGCGAAGAACGTTTTCGGG
>VGYC01000436.1 GCA_016873095.1 Planctomycetota bacterium | reverse complement strand
AATTATTTTTGCCTGCGTTTACATAGGCTTGCAGGTCTTCGGGCCGAACCCGCACGTACTTCGGCCCGACCTTCACGGACTTTATTTCTCCGCGCCTGGCCAGCTCGTACGCGTAGTTCACCGGCACGTTCAAGATCTTCGCCGTCTGCGGGATCGTCAGCAGTGTCTCCACGTCAGCTCTCCTCGTACCGACGACGATCCCGATCAGAACAGGAACATCCCCATGCCGAACACGCGTACTCGTTATCGCCTGGGCCGCGCAGCGCCTGGCTGATCGAATCATCGATCTGCCGCACGCCGCGCACCATGCTCTCCACTGGGAGCCCGACCATAATCATATCGGACACGCGCTTTGCCCCCTCTTGATGCGACATGTTATGACCTCTCAACCTCCTCGAGAAATTCCTCAACCGTTTTCACGCGACGGACATGGCTGCTGCCAATCATCGTCGGATCGGCGTTATATGGATAGTCCCTTAGATACGACTTGCACTTGCCATCAGTGAACCAATGCACACACCAGGCATTCGTAGCTTTATCGTCGATACAGAAATGCGCGCCCACGGCCTTGGCCAGCTCGCCCTTGGCC
The DNA here is from genome assembly GCA_016873095.1 of Planctomycetota bacterium. Taxonomy (GTDB): domain Bacteria; phylum Planctomycetota; class Planctomycetia; order Gemmatales; family Gemmataceae; genus VGYC01. The sequence goes on along the minus strand of VGYC01000436.1, from coordinate 1,574 downwards.
TTCGTCATGACTACAGTCGGATTGTCGATTCCGCGATCGCGCAGCCAGGCCTCGGTCTGCTCTTTCGCCCTCACGCCGTGGCGCGCGGTCACGAAGTACGCGACGTTGCCTTCCTGCTGCTTTATGCGCTCGATCTCATTGAACACGTCCTGGCTCGTTGCTGCCGGCATCGTCCGCCAGAACTCCGCGCTGTTATTGATATGCTTCCAGACCTCGCCGTACTGCACAGGCGTCATACAGTCAAAAACGTCCCACGCCCGATGCTGATGGGAAGTGTAGATCGACGTCCCGTGCAGTGTGTGACCGAGCGTGGTGAAGCTCAGAATAAACTCTGCCAGGACGCCGTCCACGTCGAACATGATCGTCTTCATCGCACCTCCTCCCTCCCATACGCCCGGCACGTCCTCGTGACAGCTATTCATGCGGCGATTAATTATCATTCACGGCAACCGTCGCGCGGCAACCGTCGGCACTCTTGTCATTTGTCATGCCAGATGACGCCATGTCTGAGCAATGAGGTGGCCTCGCGCACGCACTCGACCTTCAGCGTGCCTCGGTCGACTTCTGAATCCAGACCCTAGCCTGGTTGCCCGTGAAGTTCGTCTCGCGCGTCTCGCCACTGTCCTCCAGGATGCCCTCCACGATCAGTTCCTTCCGCCGCGTCCGCACCGTGCTGTGAGTGACCGGCCCGTAGAGTTGCTCGTATCGCCGGCACAGTTCCTCGTCGGTCATCCCGCCGCTTATATTAAACAGGCGCTCGACGCGGTCACGGACGGTCGACCGTACCGACGCCACCCTCCTTGCCGCCCGGTGGGACGCGACTGGATCTGTCTTGCGAGCACGAGCCAAGGTCGTTCTGCCCATTGCCACCACCTCCATTGCCTCCTGAGATGAAGTATTCCTCAAGGCGGCGCTCGACGCCAATGTAGCTTGGAAACACGAACGCCTGTTCCCGCTGATGCTCGGGCTCATCCTCGTCGCCGAACTCGCTGCCCGTGTTCAGTCGCACGATGTAGCCGTTCTCACACTGAGTCACTGTCGCCTGCTTTTCGTGTGTCTGCATCGCTCGCTCCAGTTAGCTTGCACTGGCCTAAAACCAACCACACCTCTTTTGTGCTCTTGCTGGTACGTTTACTGCCTACCAGGTCGACCTTCATGCCTTTTCCGCAGTGTTCGCACGGCCTATCGAACGTCCCCTTGCTGCCTGCCCCGCGAATTACCTCGAAGCCTGCGTTCCGCAGAGCCTTGCGGATCTCGTGTTCTAGCGCGCGACCGCGGTGATAATGAGCCATCACTCCTCCCCGCTCAGGATGCGCCTGAGTTGGTTGGTGGTGGCATCGCCCATCTTGTCGCTGTCGATCAGTTGATGGAGGCGATTCTTAATCCTCTTCAGCTCCGTGGTCGCGCACTCCGTCGCTGTATCCAAGCGCAAGATTTCGTCCCACGCCCTCGACAAATCCGCCAGCTTCTCCGCCGGCACAAGCCTGAGCAGCCTTCGCAGTTCCGTTTCTGCCGGCAGCACGTCCCGCCTGCCTTCTTTCGTCAACGCGACCACCTTCATTCCTCTCCTCGTA
>VGYC01000435.1 GCA_016873095.1 Planctomycetota bacterium | reverse complement strand
TGGGTATCTGCCCGGTCAACCCCGTGCGCGGTGTCGAGCTATTTCAAGCGCCGCGCAAAGAGCGGTTCCTGAGCGGCGAGGAAATCCGTCGCCTGGGCGAAGCGCTCGGCGCGGCCGAGAAGGCGGGGACCAACCCCTACGCGATTGCAGCGCTGCGGCTGCTGGTGCTGACCGGCGCGCGCAAGATGGAAATTCTCGGGCTGCAATGGCCGTGGGTGGATTTCGAGCGTGGTACTCTGCGCCTGCCCGACAGCAAGACTGGCGCCAAGGCAATCCCGCTCGGCGCGCCCGCGCTCGCCGTGCTGCGGACGCTGCCACGCATTCAGGGAAGCCCCTACGTGTTTCCGGCCACGAAGGGCAACGGCCACCTAATCGGCCTGCCGTGCGTGTGGCAGGGAATCCGCACGACTGCCAGCCTCGAGAATGTGCGATTGCATGACCTCCGCCATTCCTTCGCATCGGTCGCGGTGGCTGGCGGCGACAGCCTCTATCTCGTCGGCAAGGTGCTTGGGCACTCGGCAGCACGCACGACCGAGAAATATGCGCACGTCCATGACGATCCGCTGCGCGCCGTGGCCGACCGCGCTGCGCGGCGCATCGCTGCGGCGTTGGATGGCGGTAAAGGTACAGTCGTCAAATTGCGGAAACGCGGGCGGTAGTGCGCCATGCCGAGATTGCCAAGCAAGGTTGTGCGCGAACCTCCATGGAAGGGCTTTCCAGATACAGTTGCGGGTTCATTAGTCGAATTTCGGAAGGCGGCGCAAATACTGCAGAGAGTTCAGTATAAGGCGGACGCGACAAAGGTCGAACGTGGCAACGCAGCGCGCGATTTTTTTGCTTTTGCATCGCTTGTGTTGCGGGCCTATTGCCTCCCGAAAAACTGGCCAGATGGCGCAGACGGTACGCCGAGGGAGCATGTACCTCTGACCCTCGTGAACTTTGTGGCCAATCAGTTTGACTATCTCACGACCGGTAGATTGCCCGAGCCGATGGCCGACGCCCTAAAGCAAGGCCGGCACGCTGCGGGACCGGACGAGAAGCGCGACATGGCAATCGCCGCCGCGTACATCGCAGCTGCCCGTGCGGGCCAAGTTGACGATTCGTCACCAATCCAAACCGTGGCGCGCACCTATGGCATTGACCCGCGGACGGTGAAGGGTTGGCGCAAGGCTCTGTCGTGGGTCAGCCCCTCCGATTTCTTCCCACAAAAGCCGCCGCACGAACATGGTTCATTGATGCGGCAAGCGATGTTGGACGCTGGCAACAGATATTCGATTGCAGGTCGTTCAGCCAAAGCCGTGTTGAAGCGACAACGAAAGCGCACGGACGGCGGGTGAATTCAAACCGGCAGTTTCGCCGCACTTCGACAGGTTCCTTTTCGTAGATGAAGATTCCCTCACGTTTAAAATTAGTGAGGGACCCATGCATTCAGCCGAGTACCGAAGACTCCGAGCGCCGCAAGCCGCGCAGCGCCTCGGACTTTCGAACAGCACCCTGGCCAAGCTGCGCATGTCGGGACTTGGCCCGCGCTACATGAAGTTGGGTCGATGCGTTGTCTACGACCTAGCGGACCTCGACACATGGGCCGCATCCCGAAAGCGCGCCTCCACTTCCGAGCAGAGCCAAGCCGCTTAAGCAGAAAGCCCCCGGCCGCTGGCAGGCGACCGAGGGCGAAACGTTGCCAATCCCACTTGCAAGGAACCGACGAAATGAAAATACGCCATTGCCGACGGCCTTTCAACGCGGCTGAGCTGCCACTGTTCACCTGGGCCGATGCACAGCCCGATCGGCCTGCCCCGAGTCGCCGCGCGCGATGGCTATTGCGCCGTCATCCGATGACCGTTCGACGCGCCGAGCTGGTTGCCGACCTGGCCGGGCTCGGAGGAACGCCATGAGGAGGCTGCTGCGCGTGACCGCGCGCCGCGGCGACGGCGCAACCTTCATCGCCATCGGTCGCTGCGGCTGGGCCTTGCAAACTCTGATCGATGCTGGCGCATGCGGTTGCACACCGCTCGATTGCCCCGGTCCACGTTGGTCAGGCTACGTTCATCGGCTGCGGCGCGACCACGGGCTGCTAATTGAAACTCTGGACGAACGCCACGGTGGCCCGTTCGCGGGCAGCCATGCGCGCTACGTGCTGCGCGAGCCGGTCGCCATCGTCGCGGTCGCGGGCGACCAA
>VGYC01000434.1 GCA_016873095.1 Planctomycetota bacterium | reverse complement strand
GAACTCGACAATCCCTGGCATGACCGGACCCTCCGTGGTCGTCGTGCGCCATGTGAAATTACCAGGAATTTGAACGAAATTGCCCATTTTGACAAGGCCAGCTGCAGCTTTGCAAAACCTTAGTAATGTGGCAAATCAACGACCTGGAACTGGAATCCACCGGACAAGTTTTGCGCGCCATCTGCGCATCGCTCGAGGTGGAAGAAGACTGATTTCTCCAGGCATGCGTCCGCATCACCCGTGATCCAGTACCTCCGCCAGCGCCTCGCGCGCCGCCGACAGCGTCTGGGCAATAAGCTCCTCGGTGTGCGCCGCGGAAACAAATGCGGCCTCGAACTGGCTGCACGGCAGGTAGAAGCCTCGCTCCAGCATCCCCCAGAAGAACAGCGAGAATCGTTTGGTGTCGCTGGTCCGGGCCGTGTCGTAGTCAGTAACCGGGTTGGCGTTGAAAAACAGGGTCCACATGCTACCCAGCCGCGGCAACTGGTGCGGCAAGCCCACCATCCCGGCTGATTGGCCGAGTCCCTCGACCAGGGTCCGGCACAGCTGTTCGAGCCACGCGTAGGGCGCATGTTGACGGAGTTGTTGCAAGGTCGCCAGTCCGGCGGCCACCGCCAGCGGATTGCCGGATAGCGTGCCGGCCTGAAAGACCGGCCCAGCCGGCATGACCTTCTTCATGATGTCCGCCCGCCCGCCATAGGCGCCCAGGGGCAACCCACCGCCGACGATCTTGCCAAGGATGGTGATGTCCGGTTGCTGCTTGTAACTCTCCTGAGCGCCCCCCAGTCCGACACGGAATCCGGTAATGACCTCGTCGAAGATCAGGAGCGCCCCGTGGTTGTGCGTCAGCCGTCTTAGCTCGTGGAGAAACTCCTCCAGCGGCATGACGAGTCCCATGTTGCCAGGGACAGGTTCAAGCACAACGCCGGCGATTCGGTCGCCCCATTCCTGGAAGGCCCCGCGCAGCTGCTCGAGATCGTTGAACCGCAGGAGAAGAGTGTCGGCGGTGGCGTTGCGTGGCACGCCGGGGCTATTGGGGACGCCGAGCGTGGTCGCGCTCGAGCCGGCCGCCACCAGCAGACTATCGACATGCCCGTGATAGCAACCGCTGAACTTGACGATCATGTCCCGGCCGGTAAAGCCACGCGCCAGCCGGATGGCGCTCATGGCCGCTTCCGTGCCGGAGCATACCAGCCGGACCATTTGGATTGACGGAACCAGCTCAACAATCAGTTCTGCGAGCTGTGTCTCCAGTTCGGTCGGCGCGCCGAAGGTCGTGCCGTCGCGCAGGGTGCGCTGAATGGCCTCGACGATGCGTGGATGCCCGTGCCCCAGAATGAGCGGCCCCCAGGAACCGACGTAGTCGAGGTAGCGGTTGCCGTCGATGTCAAACAGGTACGGCCCCTCGCCGCGAACAAAGAACAGCGGCTGCCCACCAACGCCGCCGAATGCGCGTGCCGGGCTATTGACGCCGCCGGGGATGACTCGGCAGGCGCGCTCAAATGCCTGCCGGCTGCGATTTCGCTGGCTTTCCTGAATGCTGCGCTTCGGCATGTTAATCTCTCAGGGCAACTCACGGATGGACGTGGCGGTGATGTTCTTCGACCTGGCCTTCGGCAATGTGCCAGCCGCAATCGTCACAGGTAGGGGCCTTGTCGTAGCAGTCATCGCAGTAGAGAGGGCCGCCATGAAAGAATTGCTCCAGCCGGGTCCGGTCGTCGGTGGCCAGGTCGCCGGGATCTCGCGGGACGGGGAGCTTGTCGCCGCAGCCGTCGCAATTCTTCGAGGCCATTTCCTTCAAGATGGCCGCGTAATGCTCGTGTACCCAGCGCGTCACCTGGCCGCTGCCGTTGCACAGCGGGCACGCCATGCTCATCTGAGCGGCGATGGCCTTACGTATGAATGCGCTCTTGTTGGGGAGCTTGTTGAGAAACTCCGCCAATTCCTCCTCGACCTTGAAGGCCACGACGGCAGTTTTCGGCGTCTTGTTCATGGAATTTCCTTGCGTGGTCCTGGCAATGGCACCCGGGCATTCTTGCAATTCTACCGGCAGGCACTAAAGTTCGCAAGCGACCCGGACTTGTGCCGAGCCCGTTGCGATGTACGACGAGCCAGTCTTTTTTCGGTTCTCACCAAGGGGCAAAAATCTCTTCCCCCGCAGAACTCTCGACTTCGTAAGAATAAGCCCGCGGTTGCAGTTTTTTTCAGAATT
>VGYC01000433.1 GCA_016873095.1 Planctomycetota bacterium | reverse complement strand
GACGAGCTCGATCGCGCCCACGCCCAGCGAACCGCGCCGGTCGTGAACGCTACCGTCACCGCATCCCCAACCCGTTTATCCAGCAAGAACCGGACTTGACCCCCTGCTGAGGCGTTCTTTCCGGTAGACCTGCGGCCGCTGTACATGCCGACCGCAGATGGCTTCCGCAAGTATCAGCAGCTCAAGCGCCACTTCGCGGTGGTCGACGTGGAGCGGCAGCACCCGTTTGCGGTGGTGACCTACGACTACAAGCTGGTGACGAACAAGGCGGCCTACGACATGGCGGCCGAGGTGATGAAAAAGGTGTTCCACACCACGCAGATCGGCGACATGGCGTGCTTGAACATCACCATGCCCAAGACCCGGTCGTTCTGCCACATCGATCTGATCCACAAGACCGCCAACTTCTCGCCCTGGGAGAGGGACTCGTGGACGGCCTTCCTGCGCATCAGCAACAGCTACAACCGCACCCGTCTGCTGCGATTCGAGCTGGGTTTTTGCCGCTGGATCTGCTTGAACGGCATCATCTTTGGCAGCAAGAGCATCGAGTTCAGCTACGCACACACCCGGCGTGGCATGGACCGGGTGGACCGCTTCGTCGAGAACATCGGTGACATCCGCAAGCTGGAAACTGCGCTGACCGAGAAGCTGCACCAACTCAAGCGCTACCACGTTCCCGAGAAGGAGATGCTGCCACTGCTTTGCCGCGCCTTCGACATCAAGGCGAACAAAGACGTGGTTGAGAAGCAAAGGCGCGTCGATGACCTTCTGGAGTTGCGCAAGCAGGTCAGGAGCCTGACCAAGGCTTACTTCACGGAAATGGGGCCCCACGGTTATGCCGCGCTGAACGTGCTGACGGACTACGCGTCGCGCCCTGCGGGCGTGATCGCACCGGAGGCCAGCATGCATGGCCTGCAGCAGAAAGCGGGCAGCTGGACGGAGGACTTCATTTCGACCATCAAGAACCCCGATTTTTCGTTCGACCGCTACTTGGCCGACTACCGCCAAACGGCGGAGGTGATTGAGTCCCTATGATCAAGTCGGTCAACAACTACCGGTCTCGCAGCTTTTCGACATCGAAGCAGGTGTCGTCTATTCCTTCCAAGAGGCGCCGCGGTGCTCGGCACAGCCGAATCATCTGAGAGCCGCCCTTGCACCAGCCGTTTGCAAAATGATTGTGTCCAGTTTACACTAAACATATGGCCCAGACATCGAAGCCCGCACCCGCCGCCGATCCCGCCCGCAAGCAGGCGGTGATCTATGCCCGCGTCTCCTCCAAGGAGCAGGAGAAGGAAGGCTTCTCGATCCCGGCGCAGTTGAAGCTGCTGAAGGAATACGCCTCGGCGCAGGGCTTCGCGGTGGCGCAGGAATACGTGGACGTGGAGACCGCCAAGCAGACCGGCCGCGCCGCCTTCGGCGAGATGGTTGCCTATCTCAAGGGCCATCCGGCGGTCCGCGTGATGCTGGTCGAGAAGACCGACCGGCTCTACCGCAACCTCAAGGACTGGGTGACGCTGGACGAACTCGACGTCGAGATCCATTTCGCCAAGGAAGGTGTGGTGCTCTCGCGCGATTCGCGCTCCTCGGAAAAGTTCATGCACGGCATCAAGGTGCTGATGGCGAAGAACTACATCGACAACCTGTCCGAGGAGACGCGCAAGGGCATGAGCGAGAAGGCGGCGCAGGGCATCTGGCCGTCCTTCGCGCCGCTCGGCTATCGCAACGTCCTCGGCTCCGACGGCAAACGCACGATCGAGCCGGACCCGGATGTGGCGCCGATCATCCGGCAGCTGTTCGACTGGTATGTCTCCGGCCGCCACTCGATCAAGGAAGTGGCCCGGATGGCCCGTGACAACGGGCTCACCTTCCGCAAGAGCGGCGATCCCGTCCAGCAGGGTACCGTGCACAAGATCCTGCACAATCGCATCTACTGCGGCGATTTCGACTGGAAGGGCAAGACTTACAGGGGCCGGCACGAACCCCTCGTATCGCGCGAGCTGTGGCAGCGGACCCAGGAGGTCCTCGACGGCCGTTTTGCCCTGCGGCCTAAGAAGACCAAGCACCAGCTTGCCTTTACGGGCCTGCTGACCTGCGGCCATTGCGGCTGCGCGCTGGTCGGCGAGATCAAGAAGGGCCGGTACGTGTACTATCACTGCACCGGCTACAAGGGGAAATGCCCCGAGCCGTACACCCGCGAGGAGGTGCTGGACGGCCGT
>VGYC01000432.1 GCA_016873095.1 Planctomycetota bacterium | reverse complement strand
GGGACCATCACCGCCATGCGGTAAAACGGGCCTGCTTCGGCAGACCCATCATAGGCTCGACCGGAGCCTTTTATATTGACCTGCATCGGGGCACGCCTCGTCGGTCTGAGGCGAAGCCTCGCTAGATATCCAGTTGCTCGGCCGAGTCGCCGAAGCGATCCAGGCGCAGGCCCATGCGGCCGGCCATAGTCATGAGCAGGCTGGAAAACTTGCGATTGCGGCTGCGTGCGAAGTCGAGGGTGCGGCCGGTCTGATAGGCGCCGCCCAGGCCGCCGCCCACGAGCAGCGGGACCTTCTCGGCGTTGTGGAAGGTCCACTGCTCGTTGGCCAGCATGATGCAGCAGTTGTCGAGGACCGTGCCGTTTCCTTCCTGAGTGGCGGCCAGCCGGCCGAGCAAATACGCGTACTGCTCCACCCAGAAGCGGGTGATCGACGCGAACTCCCGGCCGTGGCAACTGTGCGAGAAGCTGTGATGATCGTCGCGCAGCCCCAGGAACGGATACACCTGGCCGGACAGGTTGTTCGTCAGCAGCATGGTGGCGATGCGCGTGCGGTCGGTCTGGAACGCCAGCGCGATGATGTCGCACATCAGGTGGGCATGGACGTTGAGCATGGTTGGCAGCCCGTTGGCCGGGCGCTGGCTGCGGATGGCGGCGCTCGGGCCGGCGTCACCGTTGCCTTGCAGCCGGGCCAGCCGGCCTTCCACCTCGCGAATGCTGTTGGCGTATTCATCGATCCGGGCCCGGTCGGCGCCGGAGACGTTGCGCGACACATCGCGAAGCTGCTCGCGCACGTGATCCAGTACGCTCGCCTGCGTCCGGCTCCCCCGGCTCTCGAACAGCGAATCGAACGCGAGCGACGGATAAAGCTCTGCGGGCACCGGCGTCACCGGCGAGCTCCAGGAGACGTGCGAGGCGTACATCATCGAGTAGCCAGACTCGTGGAAGCCGCTGACCGGCCGTTCGCAGGCCAGCACCAGGCTCGGCAGCGCCGTGGCATCGCCGATGCGCCGGGCCAGGACCTGGTCGAGGCTGGCGGCGGCCCGGATCTCGCGGCCATTGCTCGGATGAATGCCGCTGAGGATGCCGGCCGCCCCCTTGGCGTGCCCATCGCAGACATGGCTGGGATGCCTCAGACCGTGGATGAAGTTCACCTTGTCCTTGACGCGGGCGAGCGAAGCGAAGGCTGGGCCAAGCTCCATGGCCGCCCCATCGCCGCGCGACCACCACTCCGCCGGATGAATGCCATCGCCAAAGAATAGAAAGGCGAAACGCTTCGGCGGACCAGTCCGCGCTGGACGTTCGTCCGCCACGCCCAGCGATTCCAGCCACGGCAGCGCCACCGTGGCCCCAAGCCCCTTCAGGACCACGCGACGCGACACTTGCGGAGAATTCATGAATACACCCCCCCAGTCACAGTCACGATTTCCATTCTAGCGAGACGCCGGCTCAGCCCGTAGAGGACTTCGCAAGAATTCCGTTGCATCGGACACTTCGTGCGTAGGTTCTCAATCCCCGGGTGCGTCATCTTGATTTGCGTTGCGCTTACGAGTTTTACACATCCACGCGCGTCCCTTGGCCGCTTCAACCCAGACTTTCTGAGAAGTTTACCTCCGTGCATCGCAACCCACTGAACATACATCAGTTACGACGGCTGCCACGGCGTGACCGCCACAAAACACGAGGGGTAGGGGCTCGGCCAGCACTTCCGGCTGATGCAGCGATCGCGGCTTCGAGAATTACGTGCCAATTGACAGAACGATCGTCCAGAATATTCGTCCAGGATTCGTCCAGAAAGTGACATACACCCCCTCGGCAAATCCAGACCTGGACGAAACGACGAGATAACTCACCCGCGGCGGCCGCTTGAGAGACAGAATACCGCGAAAAACAGTAATCCGGCCGGCAGCGATACAGCGACTTGCTATGCGACGCCCTGCAACCACGGAACGTATCTCTTGGCCCACTCGACCGTCTTTCCCAGCGATTCCGGATCCCCCGGCCAGCTAGCGTCCTTGATCCCCAGAAGTTATCTCGTTTGAGTCAAGTTTCATGCAGGCACTTTCTGGGCCTCGATCCAATGGTCGATGTCTGCGTCAAGGCGTTCGAAGCTGTGGCGTAACGGATTGTCACTGTCAGGTTCGTCGGCGCAGACGTGGGCCAGGCCGGGGCGCAGGATGCGGTTATAGGTGCGCGTACAGAACATGGCGGTGCGCCAGCCCTGGTCTGTGACGCGGTAGCGGTGGGT
>VGYC01000431.1 GCA_016873095.1 Planctomycetota bacterium | reverse complement strand
TTTGTTGATGCCGTCGGCGCCCACCGAGCGGACGCAGTTGTTGTAGGTGTCGGCGATGTAGAGCGTGCCGTCCGGGCTCACCTCGACATCGTTCGGCCTGTTGAGTTGGGCGCTGGGGGCAGGGCCGCCGTCGCCGCCGAAGCCGCGCCCGCCGTTGCCCGCCACCGTCGTGATGATGCCGTTCGTGTCTATCTTCCGGATGCGATTGTTGAGCGTATCGGCGAAGTAGATGTTGCCCTGGGCGTCGATGGCCATCCCGCCCGCCGGTTCAGCCGACTGGCCGACCTGCTGGCCGATGCGGGCCTGGAGGGCCGGGCCGCTGTCGCCGCCGTAGGTCGCGTTACAGGGTTTGGTCTTGTCCGCTTCTGTCCATCCGAACTTGTTGGTGCCGGGGAGCATCATGGCCGGGGCGTCGGTCCTCTCCTCGCCCACCAGGCACTGGCCCGCGAAGCGGGTGATGACCCCGTTCGTGTCAATCTTGCGGATGACCTGGTTGGCCTGATCCATGATGTAGAGGTTCCAGTCCTTGTCGAAGACGATGGCCGCTGGCAGGTCCAGGTCGGCCTTATCCGCCGGCCCGCCATCGCCGCTGTAGGCGCGCTTGCCCGTTCCGGCGATGTCCTCGAGCATCCCCGTCGACAGGTCTATGCGCTTGATGCGGGAGTTGTGCCAGGCAGCGACGAGCATCCGGCCTTGCTGGTCGAAGATGATGTGCGTCGGGTGGTTCATCGCCGACTGGAGGGCAGGTCCCGTCGGGCCGTCGCCCAGGGCTTCGGTACCGCCCACGGTCCTGAGTGTGCCGTTGGGGGTGAACACTCGGATCCTGTGGTTGTTCCAGTCCAGGAGGTACAGGTTGCCGTCGGGGCTCACCGAGAGGTCGAAGGGCAGGTAGAGGTCCGACTTGAGCGCTGAGAGGTCCTCGGCGCCGCGTCCGGCGATTCCGGTTCCTGCCACGGTGCAGATTTCACCGGGGTCGCAGCCCGCGCCGCCGCCGCCGCAAGCCGCCGCGATGAGTGCGGTCAAGGTGGCGGCAGCGAAAAAAACGGCGATGCGGCCCTTGTTCGTTACGCTGAATCCCATGGCAAGTGCCCCATTACAGCGTCACGCGGAGGATGCGGCTGTTGAAGGTGTCCACGATGTACAGGTGGCCTTGGCTGTCGAAGGCGATGCCCAGCGGCCGGTTCAAGATGCGTTGGCCGCCTTTGAGACCGGGCCCTTCGTCCTTGCCGTCCCAGACCATGGCGATGGTGCCGGTGGTGAGGTCCAGGGCGCGGATGCAGTGGTTCATCGTGTCCGCCATGTAGAGACGGCCATCGGGGCCGAACTCAAGGTCGGCCACCGTGCTGAGCTGCGACTGGAGCGCAGGCCCCCCGTCGCCGGCGGAGCCATTCTCGCCGTTGCCTGCGATGGTCTCGATGACATTGCGCGCGAAGTCCACACGGCGGACGCGGTAGTTCAGCCCGTCGGCGATATAGAGGCTACCGTCAGGGCCGATGGCCAAGCCGCCCGACGGGGCCGGGTTCGGCCCGGTCTCGAAGTTGACCTGCGCTAGTTCTGGCGCACCGCCGTCGCCGCTGAACCCGGCCACGCCCGTCCCCACGATGGTGCTGACCGCGCCGTCAGGCGAGATTTTGCGAACGCGCTGGTTGCGCTGGTCGAGGACGTACATGCTCCCGTCAGGGCCGAAGGCGAGACTCTTAGGCTGGTTGAAGCGAACGGCGTCCCAGGTCATGCCGTCGCCTTCGTACCCGGGGCCGCGGCCTCCCATCGTGCGCACGAGGCCCGTGCTCGGGTCCAGCCGCCGTATCTTGTGATTGTGCCAGGCGGTGAAATAGATGTCTCCGTCGGGGCCGAAAGCGATATCGGTAGGATGGTTCAAGCGGACGAGCTTTCCGTCCACTCCCGGCTCCGAGAAATCATTCCCATCCACCGGCCCGTCGCCGGTGAACTCGCCGATGACCGTCTCGAAGGTGCCGTCCTGCTTTACCTTGCGGACGAGGTGGTTGTTCCAGTCCAGCACGAAGGCCGTGCCGTCTGGACCGAAGGTGAGGTCGATAGGCCAGTACAGGCGGGTCTCCGCCGCTGGGAGGCCGTCGCCGTTCAGGCCGGCCACCCCGTTGCCAGCCCAGACGCACGAACCCCCCGGCTTGTCACTGCACTTGGTGGCAGAGGCGCCGCCGCAGGCAGCCAGCAACAGAACTGATAGCGAGAAAGCCAGGGCAGCGATCCAAAGCCTTTTTCCCATGGCCCCCGTCAGACCCCCCTACTACGGATACAAAGCGATTCTAAAGCGACCAGACGCGAATCAGCTTTGTAGGACGCGA
>VGYC01000430.1 GCA_016873095.1 Planctomycetota bacterium | reverse complement strand
CGAGGTCAGCACATGCGACCACGGGAAGCGGTCAAGCTGCGCCTCTGCTTGCTCGGCTCTGGCCGTTGCAAGGTTCAGGTTGACAGCCTGGATATCGGCCTGGTGTTGACACGCCTGCGCATCAATTGACGACTTGACGACAGCCGCGTCGAGCTCTAACGCGCACACCCGCTGACGCTCTTTGTCTTTCAACAGCTCGCCCAGCTTCACCGGTCCGACGAGCACGCCGTCGCAAGCCGCAACGTCGCCGGCCAGGAGCTCGAGACTGTCGTCGCAGAGCTCCGCCCGAGCCGCAGCCGGGTAGGCTACGAGCGCGACACATACCGCCAGCGCCGGCGCTTGTCGTGTCATGGGTTGCCCTGGTCCTTTGCGCTGACCTGGTCGACCTTCTTCGCCAGTTGTCGAAGAGCGGCCCGACGCTTTGCACGGTCGGCGACCCTTGCAGCCTCGACCGCAACGTCGACCGATTTGATTTCCTCGAAGTGCGGCCGAGTCGCCACGACCGTCCGAGCTGTCACCTCTTCCTTGGCCTTTTCTGCACGCTCTGCGGGCACCGAAGGGTCGAGCCATGACTGAGCCAAGGGCAGACGCTCGCGTTTGCCTAGCGCGTTTCTGACGACGTGCAAGAGCAAAAGCAGGAAGCCGCCGACGCAGACCGCCGGCCTGGTCACCCATCGCCAGACGCGAGACAACCAGGTCAAGGCGCTGCCTTGCGTTCGACAATCTTGCGAATTGCACGCCAGAGCCACGGCGCTGCCTCCGTCATAGCTAACCCAGCGGCCAGCCCGAGCGGCCCGCTGTGCTGCATGTCATCGGCTAGCCAATAGCCAAGACCGCCAGCGGTCGCCAACACTAACAGATACCCAGCCCACCCGGCCCACGTCGTCTGCGAGGTCAGCGACCGAATCGCAAGCGACGCCCCGGCCAGGCTACACAGCGCCGCGACGATGGTCCAAGTCTCGTCTGTCACGGGTTGACTCCCATGCCCTTAGCAATGGCCCGAACGTAGCCTTTGATTTCGGCCAAGTCTTCGCCCTGCTTTGACAACTTGACCTCAACCGCGTCGGTGCGTCGCTCGAGAGCTTCCATTCTAGGCTCTAACGAAGACGCGCCTGCAATCTGTCCAGCGACAAACGTGCCGAAACTCAAGGCACCGGCCAAGATAAAAAAGACCACGCGGCCCCAGGTGATGAAACCGCTGATGTCGATAGCCATTGTTTACCCCCTAAGGCTTGACCAGATTGGCGCTAAAATCCATGGGAGACACCCGGCCGACGCCATAAATCAAGCGCCGATTCTGTGCCTTGTCAAGGTCTAGGTAACGCACAACCACCGACTCCCGCCGCCGCTCATTCGCTGGCCCGAGCCCGGACGCGTTGCCCTCAATGGTCGTCAGGGTCTTGCCGTCCCAGCCCTTGACCATCGTAATGTGGTCAGCTTCGTTGATGCCGCTCCAGTCAAGCAACACGACATCGCCCGCCCTAAACATGTCGACTGTGTCGCCGCTGTTGAGCTTCGAGATGATAGCCCCACGGTCTAACCACCGACGCGCCGACGCTCCTGCTTGCAGCGTTTCGATTCGCTGCCACTTGCCGTCGCAGCTCATCAGCGTGTCGAGCCTTCGAGCGTTGACGTTAGACCGCTTGCCGTAGGTAAAGAACGCCTCGACGTTTAAGCAATGCAGGAACGACCGGCCGAACGGATGGTTCAGCCCTGCATCTTGCAGCCATAACCCGACAGCCATGCCGCACCAGTCCGGCACCTTGGCATCCCACGGTCGAGGGCATTGGCGCGCAAAGCCCGACGCGATGAACATGCGGTCGAGGCTTGCCCGGTCATGCTCGCCGACATTGTTGCGCCAATCACGCTCGGCCGCTGCGATCGCTTTGCTTAGGTTTTCCAGCATGGCTAGCCGTTGCCCTTGTCGTCGCCGTCTGGTGATAGGTTAGCCATGCGAGCGCATGCTTGCAGCCTCGAGAAGATTGCGTCCTCTCGAGACTGCAAGCACACGCTGTGCCCGCAGGCGACCTGCACCTTGCGGCTCTGGACGTCGAGGATAAACACGACGCCCAGCCCGGAGCAATTGGGACAGGTCACCTTGCTCGGCATTAGATGCCGACCGGCGTGGCCTTAGGCGCAGGCGACGGAGCGTTGATTTGGTAATCCTGGCCCGCGACGTTCTGCTCTGCGTCAAAGGCGAGGTGCATCATCAGCGCCCCGCCAGTCTCATACACAACAGCGTTCTGGAAGGCGAAGGTCGCCGACGTCCAAAGCGCCGCAGTGATAGGGAACTCAGCCTTCGTCGAGTTGCTCGTCGCAGGTCCAACAGTCACGG
>VGYC01000429.1 GCA_016873095.1 Planctomycetota bacterium | reverse complement strand
TGTTCTTCTTCATCTGCATGGTGTCGATCTTCATGACCGTGAAGAGCCACTTCTTCTGGATGTAGTGGTTGAGCGTGGCTTCATCGCCGGAGTAGCTGTACTTGTTGTCGGCCAGCCACTTGAAGAGGTCATCGGCCCGGCCGGCCTCGATGATCTTGTAGTCGAGCGAGCCGACCACGCCGGCTTCCAGGACCTTGATGGCCGGCTTGCGAGGGGCCGAAGTGGGGTCGGCCGCAGCCTTGTCCGACTGCGGGGCGCCAAGGGCAACGGCGCCCGGCGGCGGTGCGAACACGGGCAGCAACTTTGACTGCGCAAACTCGCGATTCTTCATGATGGAATACACCGCGAGATGCTTGAAGAAGTCGCGTGGCATCTCGTGCAGCTTGGGCTGCGACGGCGTGGGAATGACCATGCCGAAATCGCGGGCGTTGCCCTCGAACTTCGGCTGCACCGTGAAGCTCTCCATCTTCTTGACCGGATCCCAGGTGATGAACACCTTCTGGGCCGGCTGCAAGATGTCCGCATTCTTGGCGGAGAAGTAGCAGCAGGCAGCGTCAAGCCGCGATGCAAACGCTATCGCGCTCGCGACTGCCAGAAGTGTACGAAATGAGAACATCAGTTCCCTCCTAACTGGAATATGGCAAGTGGACCGCTCGGATCCACCGTGCGCGAAACGCAAGCGGCATCCGATAATCACGGAGGCGAGGTCGGCAGAATCTCCTCGTACTCCGAGAAGTCCTCGTTCTGTCCCTCGCGGGCGGCGACCATGACCAGGTCGTCGCTCATCTCGTCACGAGCGAAAATCTTGCGGAACTTGGTGATGAACTTGCCCTCTTCCAGATGGCCGGCCAGGTGGCGCAGATTCTTGACGTCCTCGACGGGAGCGTGCCTGGTCAGGTAGCCGAAGGGCCGCTCTTGCCGGGCCCTGGCCAGACGTGCCTGGATGACCTTGATGACGGCCGCCAAGCGCTGTGGATCTTTGACGTCGGCCTGGGTGAAGCCCTCATCCACGTCGGGAATGCGCTCGCTGTATGGCGCTTGCCCTTGCAGGACCCTGAGGTCGGAGGCGGTGAGCCGGCGGGCCCATTCCATCGTGGTGGGGATATGGCCTTGCTTGTTGGGCAACGGCCGCTGGCCCGGCTGGAAATTGAAGCCCAAGGCCTGGCCGCGCTTGAGAATGTCCGGGATGTCGCCGGCGATGGCCTTGAGCCAGTCGCCGCCGCGGCCCGGCAGGCCGCCCGGCGTGCAGCCCGACGCTGCCTGCAGCATCGGCAACCAGGTGTAACGGTAGCTCATGTCGCCTTGCAGATCGACCTTGAAGGGCGCCTGAACATAGAAGAGCGCCTCGGTCTTGTCCTTGACCGAGATCTGCGTGATCTTCAAGGGGTAGATCAGCTTGTCGGAGGTGAACTGCAAGCGCGTCGGCGTGACCTCGCCGGCGAAGCTGCCGTCCTTGTTCTTCTTCATCTGCATGGTATCGATCTTCATGACGGTGAACAGCCACTTCTTCTGCACGTAGTGGTTCAGTGTCGCCTCGTCGCCGGAGTAGTGATACTTGTTGTCCTTGAGCCACTGGAAGAGATCGTCGGCTCGATCGGCCGCGATGATCTTGTAATCGAGCGAGCCGACGATGCCGGCTTCGAGGACGACGACGGCTGGCTTGCGCGGTTCAATGCCGTTGGCGTCGCGTCGTTCGGCCATGGCACGAGCCAGCGGCATGCCGCCCGCCCGGCCGAAGCCGCCGCGGAACGGCAGCAGCTTCGACTGCGGAAATTCGCGATTCTTCATGATCGAGTAAATCGCGAGGTGCTTGAAGAAGTCGCGTGGCATCTCATGCAGCTTGGGCTGCGACGGTGTCGGGATCACCATGCCGAAATCGAGCGCGTTGCCCTCGAACTTCGGCTGCACCGTGAAGCTCTCAAGCTTCCTTTCCGGATCCCAGGTGATGAAGGCTTTCTGGGATGGCTGCAGGATATCGGCATTCTTGGCTGAGAAGTAGCAACACGCACCCCACGTGGGCGCCGGCAAGAGGATCGCCGCGGCCACCACTGCCAGCCACCAGTTTCGCGTTCGCATGACCCCTCCCTCAATGGATGCTCCCAAATCGTCCCAAGTGAAGACGAACAAATGGGGGCGACGGATTGCTCTAACCCGTACCGACAAGCTGCTAGCGTGTCGGGTGGAGTTCCTCGTAGTGCAAAGTGCGCCGGGCCATTCCCGGCTCAGGCAGACACGCTATGGCCCGTCGCAATAAATCTGCAACATATTAACACTTGAAGAAATCAGCAACGCAGCAGCGAAAAAAGATTCCTCTCAACAAACTCGGTCTATTAGACA
>VGYC01000428.1 GCA_016873095.1 Planctomycetota bacterium | reverse complement strand
CTGCGTACCGGGTCCGGGGATGCAAAGCGCCGCCCGGCTGCGCTCGATGATGTGGGCCTTTAGCTCGGCTCGGGTCCAGCCGTCGCGTTTGGCGCGTTTTCGGATCGCGCCCTCGGTGCAGCCATGCCGGGCTGCGATCTCGCGAAGCGACAGGATGCCAGCCCGGTAGTCTGCCTCGATCCCGCGCCAGTCGATCTTGCGCTTGCGATGGCGTGCCTTGGGCGTCTGTAGCTTCGTCGGCACCAACGTTCAACGCACTTGCTGAACTGTGGTCGCGTCGTAGGCATCCTGCGCGGCTCGATCGAATTGCCCCTCCAGCCACGGGTTCACTCCGCGTAGCCCCACGGCTACGTCCCGCGCCCAAGCGACGTATTCGAGCCGGCGCCGCACCGACCAATCCGGCGGCGGGCTCGCCGCAATCGAGCGCAAGTTGCTGGTTTTGTCGGCCAGCTTCAGCATTTTCGCACGGGCCGACTTGCTAGCCGATTTCTCGACCTGAAGGCGCTTGCGATCCATCTTTGGCACAGACTTGTCGTCCGTAACCTCTTCCACGAGAGCGGCGACATTCTCGCCGAACTCGTCGGCAATGAGCCGGCGCGGGACTTCCTGGTCCTCAATGGCGTCGTGCAGGATGGCCGCCACAATCAGTTCCGGGTCGCCGCCGTCGCACGCCTCGGCAACAAGCATCGCGACCTCCAGCAAGTGATTGATGTACGGCTCCTGGCCGGCGCCCTTGCGCCGCTGATGGACATGCCACCGTGCCGCGGCGTCGGCGGCGCGCAATACCTTGATCCAGTCTTTCATTGTTGCACAGCAAGAACCGAATTTGGCCGGCCGCCGTTCAATCACCACCGCAGCCAGTGATACCGTCGCGGGTCATTTAGGCTGGCCGTTTGAATGCGCGTCGGTGCAGCACGGGCTTCCTGGCGGCTCCACCTACGGCAAGCAAGTCGCCACCTGAGATATTTGCACCCTAGGCCAATCGCTGTCAGGAGGGCCAGCGCACAAATCCAAAGAAGTGTTCCCCCCACCGCGAGTTCGATCGAACCGGACGCCCACCAAGCCGACCCGACAACAATTGCAATGACCATTGCTATCTGAACAGCGTTTGACCACTTGTCCTTGAGACGCTTGTTCTCGCGCTGCAATCGATCAACGCAAGCTCGAAGCTCTTGCTGTTCCGATAGCGCCGCTGTCTCCTCGAATGAGGGAGGTCTAGGCTCGGGCATGGCGATCAGGCAGCCTTGAACCGCTGCCACAACATGCGAAGTGCATAGCCCAGAGAACTCCACAGCAACACGCCAGCGAACGTCACCGCGATCATTGACGCTGTGCGAAAGTTGACTCCGATTACATGCAGTCGAATTGCAACGACGACAGTTGCACCAATAGCCGCCCAACCCATTGTGGTCTGGAAATCTCGGCCCATTCCCAGGGCGAGGACGACCCCGATCCATAGCTCGGCGCTTGTGGATGTGCCCGCAATCTGGCCGGCGCCGGCTACAAGATACTCAATGGGTCCGGACGCCGGTTCGATCAGCCTGCTTACGATGATGTCGGCCTGTTCTTGTGGGGTCAGATTTCTCATGGTCGATCCTGGATGCCATCCAGCGTGCACTATAATGCGTCGCATTAAATTGCACATCCAGTCGAATTGCGCCCATGTCGGAGGACGTGCGGCGCATGGTCGGACAGAATGTGCGGCGGCTGCGGACAGCCGCCGGGCTATCGCAAGCCCAGCTTGCGGAGCGGTTGGGAGCTGACCGCGCCTACATCAGCGGGTTAGAGTTGGGCCAGCGCAACCCGACGATCGTCACGCTGTGGCACGTCGCGAAAGCGCTTGGCGTGCGCATGCGAGAATTCTTCGATGAAAAGCCCGCACGCCGCGCCCGGTGACGCATTAAGTCGCCGCCTAGCCGGCCCTCAGTGCGACAACCTCCCCTTTCGCCGGCCGGGGGGTGGCACAGTAGCCTTCCCATGCCGTCATCAACTGCCGCCGCTTGTCGAGCAGATCGCCGCGCCGGTAGGCGGCTTCAACGTCGTTCCGGATCGCGTGCGCCAGCGCCTTTTCGACCACCTCGCTTGCGAAGGCGGTCTGTTCGGCAGACCAGTCGCGGAAGCTGGAGCGGAAACCATGCACGGTGGCACCTCTGACTGATAAGCGTTCCAGCACCTTGTTCATGGCCATGTTGCTCAGCGGCTTGCCGTGCTTCCAGCCGGGGAACACGAAATCCGAGACGCGTGCCGCTTCCATTTCGCTCAGGATCGCGATGGCGCGGTCGCACAAGGGCACCCGATGTTCCGCGCCTGCCTTCATGCGGGCCGCGGGGATTATCACTGGCAGCACGAGCCCTGCT
>VGYC01000427.1 GCA_016873095.1 Planctomycetota bacterium | reverse complement strand
GTACCTTCCTTGGTTACTGCTTTCCATAACCGCAAACTAGACAATAGACAGGCTCTATGTGTCAATAGAGATGTTGCAGATTTATTGCGACGGGCCATACGAGATCGGCCCCAGGAGTGGCTCGGCGAAGAACACCGCCAGTTCAGGGTCGTTGATCTTGGACGGTTTGGTATACGGCTGCTTCTTCAGCCACTTGATGAGGGCGGCCTGCATCTCGGCTGGTTTCTTCGGGTCCCACTCCTTGCCGCCCAGCGTGTCCTTGTTCATGGCAAGCTGGTAGGCGAGGAAGAACGACTTGGCGCCGATCGATTCGAGGAATTTCTGGTCCTCGGCGGGCAAATGAGCAAAGGAACTCATCGACGATTCCATGCCGACCTGGGCCAGCACTTTCAGCCGGTCCACGCCGCTGATGGTCTGATGGCCGCCGCCCCAATCCCACATGCCAAAGATCGGCCCCTTGCCCTCTTTCCAGTTGCCGCGTTCGCGCGTGTCCGGGTGCAGGAAAGCGAGGCTGCGCGTCTGGCTTCGTTCCTCCCCCGCCGACTGAATCTTCAGCTCGACGGCATGATGACCGTAACGCTTGAGCTCGAGCGGCAGCTTGACGGCCTCGCTGGCACCCGCGGCCACCGTGACAGCCTTGCGGACCACGGTCTTTTCCGAGCCGTCATGGCTCGTTGTGGATAGCTGCAAGCTAACCTTCTGCTCCGCCCGCGTCGTGTTCGTAAGCCTGGCGGTGTAGCTGGGCTTGGCGGGCGCGGTCCAGATGTGGGCCACCTGATCGGGCCGGAAATCGACCTCGACAGTGGGCCGCTCGAACGTGATGCCGTAGACATGCACGCCGCTGAGCAATCCGCCGCCGTGCATGCTGTAGTAGGTCGGATCGGGGAAGGCGCGATAAATGCGCACTTCCTTGGTCAGCTCGAACTCCAGATACGGCAGGTCGCTGAACGCCGCCGCGCCGTTCGGCTCGAGCGGAATCGTGACGAGGTGAAGGTTTCCCTTGGCGCCGCCGGCAAGCTGGATCGGCAGCCCATTGCTCCCCTCTCCCTTTTTGGGAGAGGGGTTGGGGGTGAGGGAGGCCGTAAACGCTGGGACTTTGCCGGCGAAGTTGACGGGGTGGCCGGCAGTGTCTCGGTAGAACTGTGCGGAGACAATTGGCGTCGTGTCCGCCTCGCCGCTGTACGTCGCCAGCAGGTGTAGCTTGGTGTACTGCCCGTTGGGGATGCGAAACTGGATGCGCCCCGGGTCGCGGGCGGTGGCCCCGCGCCAGCGCGCCAGGTCGCCGTAGGCCGGGTCCCAGCTTCCCTCGACCAGACCGCACGCTAGCCATGAGGGCTTCAGGTCGATGTGCGTTCGCCCCTTTGCGTCCGCCCCCGGCAGGACGAACGGCACGCCGCCGACCGCCACCGGCTTGCCCGCCGGCGGCAGCGAGTCGCGCTTGACGGCCGCTCCCTTGAGCTGCGCAGCATTCAGATAATCGTCAAGCGCCACCGCCTCGAAGCGCTGATCTTCCGGCGGCAGCGGACGCAGCGCGACTTCCGCTAGTTGCACGCCATTCAACAGGCTGAGCCGGAGGAAGCCGGTCGTGTCGATCTTTGGATCGCGCGCCTCGCGCAGCAGCCGGCCGTCCAGCCAGACGCGGGCGGCATGCTTGCGAAACTCGTAGCGCAGCGTCAGCCAGCGCTCGGTCAGCGTCGGCAAGGCGGCATAGTCCTGCTCTAGGCGCCGCCGCGTCAGCTCGGGCATGAGCAGGCGGTTGACGGGCAACGTGCGCGAAACGTAGCTGCCTGCCAGACCTTGCTTTTCCCCCGGCAGCGGGCTCAACGTCCAGGACACGGTCTCCGGCTCGGGACTGGGATAAACATGAAGTTGCAAGCTCAGGGCGTTGGCCGCGTTGTCGCCGGGTTTCTTCTGGCCAGCGACAACGGTGAGCCCGCTTCCCAGTCCCTTCGGCAAGGTGATGCGAAAGCGAACCTTAAGCTCGGCGTCCTGGGCTATTGCCGATGTGGTTGTGAGCACCAACCCGTTCGGCCCGATGGCGGCCGCGGGCCGGCCATCGACGTTGATGGTGACGGCGTCAATTTTCCCCTGGTATGGCGCTACTTGCCACGCGGCTTCATTCGGTCCGAGCTTGACTGCTAGCTTTGGGTTCTGGCCCTGTACGACCGACGTCAGCAGCAGCGGAGAGAAGAGTAGCGCGGCACAGAAGCATCGCATGGGTGGCCTCGTGGAGAGAGGGCGACTTGTTCACGGTGAGTTCAGTTAGTTTAGGACTAAGGTTTTGCAAAGCTGCAGCTGGCCTTGTCAAAATGGGCAATTTCGTTCAAATTCCTGGTAATTTCACATGGCGCACGACGACCACGGAGGGTCCGGTCATGCCAGGGATTGTCG
>VGYC01000426.1 GCA_016873095.1 Planctomycetota bacterium | reverse complement strand
AGCCAGATCCTTCAAGTTTGAAGGTAATCGGCCCGGCGAGAAGCTCGCGCAGCGCCTCGCGGCCGTCCGCCACGTTCCCATAGAGTGTCGAGCGCAAGGCGTTGACGCGTGTCAGCGCCATCCGCCGCATCGCCGCAACATCCAGGGCCGTCGAGCCGGCGCCCCGCAGTCGGTCGCGTTCAGCGTTCAATTCCTTGATCCGCCGTTCGGTTGGGTTCGCGTACGTGCGACGCTTCGAATTCCTTGAGCGCCTGCGCCGGTTGCTTGAGTTCGAGCAGCATTTCGCCGAGCAATTCGCGCGCCATGGCAGAAGCAGGGACGAAGTTCCGGATGCGGTTACACAGGGCGTGCTACTTGCAGTCCCTGGTGCACGGGATGTTCGAAACGTCCGGCCGCGGGTCGGTAGTAAAGCCGGCGCTATTTGGCATCTTGACCTTTGGCAGTGTCGCGGCGTCCAAGGTCGCGTCCGCGCCCACGATGCCGTTCATGTGGAGCACGTAGGCGACGACGGAGTAGACCTCGTTGGGCGTGAATGACTGCGGGCTGTCGTACGGCATTGCCCGATTGACGTAGTCGTAGAGCGTGGTCGCGTAAGGCCAATAGCTGCCGACGGTCTTCACCGGCCTGCCCGACTTGAGAGTGTCCATTCCGCCCACCAGCCGGTCAGCCAGAGTTCCTTCGCCTTTCATGCCGTGACAGGCGGCACACCTGGTTTCGTAGAGCTTCCTGCCCTCGCCCACGGTCCCCTTGCCCGCCGGCAAGCCTGCGCCGCTTGGAAAGGCATCTATGACCCACGGTGCAATCTGTGCCTCGGTCGTCTTGCGTCCGATCTGGTAGGTCTGCGCCAGCAGGCTCGTCGACAAGCCGAGCAACGCCGCCATTAAGAGAACCCGGTTACGCGAAGACATTGGTCACCTTTCCGTCGCCGGCGATCTGCCAGGGCTGAATCGCGTTGTAGTGGTAGCGATTGGCGGTCCCGCGGACTGCGACAAGCTGGCGATGCGTCGGCTGGACATAGCCGGTCTCGTCCATTGCCCGACTCATGATCAACGCCGGCTCGCCCTTCCACTGCCACGGCAGCGTGAAGCGGGTAAGTGCCCTGTTGAGCACCGGGTCATGCAGTTCTGCCTGCCGCCAGTTCCGGCCTCCGTCCGTTGATACGTCGACGCGCTTGATGCGGCCGTTGCCGGACCACGCAATACCGCGGATTTCCATGAAGCCATGCGCACGGAGCGGCCGTTCCGGCGCCGGGTCGGTGATGACCGATTTGGCTTCCATCACGAACGTGAACTGGCGCGCGGTGCCGTCCGGCATGGATTCCGTGTACATGGCCGTTTCCCACCGGGTCATCGCGGGCTCGCTTGCCAGCCTGAGGCGACGCACCCACTTGATGCTCATGTTGCCCTCCCAGCCAGGGAGCAGGAGACGCAGCGGGTAGCCGTTCTCCGGCCGCAATGCCTCGCCGTTTTGTGCGTAAACCAGCATTGTGTCCTCGAGGCACTTGGCGATCGGTATGCTGCGGTTTAGGCCGGCCGAGTCCGCGCCCTCGGCGATCAGCCAGCTCGCATTTGGTGCGACTCCCGCCTCATCGAGGATGGTGGAGAGCATGACTCCGGTCCACTCGCATGACGACAGAAGGCCGTGGCTGAGTTGAACAGTGGCCGGCCGGTTCATCCATCCCTGAGACGTATTGCCCGAGCATTCAAGAAAATGGATTTTGGAGACGGAAGGAAACCGAACGATGTCGTCCATCGTGAAGATCAACGGCTGGCGAACGAGACCATGAATCACCAGCCGGTGCTGGGCGGGATCTACTTCCGGCACGCCGCCATGTGAGCGCTCGAACACCAGGCCACTCGGCGTGATCGTGCCCCGGAGATTGCCGTGCGGCGTCATGATCGAGCCCGAGCCGGGCATCCGGTAGTCCTTCCGGCCGCGGCGGACCACGTTCTTCTCGAACGGGGAAGGCATTCCGTAGTTGCCTTCAGACAGCGGTAGGCCCGGCGTCTTGGTCCATGGCGGAACGACCAGCGGCGATTCCTGCGCAAGCGCGTCGCGAGTCGCGACGACGCCGCCGAACGTTGCACCAATGGCGGCTGTCTGCCGCAGGAACCGTCTACGACTGCCGTCCGATGTTGTTGTCATCAGCCTTCTCCCGCATGAAAGAAGAAAATGCTCCGCTTCTTGCGGCGCATCTTGCCCGAGGGTCGGCGAACCGTCTGTCAACTGGTTGACACTTCGACTATGCCTCCTCGCCCGCCGCTTCCCGGTGCAGCCAATCGACGGATAGGAAAATCTATCCGCCCCAGGCTGCGTTGCACCGCACGATTTGGCCATTCTGCCGCTCCCCGGTCCCGGTTTGACGGCGCACAATGCAGCTTATGTCGCCCCACG
>VGYC01000425.1 GCA_016873095.1 Planctomycetota bacterium | reverse complement strand
GAGACCGTCCTGGGTAGCAGCGGCGCAGACGCGGTTGCGATGAACAGCGCACTCAGCGGGATCAGCATCGATCTCGGCAACGGGGCAGATACCCTAAGCCTGCTCGCGGGGGCTAACACCCTGGCCGCCAGCGGCGTCGAGCTTGTCAGCGGCACGTCGAGCAACGACGCTCTGACCCTCAGCAGTGCCTTCAGCGGCGGCACCATCGATCTCGGCACTGGAACCGATACCCTGGAGCTGGCCAACGCCACCAACGTTCTCTCCGTCACCGGCCTCGAAGTCGTGACGGGCAACGCCGGTAGCGATTCGGTCACCATGACGGCGGCTGGCACGATCGCTGCCAACCTAGGTACGGGCACCGATATCCTGACGGTCGCCGCCGGCAACAGCACGCTATCAATCAGCGGTGTCGAGAGCGTCGCCGGCAGCTCGGGCAGCGACACCATCACCTTCCGCGGCGTGCAGAGCGGGGTTAGCGTCGACCTCGGCGGCGGCACCGACACCCTCTCCCTGGCAGCGGGCGCCAATACGCTCGCCGTCAGCGGCGTCGAACTGGTTAGCGGCACGTCGAGCAACGACGCTCTAACCCTCAGCAGCGCCTTCAATGGCGACACCATCAATCTCAGCGCCGGTACCGATACTCTGGTTCTTGCCAACGCCACCAACGTGCTCTCCGTCACCGGTGTTGAGCTGGTCACCGGCGGCACGGGCAACGACTCAGTCACCATGAGCGCGGCTGGAGCCATTACCGCCAACCTAGGGACAGGCACCGATATCCTGACGGTTGCCGCCGGCAGCAGCACCCTGAACTTGACCGGTGTCGAGACGGTGATGGGCAGCTCTGGCGGCGACACCGTAACCTTCAGCGGCGCGCAGAGCGGCATCAGCGTCGATCTCGGCGCGGGCACCGACACCCTGACGCTAGGCAGCGGTGCTAATTCACTGGCCTTCTCGGGGATCGAACTCCTCCAGGTCAGCAACACCGGTAACGTTGCCGACGTCCTGACGCTGACTGCCGCCTCCAGCGGCGGCACGATCAATCTCGGCAGCGGAACCGTCACGCTGGCGTTGGCGGCTGGCTCGAGCACGTTTGCCGCCAGCGGCATCGAAAGCATTACAGGAACGTCCGGCGCTGAAAGCCTGACCCTGACCAGCGGCTACACCGGCACGATCAATCTCGGCAGCGGCTCCGACACCCTGACGGTCACTGGCACCAACAGTCTAAACCTCAGCAACGTCGAGACGGTCCTTGGCAGCACCGGCGCTGACACTGTGACTTTCACAGGCGCCCAGAGCGGCATCAGCGTCGACCTCGGCTCGGGCAGCGACCGCCTGACTCTGGCTTCAGGGACCAATACGCTCTCGATCTCGGGCGTGGACAGCCTTGTCGCCAGCGGCAACGCGGACACACTGACCCTGACAGGAGGCACCTCGGGCGGGCTCATCGACCTGGGCAACAGCAACGACCTGCTTACTTTCACCGGAGCGGCGACCGGCGTATCGATCGTCGGCGGCGGCGGTACCGACCGCGTCGTACTCGGCAATTTCACCAACACGATCTCGGTGTCAGGCGTCGAGACCGTGACCGGTGGCACCGGCACGGACCGCGTGGCAATCGACGCCGCCACCTCCGTCAATCTGGGTGCGGGCGACGCGGACATCCTCGATCTCAGCGCTGTCAGCAGCATCAATCTTGGCAACGCCGGCACTCAGTACCAGGGTATCGAGAAGCTGGACCTGCGTGGCGGCGTCACCAATACCGTAACGCTCAACGCCCAGGATGTGCTCGACCTGTCGCCAACAGCGGATACATTGCTGGTGCGCGGCGACGCTGGCGACGTGCTGTCGATCACCGCCAGCGGCTGGACTAACGCCGGCCAGCAGAGCAACCCGCAGGGCGAGACCGGCACGTTCAACATCTACACCCAGTCCGTAGGTGGCGTCACCGCCACCTTGCTTGTCGAAAGTACGCTAAGTGTAACCTAAGCCGGTGCGCTTCAGGCGGCCGCGCTATCGACCATGATCAGGATCGAGAACTCGTCGGCGTTGGCGCGCGCCACCGGCATTATGCGTGCTGCCCCGGCAACGACGCGCCCCGGCATCACATAGAGGAGGTGCGCCTTCGCCGCCTCCAGTGACCCCGAGCTGAAGGCGGCGAGCACGGCCTCATAGCTCGGCGCCATGCGCAGCTTGAAGAAATGGTCCAGCGTCTTCCCGGGTAGGTTGACGTAGGCTGACCCGTACCAGCGGCCGAACGCGGGGTTCGCCCGCAGGATCCGGCGTTCGCGGGTCATCACCAGGCAAGCAGCGGGGCACAGCTCAACCATTGTCTCGATATTCGTCGCTCCCGCCGCCAAGGTTGCCCGGGTCGCCGCCTCGGATACGGCGCGCACCCTCCGCTCGCCTTCGGCCAGACAGAACACGCGGAGC
>VGYC01000424.1 GCA_016873095.1 Planctomycetota bacterium | reverse complement strand
ACCCACCGCTACCGCGTCACAGACCAGGGCTGGCGCACCGCCATGTTCTGTACGCGCACCTATAACCGCATCCTGCGCCCCGGCCTGGCCCACGTCTGCGCCGACGAACCTGACAGTGACAATCCGTTACGCCACAGCTTCGAACGCCTTGACGCAGACATCGACCATTGGATCGAGGCCCAGAAAGTGCCTGCATGAAACTTGACTCAAACGAGATAACTTCTGGGGATCAAGGACGCTAGCGAATGTTCCACCCTGCGGGCTCTGTCTTTCAATGCGGCAATCCCTTAAGATTGCCGCACTCATTGCATGCGAGGGCCGGTCATGACTCAGCCTCTCCCGGGTCCGTCGTCCGCCGGGCACACGGACACAGCACCCAAGGAAACGCTTGCCGTCGGCATGCTGCAGCCGTGGACGGTGGGGGAACTGCCGCTGCCGCCGCCGGCAGGCTGGCGGCGCTGGCTGAGCGTGATCGGGCCGGGAGTCCTGCTCGCCGGGGCCTCGATCGGTTCGGGCGAATGGCTCACGGGGCCTGGCATCACGGCTCAGTATGGGGCCACGCTGTTGTGGCTGGCGACGCTCAGCATTCTCGGTCAGGTTTTTGTCAACATCGAGATGATTCGCTACACGCTGTACTGCGGCGAGCCGATCGTCGTCGGTTTTTTTCGGAGCTGGCCTGGGCCGCGGTTGTGGACGTGGGTGTACGCTTTTCTCGACGTGGCTGCCATCTGGCCATTCAACGTCGCCAGTGCCGGCGTGGCTCTCGCGGCCGCCTTCCTTGGCCATCTGCCAGGCGACAGTACCATTCAACTCGCCGGCGTGGTCATGAGCGAGAGCACCTTCGTCCGCTGGCTCAGCTTCATCCTGTTTCTGCTGGCGTTTGTGCCGCTGATCTTCGGCGGCACGATCTACAAGATGCTGGTCCGCATTTTCACGATCAAGCTGGTCATCGTTCTGGTGTACCTGAGCGTCTTCGCCGTGCTGACGGTGTCGGCGACGAACGCCTGGGACGTCTTCACCGGCTTCTTTCGCTTCGGCGCCGTACCGCTACGTGCCGAGACGGTCATTGCCGACCGGCACTTCACGCTCGTGGAACGTGACGGCCAGGCCAGCTACCTCCTGCAGGGCACGATGGACAAGGACGAGGTCGAGGTCATCGCCTTTCGCGTGACGCGCGGCGGCGAAACCAGGTCGTACACGCTGGCAGACCTGCCGGCGGACCTGAAGGCGAAACGTGCCGCCCTCATCGACAAGGCGAGGGCTCGCGCACAACCGGGCCGGTTCTTTGTCCGCGACAGCCGCGACGATACGACCCTGACGATCGAGGGAACCATCGCCGGCGATGCGGCCTGGAACGCGACGGAGATCCGCCTCGCCAGCGGCGGCCAGTCGCGAACCTATCGGCACATCGATGACGTGCCGGCTCCTTTCATCGATGTCGTCCGCAATCTGGTGCGCTTCCAGGGACTGGAGGAGGTCAACGCCGTTTCGTACTGGCGAGACCATGGCCGATTGCCGGCGCTCAACTGGGCCTTGCTGGCCACACTGGTGGCCATTGCCGGCGCCGGCGGACTGACCAACACGCTGTTCTCCAGTTTCGCGCGCGACAAGGGCTGGGGCATGGGGGCACGCGTCGGTGCGATCCCGAGCCTCGTCGGCGGCATGACCATTGCCCTGTCGCATGTCGGCGAGGCGTTTCGCCCCGACGACAAGAGCCGGCCGCGCTGGCGACGCTGGATGCGCTACATCGTCGAGGATCAACTGGTCGTGTGGATGATCTGCAACTTCATCGGCATGGCCCTGCCGTGCATGCTGTCGCTGGAATTCATCCGGGCGGCGCCGGTCTCCGGCAACCGCGTGGCCGCCATGACCGCCGAGGGCATGGCCCACCGCTACCCCGAATGGAGCACGACTCTCTGGCTCTTGACCCTGGGCGTCGGCTTCCTCATTCTCTTTCCGGGGCAAATCCTTTCCGGCGACATGTTCGCCCGCCGCTGGACGGACATCATCTGGAGTTGCAACCCGCAGGCCCAGCGCCTGCATGGCAACCAGGTCAAGTACGTCTACTACGGCATCCTGCTCCTCTATGCCATCTGGGGGACGATTGCCCTGTGGCTCTTCGATCCGCTGATCATCCTGCAGATCGGCGGTGTGCTGATGAACCTGGCCATGGGCTTCTCGGCGCTGCACACGCTCTACGTGAACCGAACCCTGCTGCCCCGCGAGTTACAGCCCAACTGGCTGATGCAGGCCGGCGTGCTGTTCTGCGGCGTTTTCTTCCTGGGCGTGACCGTGGTGGTCGTGCTGATGACCGTGCGCTAGGGTTCTTGACTCGCAAGACTCATAGTGAATGAGTCAAGTTTTAAGCAACGAGTTTCTCCTCATGGAGCCATTGTTCGATGGCTTCATCCAATTGATCGAAAGATCGGCGTAAGGTTGTGTT
>VGYC01000423.1 GCA_016873095.1 Planctomycetota bacterium | reverse complement strand
TCTGGCGTAAGCTCTCCTTCGGCACGCAATCGAACGGTGGCAGCCGTTTCGTCGAGCGTCTGCTGACGGTGATCGAAACCTGTCGTCGCCAGTCACACAATGCTTTTGCATGGCTGACAACCGCCGTAGAAGCCCAAATGGCTGGAAAACCAGCACCATTGCTGGCCAAGGCGTGAACGGTTACGGAAGAACCGATGCTTGAAAAGTGAGAGCCAATGAGGGTGATATTACCCCTTCTTCGCCGACCGCATTTTCGTCGCCGTCGCGACCAGTTGCCGGTGGATCGGCCGCTGCCCGCGATCTATCGTCTGCTCGACGATCGCGGCGCCTGGCAGGGCCACGGCGAGCTGGCGCGTGATGCGGCGCTGGCACGCATCGAGGCGGCGCTGTTCGCTGCCGACGAGCCACTGACGGCACGTCGTCTGGCCGAGGTCGCCGGCAGCGCCGATACTGGCTGCGCCGATACTGGCAGCACCGATACCGCCGGCGCGCGTCGTCTGGTCCGCAAGCTGCAAGACTTCTATGACCGGGACGGGACGACCTTTCAGATCGAGGAACTCGCCGGCGGCTTTCAGCTGCTCACACGGCCCGAGTATCAGCGCTGGCTCGTGCGGCAGCGACGGGCGGACCAGGAGGTGCGCATCACCGCACCGGCACGGGAGACGCTCGCCATCGTCGCCTATCGCCAGCCCATCACCCGGGCCGACATCGAGGCCATTCGCGGCGTGCAGTGCAGCGAGATCATGCGTCTTCTGATGGAGAAGGGCCTGATCCGCATCGCCGGCCGGCACGATTCACTGGGCCGACCCGTCCTCTACGGCACCACCAAGCGCTTCCTGCAAGTCTTCGGATTGCGCAGCCTCAAGGATTTGCCGCAAGTCGAAGCGCTGCGGCCGAAGTAGACGGTGAAACTTACCGAGGGCTGCGCGCTACTATAGCACGGCGCGGCTTCCATTAATATCGCAGGAATACGTTGATGCCGGTGATGCCTGGGTCGATCCAAGGGCCGACCTGCACCTGGCGCTCTTCCGCCTCGGTGCGATTGACCGAGCGCACGGATTGATAGGCGATGAACCAGCCGAGCAGGACCTGCGAGAGATAATGGCTGTCGGCATTGACGCGGGCCCAGGCGGACCAGAAGGAGCCAACGAAGCACGCACCCCGGCACCAGGGATTCTCGCACATGGAAGCGGCGGTCAGGAACGGCACGGCGCCGACGAAGGCATGGCCGGAGGCGCCATTGTTGTCGTTGAACGGCCGCCAGCGCGAGCCCCAGTAATCCGGCGGCCGAACCGCGCCTTCGTAATCATTGGGCCGCGAACCACCAAGGAGAACCTGCAGGATGCCGACCTCGGGGGCGCCGATGGCCAGCGCCCGCAATGAACGGTTGGCCCAGTCGGCGGAGACGGCGCCGGCGAACGTGTGGTCGCACAGTCGTCCCGCGGTCCACACGCCAAAATAGATCGGCAGCATGTACTGGAAGCTGCCCAGGAAGTAACCGGGCAGCGACAAGTTATTCGTGGTTTCGCTGCGAATTCTGTCCTGATACCAGATGGCGACGGCCTGATCGGCACGCGTGTTCGCCAGCGGAGCGGCTAGGGCGACCGCCACTCCCAGTTCGCAGAGCGGATAACAGCTGTACTGGAACTGATAGTCGCGCCACAAACGACGACAGGTATCGTGCGCCTCCCCGCAGAATACCCCCCATTCGCGTGCGAACCAGTTGCTCTCCTCGGGCGAGCCGCCCGCAACGTCCCCATACCACCAGGCCAGCGGCCGGGGATACTCCCGGCGTGGAAAGCGCAGGTTCTGCACCCACGCGGCCGGCGGAATCGTCGGGGCCGACGGGATGACCTCCGATGGCACGTTCGCCTCCGGCAGATTCGTGCCGGGAGAGGCGGACTCGACCTCGCGCGGCGGTTGCAACTCCGGCAAGTCGCGCGGAGCCAGGATCGAGCTTTCTTCCTTGGGCGCAGGGGCATCCTGGGCAGCCAGGCGGACCGGGCAAGCCAGAGCGAGCAGGCAACAGGAGCCAAGCACAAACCGCATGAGGTCTTCCTGAAACGCGTCAGGTTTGGGTTACGCGGACTATTCTGATTTTTCGGCATTGGGGGAAGATTCCGAGAAGTCGCAATTTGCCGGCCGCGAAAATAGTGGCAAGAACTGGGTAAGATGTGCAGGCGCCTGCACCAGCCGCAGGTGCTGTGGAACTGTAGAATGAGCTCGTGCCACGCTTCAAGGTCGAGCGTGCCGTATCGCGACGGGCGGCCGACGGAGTGCAGACTGCCCCTTCGCCTCTAGCGTCCTTGATCCCCAGAAGTTATCTCGTTTGAGTCAAGTTTCATGCAGGCACTTTCTGGGCCTCGATCCAATGGTCGATGTCTGCGTCAAGGCGTTCGAAGCTGTGGCGTAACGGATTGTCACTGTCAGGTTCGTCGGCGCAGACGTGGGCCAGGCCGGGGCGCAGGATGCGGTTATAGGTGCGCGTACAGAACATGGCGGTGCGCCAGCCCTGGTCTGTGACGCGGTAGCGGTGGGT
>VGYC01000422.1 GCA_016873095.1 Planctomycetota bacterium | reverse complement strand
ATGAAAATCAACGACCAAACCACCTTCGCTGCCGTCGCCTGAACCAAAAATGTAGTGACGACTTTTCCCCTAACCCCTTGATATCCCCCAACCCGACTATCGATCCTGCGCAAGTTGGGTTAGCCGGACAGCAGTGATGCTGGCCGCTATTTTGCCGGCGCAGGCTTCCA
Organism: Planctomycetota bacterium; assembly: GCA_016873095.1. Lineage (GTDB taxonomy): Bacteria > Planctomycetota > Planctomycetia > Gemmatales > Gemmataceae > VGYC01. The sequence continues at coordinate 2,374 of VGYC01000422.1, read as the reverse complement.
TTCCCGCGCCAACTTCTGCGCCTCGGCAATTTGCTCGCGCGTCATCTTGCGCGCGACAAAGTCGCGGTTCTCCACTGCGTCGGCGTCGCCCGTAGTTGCCGCCAAATTGTACCACTTGTGAGCTTGGATGTAGTCCTGTGGCACGCCCCGGCTGTTGCCATACATGACGCCGAGGTTGTTCTGCGCCGACGCATTGCCCTGATCGGCCGCCTTGCGGTACCACCGCGCGGCTTCGGCATCGTTCTGCGGCACGCCCCAGCCGTTGTCATACATGACGCCGAGATTGAACTGGGCGCTGGCGTCTCCCTGGTCGGCAGCCTTGTGGTACCACCGCGCGGCCTCGGCATAGTCCTGCGGCACGCCCCGGCCTTTGCGGTACATGAGGCCGAGATTGAACTGGGCGCCCGCGTCTCCCTGGTCGGCAGCCTTGCGGTACCACCGCGCGGCTTCGGCATCGTTCTGCGGCACGCCCTGGCCGGTGGCATGCATGAGGCCGAGATTGTACTGGGCGCGGGCTTTTCCCTGGTTGGCAGCCTTGCGGTACCACCGCGCGGCTTCGGCATCGTTCTGCGGCACGCCCTGGCCGGTGTCATACATGACGCCGAGATTGAACTGGGCGCCGGCGTCTCCCTGGTCGGCCGCCCTGCGGTACCACCTCACGGCCTCCGCATAGTCCTGCGGCACGCCCCGGCCGGTGTCATACATGACGCCGAGATTGATCTGGGCGCCGGCGTTTCCCTGGTCGGCAGCCTTGCGGTACCACCTCACGGCCTCCGCATAGTCCTGCGGCACGCCCCAGCCGTTGTCATACATGACGCCGAGATTGGACTGGGCGCCGGCGTTTCCCTGGTCGGCAGCCTTGCGGTACCACCTCACGGCCTCCGCATAGTCCTGCGGCACGCCCCAGCCGTTGCGGTACATGAGGCCGAGATTGAACTGGGCGCCGGCGTCTCCCTGGTCGGCAGCCTTGCGGTACCACCTCACGGCTTCCGCATAGTCCTGCGGCACGCCCCGGCCGTTGGCATACATGAGGCCGAGATTGTACCGGGCGCGGGCGTGCCCCTGGTCGGCAGCCTCGCGGTACCACCGCGCGGCCTTGGCATAGTTCTGCGGCACGCCCCCCTGGCCGATCTCATATCCGACGCCGAGATTGTACTGGGCGATGGCGAGCCCCTGGTCGGCAGCCTTGCGGTACCACCTCACGGCTTCCGCATAGTCCTGCGGGACGCCCTCGCCGTTGGCATACATGACGCCGAGACTGTACTGGGCGCTGGCGTCTCCCTGGTCGGCAGCCTTGTTGTACCACCGCGCGGCTTCGGCATCGTTCTGCGGCACGCCCTGGCCTTTGTGGTACATGAGGCCGAGATTGAACTGGGCGCCGGCGTCTCCCTGGTCGGCAGCCTTGCGGTACCACCGCGCGGCTTCGGCATCGTTCTGCGGCACGCCCTCGCCGTTGTCATACATGACGCCGAGAATGAACTGGGCGCCGGCGTTTCCCTGGTCGGCCAATGGGCGCCATAGTCGCATCGCCGTCGCGTAGTCCTTGCGGCTGTACGCGGCCACACCGTCCTCGAGCGGTTCCGCGCCAGCCGGCACGGCGTTGCCTAGCCATCCCATCGCAACGGCCTCCTGTCGTGCGCCATCCGCCGCTGTACGGTCAACACCAGCCCCGCTTCGATCTAAGACCGCGCGAGACGCTGTTGCTGCCTATTAAGTCACCGCATACTCACTCAATCAAGGGGTGCATACATAGGGGGTAACGGTGTGGGGCATGAGCCGCTCGCCGCGATTAGCACCAACTCTGCCGTTTGCCACCATTGTACGGTCGCGCTAGCCCTGCGGCGAGCAGCGCCTCCGACATGTCGCCGTACGGTCCGGCCACTTTTGCATCAATCCTATTCTGGTATTTGTCACCCTTCGTCGCGGAAAGCAGCACCGTCGATCCCACTGGCGCTAGTCGTTCGAGCTCGGACTTGGCCATTTGTGCCAGTGCAATTTCTGACAGGCACTTTGCCTTAATTTCAGGCGCATCGACGTCGCGTAGCCGGACGGTGCGCGCACGCTTTCCGCCCGGCAGCCTCACGCGCAAGGTATCGCCGTCGATGATACGCATTACCGTAGCTGGACCAGGCGGCGGCACCACGTCTGCCCTAGCGGGCACGTGAACCAATGAAAGCATAGCCAGCGCAATCACAATCCATGTGGCGGCTCTAGCAGTTTGCTGAAAAACCGGGAATTTCGGAGCGACCCTGTTGTGTCGATGACGTGGTGGTGGCGAAGTCGATCTTGTCGTTGAGCATTGCCGGCGGCGCCCCGTCTTTCTGGTCGGCTCTGCCCTACGCGGCGATGAGCTTGGGGATGCGGATCAGGTTGT
>VGYC01000421.1 GCA_016873095.1 Planctomycetota bacterium | reverse complement strand
TCTCGGCATGAGCTTGACTCCTTCGGGCTCGGTGACCATAGTCTATCCGCACCGCCCAAAGACTCACACACGCCGATTCCCAGGAACCCTTAGCAATACAGTCAGACCTTGCCGAACATCCAATCATCATCCAACCTTCGGAACTCTCGCGGAAGGTGAAGAGCCACCAATCTCCGGCCGAGTTTGTCATACGAAGCTTGTACAGCGACTCCGGGCGAGTCGAAGACTTTTCAATTTCTATTTCGTGTGAAACAGCAGCGAGCAACTCATCCAGAGTTTCCTCGACTGGCTCATTGGGTGGCATAGGGAACTGGCCATTCTTGAGCGTCAACCAATATGCACGAACAAACTCAATTGAGAACGACGCGAATTCAGCATTGGTGTGCATCTCGCGTCTCGCTGAGGAACGACAATGGCCCAGTCCAGGCTAGCAATGAATCAATGTTTCTTCTTGGTCCGCTTCCGGGTGGCTGCGGAAGGATCCCGTTTGGACCCGCTCTTTTTCACGGGTGCATGTCTGCCATTCTTGGGTGGAGGCGGAATGACAACTACTCTAGAGTCTGTCCGTCCCGGCTGCATCGCGTCGTCAACCAACTCGATCAGATAATCAACGGAGATAGTCGAATCCGAATTCATGGCATGCTCCCGGAATCCTTGAGAATGAGCCGCTGACGAGCGAGCACTGCGCCGGCAAATAGAATCTCCACCCAGTATAACCCCGCGGTCGGGAAGGAACAATTGCGGATGCGAAACACGATGCCACTGACCGCCTCGACGCTTCCTACAAAGCGAACTTCGCGTGGATTGGTGGTAAACACCGAATCACCCGTGCGTTCCGCGACGATCCGTAGAGTAAGATTGCCTTTGCCCGTGCCGCCGGTCCACACAAGAAACGCCAGTAACTCTGGTTGGCGAACGGGAAAAGGTGGCACGGCGGCCGATCGAATGGAAGTGATCAGACCCAGGACGTTCAGCCGGTGATAGTTCTTCGGGTCTTCTTGGATGTCATTGCAAATGATCAAATGGAGCACATCAGGATTCATGGAAAGGCCTCGCTCGCGCACACCGCTTACGCCAGCAGCTCCATAATCGGGCTGCCCCACGGCACGAGCTGGAACGGTCGGTGCAACCGGTCGCGCAGCTCGAGGTCGTGCGGGATGCCGAGGGCGCGGTAGATGGTGGCGACGATGTCGGCGGGCAGGACGGGGTTCTGGCTGGGGAAGGCGCCGATGCGGTCGCTGGCGCCGTGGACGTAGCCGCCGCGGATGCCGCCGCCGGCCAGCATGAGGCCATAGCAAAAATTCCAGTGATCGCGGCCGGCGTTGCCGTTGACGCGCGGCGACCGGCCGAACTCGCCCATCACGGCCACGATGGTCCTCTCCAGCAGGCCGCGATCGGCCAGGTCGCCGAGCAGCGTGCCGACGGCCATGTCGAGCTGCGGCAAGAGTTCACTGCGCAGCTTGTTGAAGTTGTTGCCGTGGGTGTCCCAGGTGGCGTTGGCGTCCGGCGCCCAGGAGATGCAGGTGACGCGGGTGCCGGCCTCGATGAGCCGCCGCGCCAGTAGCACGCTCTGTCCGTAGATGTTGCGGCCATAGGCCTCGCGCAGGGCCATCGGCTCACGCTCGATCTGGAATGCGCGGCGCGTCGCCGCCGACGTGAGCAGGTCGAAGGCTCGCGCCTGAAACGTGTCCATGGCTTGCAAGCGACCGTCCGACTGGCTGCCGCCGATGCGAGCGCGCAGGTCGCGACGCTGCGCCACGCGCCGCAAGTTCAGGTCGCCGACCAGCGACAGCTCGGGCATGCCGAAGCCGGGAGCATTCGGATCGCGCAGCACGAAGAGCGGATCGTGACCGCGCCCCATCCAGCCGCCGAAGAAGCCGGGTTGCGGCGGGCCGCCCGCGCCTTCCGCCGTGATGAACGGCAGCGATACGTACGGCACCACGCTGCCTTCCGGTGGTCGGCAGTGGCCGGCGACCGAGCCGATGGACGGGTAATCCTCCGGACCGGCGCCAATGGCCCGGTTGGCGTCGCCGCGGTCGTGCCCCGTGAGGCCGACATACACCGCCGCCGCGTGGGCGTTGTTCACCGAGTGTCGCACCGAACGGACAACCGAGCAGCGATGCACCTGCCGGGCCATTCTGGGGAGATGCTCGGAGAAGTGAATGCCGGGGACGGTGGTTGCGGTGGGCTGAAACGGCCCGCGAATCTCGGCGGGGGCCGCAGGCTTCATGTCCCACATGTCGAGATGGCTGGGGCCGCCGTTGAGGAAAACGACAATGCAATGATCAGCCGTGGCATGTGCGGTCGAGGGCCGCGGTTCTCGCGCCCGCAGCAATTCGGGCAAGCTCAGTCCTAGCAGACCAATGCCCCCGACCTGGACCATCTGGCGGCGCGTGATCGCCAGCGGACCACCGCACGTGGAACTTCTCCGGTCCGCTGAGTTCGGCATTGGGGTGTCTCCTGTGTTACAACTAAGGTTTTGCAAAGCTGCAGCTGGCCTTGTCAAAATGGGCAATTTCGTTCAAATTCCTGGTAATTTCACATGGCGCACGACGACCACGGAG
>VGYC01000420.1 GCA_016873095.1 Planctomycetota bacterium | reverse complement strand
GCGACGACGGGCCCCGCTGGCAGCTTCGCCGGTGGTGCCGGTGGGATGTAGCCCAGCGCGCTGTGCGGTCTGACCTCGTTGTAGTGCCGCCGCCAATCTTCGATGACGACCTTGGCCTCCTTGAGCGCCGAAGAGGAAACCCCCGTGGGCGGCAATCGGATGGGGCGATGGACGGACGGCGGTGGGCAACGCGGGAGCAGGCTCGTCAGTTATGCTCGGGTCACGGCGTAATCTTCTTCCAGTCAGCAGAAGACGAAGTGCCAACGGCAATGTATGCCGCACCAGCCACTACTGACGTTTGACCGACAAACTCTGGCGTTCCTCCAATGCTGGTGGCAGTTCCTATCTGTCCAAACACTTTCCATGTTCCAGGCGTGCCTGCTGCCGTGCATATCCATCCCGCAAAACCAACAAGTGCAGCCTGCGTGTTGTAGACGCGGTCACTGAGTTTCCAAGCATTAGTAGTAGGAGCAGACGCGCTCAGAAACTCGCGTGAGAATGTGTTTCCAGGGTTACGTTGAATCAACCGTTCAGTTGAGCTTGAACCAGTCAACGTCTGCACTGCGTTTGTGTAGCCGGTGATGACAATCACATCACCGGCCACGATACTGCCCGGTGTGATGTCAGTCGTCGCCATCGCCAAGTAAAATACCGGCACCGTTGAAGCGTTTGCGTTTTGAACAAACCCATTGATAGTTATGTTTGGCTCTGTCAACGCCACGCCGTCGCTGTTTACTTGACCGACCCAGTCCTCAATTCGTACAGAACCGGATGTTGCTCCGTTCACAGAAACGTCGGTCAGCAAGATTTGCTGACTTGCGTACAAGCCAGAAATTGGAGGTCCGATGTTCAGGCTCTTGTCCTCTTTACCAACCGTGACGTTCTGAAGAGTTATCTGCCGGTAGTCCCACGAATCCAAATTGAACTCGAAGTCCATGCGCCCATTGGAAAGCGTCAGATATTCGACCCGCTCCTGCGCTCTGAACGAGGCGTGATTAGTTCCGGCTTGAACAAAGTTGAAGTTGTCGATGACGCAATACTTCGTGTTGACAACCTTGACGACGTTTGAGCCTGTGATGTTTCCAGTCAACTCACAATAGACATTTGAGATGAAGAGACTTCTCAACTGCTCTGTCAGCGAAGACCCGGAATCCGTCAAGATGCACACCTGGCCATTGACATCAGTTGACGCGCTAGTAATTCGGGAATTGGAAATGACCAAAGACTTCGCAGACACACCTACCGTGCCATCAAACACGATTCCCTTCTCGGTAAAATTAGTGATTCGAGCGTTGTTGACTGTTACGCCATCTCCATCTATGCGGATAGCGGCATAGCCGGCGTTGGATGATGTGACGTTTTCCAGCGTTGCAGCATTTCCTGCCACATAGAAGCAGTTGGCAACTCTTGTTCCACCACTAGGCGTGTTGCTACTGTCGGAATCCAGAACAGTCACGTTATTCGCAGCAATACGCAATCCTTCGTGCCGACCCGTGTGGCCAGCGTTGTTGGCTGCGTTGCCGTCAAAATTCAGCCCTTGAACAGACGACCGATTACCAGCAATGCTCAGGATAAAGGTGCTCGCCAACTGGTTATTTCGACGCTTGATCGTCGCGCCATACCCGTAGATGTAGACCGGCAGGGTGGCCGTCAGGTCATTCGCCATGTATGTACCCAGGGGAAAGTAGATGCCCCCACCGACAGCTAACGCCGCCTGAATCGCCGCCGTATCGTCAGTCACCCCGTCGCCCACTGCACCAAAATCCTTGACGCTCACCACATCGCGCATCTTCGCTTGAGCCGTGCGCGTGACTGCGCCGGTGCCGGCTTGGAGATATGCTCCGAGCACATTGGTCAGCAGGTACATCGCCTCGCCGCTGGCCACCGCCGTGCAGCCGGGCGCGCCCAGGAACCCGAGCGACAGCGGCAGCGAGCTGCCTTGCGCCGCCAGCGACGGCGTGCCGCGGCTGCCGGCGCAGCCGCTGCCGTAGGTGGAGTAGGCGGCGCCGGTGCCGAGATCGAACTCCCAGACGTCGTTGAACTGGAACACCGGGTAGCCGTGCGCGTCGTCCCAGCACAACGCCGCGTCGAGGCGCGGGCTGGGGCCAGCCAGCGGATTGGCGGGCGTGCGGTCGACCCAGCCCTGGGCGGCGAGCGTGCAGGCGAACAGCTGGACGGCGAGCGCGATGCGGGTCATGGGCATTCCCTCGGGACAGAGAGCCGCTGATCGTATCTATGCTCCCGGCATCGCGCGACCGTTCGCGGCGGCAGCTACCTCCTGACGGCGGTGAACGCCGCCTCGTCCGCCCGCATTCCGACGCTGAAGAGCTTCAGCAACTGCGACCTCGGCGTGCGACCGGCGCGGACGCTCGACCCTTGAGCGATCGGCGTCAGTAGAGCTCGAGCACTTCGTGTCCGCTCATGACCTGCCCCCGATCGTTATACCACACCTCAAGTTGTACTCCCCGGGACGAGTGAAGGCAGCGGGGCTCGGAGGAGCGGAGCGACGACGGGCCCCGCTGGCGGCTTCGCCGGTGGTGCCGGTGGGACGTAGCCCAGCACGCTGTG
>VGYC01000419.1 GCA_016873095.1 Planctomycetota bacterium | reverse complement strand
ATAGACGCCGGTGACGCGGCTGCGGAAGGCAAACCAGCCGAAGACGAAGGCCAGCAGTGCCGGCACCGCCAGCGCCATTGCGGCCGCAAAGACGAACCAGTCAAAGCCGTACCAGTACCAGGGCAGCTCCTTCCAGTTGAGGAAGACCATGAAGTCCGGCAGCACGGCGTTGCCGTAGACGCCACGCGTGCCGATCTGCCGCATCAGGTACATGCCCATGCAGTAGCCGCCGAGCGCAAAGAAGGCGCCATGGCCGAGACTGAGGATGCCGGCGTAGCCCCAGACCAGGTCCATGGCTAGGGCGAGAATGGCGTAGCAGGCGTATTTGCCGAGCAGCGGTACGAGATAGTTCGGAATATGGAACGGCGACGAGGCGGGCAGCAGGTTGAGCAACGGCACACCGATCAGCAGGATCACGCCGATCCCCAGGAAAGCGGCCCAGCCGCGGGGGCCCAGAAGCGACTTGAACCCATCCATCTCAGGTCTCCGCTGCCCGGCCGCGCAGGGCAAACAGGCCTCTCGGTCGCTTCTGGATGAACAGAATGATAAAGACCAGCACGGCGATCTTGCCGAGGACGGCCCCGGCAAACGGCTCGAGGAACTTGTTGACGATACCCAGCGTCATCGCGCCAACCAGAGTACCCAGCAGATTGCCCACACCGCCGAAGACCACAACCATGAAGCTATCGACGATGTAGAACGTGCCCAGATTGGGGCTGACATTGCCGATCTGGCTGAGGGCAACACCCGCCATGCCGGCAATTCCGGAACCGAGCCCGAAGGTCAATGCGTCGACCCGGGCCGTACGGATGCCCATGGCCGAGGCCATATCGCGGTTCTGCGTGACGGCCCGCATGTGCAGACCGAAAGCGGTGCGCTGCAGGATGAGCGCGATCACCCCCAGCACGGCGAAGCAGAAGATGATGATATAGAGACGGTTCCAAGTGACGCTGAAGCCGCCGACCACGTCGAAGCCCCCGGTCATCCAGGACGGATTCGCCACCTCGCGGTTGGGCGAGCCGAAGATCGTGCGCACCATCTGCTGCAGGATCAGACTGATACCCCAGGTGGCCAGCAGCGTCTCAAGGGGCCTTCCATAGAGGAAGCGGATGACACCGCGCTCGAGCGCAATGCCGAACAGGGCTGCGACAACGAAGCCGACCGGGATGGACACCAGCAGGTAGTAATCGATCAGCGCCGGCGGCAGGAAGGCACGGAACACCTCCTGCACCACGAAGGCCGAATAGGCACCGAGCATGATCATCTCACCATGGGCCATGTTGATCACGCCCATGACCCCGAAGGTAATGGCAAGGCCTATGGCTGCGAGCAGCAGCACGCTGCCGAGGCTGATGCCCTGGAAGATATTCGCCGCCCAGCCGATCAGCATAAGCTTGTGCTGCACGCTGTTGAAAGCCGCAATGACCGCGGTTCGTACTTCCGCATCGGTCTCCGCGTTAGAGCGATTCTGCAACAGGGAGCGAACACGCAGGTCGGTTGACCCCTTGAGGATTTCGACGGCCGCCAGACGCTGCGGCTTGTCGCCGTCGACAATCTCCGCGGCCGCCAGAGCCATAGCCATCGTCGCCTTGACGCTGGGTTCGCGTTCCTTGGCCAGGGTCTCACGTAGCAGGCCCGCCGACTGTGCGCTGCCGGCGCCGATCAGGGCGTCGGCCGCGCGCCGGCGCTGTGTGCTGTCGCTGCTCAGCAGGCCGAGGCGACCCACCGCCTCGCGGATGTTGTTGCGCAGATTGTTGTTGATCACCACCGGCTCGAGCGCCGACGGCGGAACAATACCGGCCGCTTCCAGCGTGGAGGCGAGAGTGAGGCGAACGTCGTTGCCCGCCCGGTCGCCGATCACGGTGGCGCCGTCGGAACGGCGGATGAACAGGCGCCCGTCAGACAGCGCTTCGAGGACACGCACCGCGCGCCCGTCGGCCAGCGCCGTCAGGCGCTCGATCGCTTTGCCTTTCTCGGCAAAGTTCTCCGCATTGAGTGCCTTCACCGCGCCGGCGAAATCGAGCGGTACGTCGTCGGCCTTCTCGGCGGTGGCGCCAGCGCTGGCGAGCAGCGTCTTGGTGGTGTCGTCCGCCTCGATGGGCTCGAGCTCATCGGGCTTGGCCATGTCCTCGATCTCGCCCGTTGTGGCATTGGTGACGACATACATCTCGCTGTCCTTCTCGCCGATGATCACAGCACTGTCGGACAGGCGGCGGAACAGGTGACCGGCGGCCAGGGCCTGCAGGGCGGCTTTGGCCTTGGGATCGTCGTTGGTGGCCAGCGCCTCAATGGCGGGCTTGGGATCCGGTTCGCCCAGACCGGCGATCAGGTCCTTGAGCTCCTGCGCCTGGCCAAAGGCCGGCAGAAGCAAGAGGGTGAAAACGGTCAGAAACTTGAGCAGTCGGATCGGCATTCTCTAGAACGTGCCGTTGGTGAGAAAAAGGGCCGCCCGCCGAGGCGGACGGCCCCTCCTTTTAGCCTAGATCAGAGGCCCTTGTACTTGGGCGCCGGACAGTTGCCACAGACCCAGGGGTAGCTCCAGTCCGCGGTGAGCTTGGCGCTCTCCGGGATGTACTTCGACCAGGCGTCGGCCTTGACGGGCCCACGGGTCT
>VGYC01000418.1 GCA_016873095.1 Planctomycetota bacterium | reverse complement strand
TCGCGAAGATCAATCGAGTACGGCTTGCCCATCCATACTGGCCTCCTTCCCAGCCAGTAGGTTGAATCAGAACTCGGTCCCTTTGGGAATCCCAATTCCGATTCAGGCTAAAGACACACCGCTCTAGTCGCGTCGATATTTGCGATTCAGGTATGTCACGCCGGTCTGCTGGGGGTGATGGTGTGGTGCGAACCCGCCATCGATCGACGGGCGGCGATCGGTTTTGCCATGACGGCGGGCGGCACGACCTTGTCCGCTGGCCAGATGGAAAACCTCTTCTGGGGATTCCAGGTTCAGTTCGTATTGGTTGTGCTGCTGGCGACGGCAGCGTGCGTCGCCTTGGTTTACGGGCGGCCGGCATGGGCCGGCGTGCTCGCGACGCTGGCGACCTACACAATGGCGAGCGGCGTGGTCGTCTGGATCGTCCTGATTCTCCTGGGTGTGGGCAGACGCCTGCCGGCCCGGACCCTGTGGGCGATTGCGCTGACGGGCCTCGTGATCGGGGCGAGCTACATCGCTGGTTATCGGACCCCAGTCGGCCACACGCGGCCGGTAATGGCGATCGGCCAGCCCGTTCAGCTTATCTCTTCGCTGGTGCATACATCGGCCAGCCTTTGGCCGTGCTTCATTTGACCTTGGGGTCGGCGGTGGGGGTGGCCAGCATCGTTGCGCTCGCCGCCTTGGCCATTCGCTTCCTCGTCGCCGGTCTTCGGGCGTCGAGGCTTCACGCGGTGCTGCTCGGTCTTGCGCTGTTCGTCGCCGGCACCGCGTTCTTGACCGGGCTCGGCCGTCTCGGGTTATCGGAGGATCAGGCTTTGGCGTCCCGCTATGCGACGCCGGTATTGCTGTTCTGGCTCGCGGTCATCGGCCTCGCGCTCGATGGACTCGCGCGCGCGCGGCCGAACTGGCGCGCTGCGGCGTCGGTCGGATTTGTCGCCGGCCTTGCCGCCAGCCTCGTCTTAGTAGTCCTGCTGCACATCCGGCACGGCCGGAATATTCGCGAACTGGCGCAAGAGGTGGACTATGCCGGTTTGGCGCCGGTCGTCGGAGTGGCGGATGCCGCCGCCTTGCGGCGGCTGTACACGTTGAGCGCCAATCGAGTGCTCGCAGAAGCCGACTATCTGAAGCAGCATCGACTAGGTCCGTTCCACGGTTCCGAGGCCGCTTGGCTCGGCCGCGACATTGGCGAGATTTTCGACCCGGCGCCGAGCGAACGGTGCACAGGTGCGATTGTCGACGTCGCCGCTGCGGCGACGTCACCATCCGCTGGAGCCGAACCGCTTCAAGGCTTCCGAATAGCCGGATGGGTAGCTGATCTCGATGCGCGTCGGCCGCCGTCCTTCGTCTTGATCACGGACCCTAATGGAACGGTCGCCGGTCTGGCCAAGCTACAGCAGCGTCGGCTGGCCGTTGTCGAATCCATCTTCGGACGAACCGGTCACCGCCATCGCTGGCGAGGCTTTACACGCGCGGTGGCGGGCGACGGCTACGCCGCCTATGCCCTGCTGGCCGATGGCCGCATCTGCAGGCTCGCCGGCTGACCCGGCCTTGCCTCGGCCGCGTCGATGCACTAAGACGCTCGGACCATCGCCTGCAGCGCGTCCGCGTCAGCGGTGTGCCCCGTGATTGCATGTGGATCCATGACCTCCGTCGCCCCGCGACCCACTCTCTTCTCCGCTCTGCCGCAACTGTTCGCCAGCGGTTTGTCCCGCGGGTTCCTGATCCGGCAATTGGCGGTCCGCGAAGTGGTCAGCCGCTATAGGGGCTCGTGGCTCGGTCTGGTCTGGTCGCTGGTCAATCCGCTGCTGATGCTGGCTGTCTACACCTTCGTCTTCGGCATCGTGTTCAGGGTCCGCTGGGGTCAGCGTGGCGACGACGGTCCGATCGGATTCGCGCTGGTGCTTTTTGCCGGGCTCATCGTTCACGGCTTCTTCGCGGAGTGCGTCACGCGAGCGCCGGGGCTGGTCGTCGGCAATGCGAACTACGTCAAGCGCGTCGTCTTTCCGCTCGAGATCCTGCCCTATGTCGCGCTCGCCGCCGCGCTCTTCCATGCCGCCGTCAGCCTCGTGGTGCTGCTCGCTTTCTTCGTGGCGACTGCCGGCATGCCGCCTTTGACGATTGCCCTGCTGCCGATTGTGTGGGCGCCCTTTGCCTTGTTGATCCTAGGGCTGTGCTGGTTCCTGGCTTCTCTCGGGGTCTACCTGCGCGACATCGGCCAGGTCACCCAGCCGGTCGTGACCGTGCTCCTGTTCCTGAGTCCGGTCTTCTTTCCGCTCGAGGCGCTGCCGCCGGCGCTGCGGCCGTGGCTGCAGCTCAATCCACTGACCTTCATCATTGATCAGACGCGCGCGGTCCTGCTGTGGGGCCAGATGCCTGATTGGACAGGGCTCGCGGCCTACGCATTGGTCGGGCTGCTGGTGGCCTGGCTCGGGTTCTACTGGTTCGAACGGACGCGTCGTGGTTTCGCCGATGTCCTCTGACATCGCGATTCGCGTCGCGGGCGTGACCAAGTCGTTCCAGGTCTATGCCCGCCCCGAGGACCGGCTGAAGCAATCGATCTGGCGGCGACGCCGGTATTTTCGCGAGTTCACTGCGCTCGACAAGGTGAGCTTCGAG
>VGYC01000417.1 GCA_016873095.1 Planctomycetota bacterium | reverse complement strand
CAACAACCCCGACGCACAGGGCTTGTCGCCGCGGCAATGGGGCGAGCAGCTCAAGGCCGACGGTCAGCCGCTGGATTTTTGGTTTTACGAAGATGCCGCGCACGGCTTGCTGATCGGCCCCATCGATCGCGGTATGCGCAGCTACGGCTCTGGCCCGAGCGCCGATCGGCGCTACGGCTGGACGGGCGCCAGCGCCGATGCGGCCCCCACGTCGTAAACCGTCATGCCCGGCCGGATTTTGCCTGTGAGAAAAAGCTGATTTTTTTTCTCATATCCCAGGAGCGCCGCGTAGCCGGTATCGCGGGTTACCCTGAACTTCACTCCTCGGCAGGGACCGAAGAGAACGGTTCGCACCGATCCGTAAGGAAAAAAGGTCCTGCCGATCGCCCGCTTGAGAAGCGAATCCTTCACTTCAGAGCTTCCATTTGGTCGAGGGAACGCCCTTGATGCGGGGGTCTATGCGGGTCGCCTGCTCGAGAGCGCGTTCGAGCGCCTTGAAGATACGGATAGGAAAATCTATCCGCCCCAGGCTGCGTTGCACCGCACGACGGATAGGAAAATCTATCCGCCCCAGGCTGCGTTGCACCGCACGATTTGGCCATCCTCCCGCTCCCTGGTCCCGGTTTGACGGCGCACAATGCGGCTTATGTCGCCCCACGAGCCGCTATTGGTAAACATCAGTGCAACATGTAATAGCGGGATACACCCGATTGCGAGCGAATATATTTTGGCTGTAATATCGTATAACGTCACGGCTCTGAGGGTACTTCGTCTCGACCGTGCCGTCCCATCGCCCCTGGTGTCGCGATTCCTTTGCAGCCCGGCGCGAAAACCCTTGAACGAGCCAATGAACGAGGACGACATGAAACCCAATTCCCCATTTGCAGTTCCCACATTGCGCAGCAAGCGCCTGCAGCGTCGGGCGCTGATGCTGGCTGGCGCGCTGGGCCTTGGCCTTTCGGCGAGTGGTGCCGTCTGGGCGCAGGCGAGCTCGCGCAACGTTCCGGCCGCCGAGTGGGCGCGCATTCAGGAAGCAGCGCGCAAGGAAGGCAAGGTCATCGTCTACGCAACCATGGGACCGGCACAGCACGAGCGCATCCTCAAAGCCTTTGAAGCGGCCAATCTGGGCGTGAAGATGGAACTGGTGCGAATCGTCGGCTCCGCGTTGACGAACAAGGTGGAGCAGGAACGCGCCCAGCCCAATGTCGTGGGTGCCGACTTCGTGATCACGGCCGACATCCGCTGGTCCATCGACGGCGTGAAAAAGGGCTACTTCAAGACCCCCGTCGGGCCGAACGCTGCCGCCTGGCCGGAGTCCTGGATGCGCGGCGGGCAGGTCGGTCTGGTGGCCCAGACGCCCTGGGTCATGCACTACAACACGAACCTGATGAAGACTCCGATCAACACTTACGCCGATCTGGCCCGGCCGGAGTTCGCCGGCAAGTTGGGCGGGGTGTCGCTGGTCGCCGAGGTGGTCACGCTGTTCTACAAGTGGGTGGACGAGACCAACCCCGGCCTGTTGGAGAAGATTGCTGCGCACAAGCCCAGGATGTACCCCAGCACGGTGGGCTCGGCGAATGCCACGGCTGCGGGCGAAATCTCGGCCGGCATCTTCTCGGTGATTCCGGTGGACAACGCGGTGCATGCCCAGAACGCCCCGATGAAGACGGTCATCCCGAACCCGTCGTACGGCTTCGCGTATGGCACGGCCATTCTGAGCTGGGCCAAGAACCCGAATGCCGCGATGGTCGTGCATGACTTCCTGCTCTCGGTCCGGGGCCAGCAGGCCATCGTCGGCAATGGCGAAGCCGGCAGTGCGCTGCCAGGGGTGCCCGGTGCACTCGACACCGCCCGCTACAACCTGTCTCTGATCGACTGGGAGAAGGTCACGCCCGAGGGCGTGAAAGCCTTCGAGGCGCGCTGGAACAGCCTGTTCGGCGCACGCTGAACATGATGGCGCCGCGCGGCGGGGCTGTTGTGGGGACGCGAGGCCTGCGCGCATGACGACAGGTCAACTCGCGGCGGCGCCCGCGATCTGGGGTTCCGGCGGCCTGGTACGGCGCAAATGGCTGCCCCAGGCCGGCTGGATTCTTCTGGCCGTCGTGGTCGGCTTCATGGTGCTGTGGCCTATCGTGCAGCTCCAGGCACGCGCCTTCGTCGAGGGCGGCGCGGCGTTCGGGCGCCTGGTCGATTTGCCGCGCATCGCCAATACGATCCACACGACGATCCTTCTGGCGATCCTGTCCAGCGTGCTGGCGGTCGTGATCGGCACGACGCTTGCGTGGTGCGCGTCCATGCTGCCGGCCCCCGTTCGTCGTGTTGGCGAACTGGCTCCGCTTCTGCCGCTGGTCGTGCCGGCGGTGGCCGCCGTCACCGGGTGGATCTTCCTGCTCTCGCCCAAGGTCGGCTACCTGAACATGGTTCTGCGCCTGCTGCCGGGCCTGGGCGGGCTCGAGGAAGGGCCGTTCAACATCTACAGCGTCACGTGGATCATCATCATCACCGGGCTACTGCTGAGTTCCTTTGTCTACGTGTTCGTGCTCACCGGTCTGCGCAACATGGGCCAGGAGCTGGAGGCCGCCGCGGCCGCCTGCAGCGCACCGGCGCGCATGCGCTTCA
>VGYC01000416.1 GCA_016873095.1 Planctomycetota bacterium | reverse complement strand
GATCGCGACGTACAAGTGCAGCTTGAATCACGGCACAACCAGCCTGTCGAGCACCTCAAACAAATTACATGACTACCGTCAAAGCCAAAATCCCCGCACTTTCAATTGCTTAGCTCGAAAATGGGGCAAAGTTCAGCCTAGCAGTTTGGCCGGTTCCGGGGAAGCCATGGGCGTGCAACTGATCTGCCCGCTTCAGAGCGGTCCATTCGTTAACTTGGACTGGACCCTGAGGGAGACGGAACATGGGCAAGAAGCACGGACCTGAGGAGATCATCGGTAAATTGCGCGAGGCGGAGATCGTGCTGGCGCAAGGCGGCACGGCGAGCGATGCGCGCCGCCGGCTCGGCGTTTCCGAGCAGACATACTATCGCCGGCGCAAGGAGTTTGGCGGCCTAGAAACCGACCAGGCGCGGCGGATGAAGGACCTGGAGAAAGAGAACCAACGGCTCCGCCGGGCGATCTCAGACCTGACGCTGGACAAGCTGATCTTGCAGGCGTGAACGTACACGTTCACGGCTCGGGGAAACTTCGGAGCCCCGCGCGCCGTCGGCGCTGCATCGATCACGTGCGAAGCAAGCTCTCGGTATCCGAGCGACGGATCTGCCGGGTGCTGGGCCAGCATCGATCGACGCAGCGCAAGGTGCCGCGAGGGGCAGATGACGAGCAGGCATTGACCGACGACATCATCGCGCTGGCGCGGCAATACGGCCGCTACGGCTATCGTCGGGTGACGGCATTGCTGCGGAATGCCGGATGGGCGGTCAATCGCAAGCGTGTCGAACGGATCTGGCGACGCGAAGGGCTGAAGGTGCCGCAAAAGCAGCCCAAGCGCGGTCGGTTATGGCTGAACGACGGTTCGTGCATCCGGCTGCAGCCAGAGTATCCGGGGCATGTCTGGGCCTATGACTTCGTCGAGGGCCGCACCCATGACGGCCGGAAGTTCCGGATCCTGACGATCATCGACGAAGCCAGCCGGGAATGCCTGGCGCTCGTGGTTGCACGGCGCTTCCGTCACGAGGACGTGCTAGCGGCATTGGCGGAGCTGTTCATTGCGCGCGGGTCACCGGCAAACATCAGGTCAGACAACGGCAGCGAGTTTGTCGCGACTACGGTGCGGAAATGGCTCGCCAAGGTCGGCGTGAAGACGCTCTACATCACGCCGGCATCGCCGTGGGAGAACGGCCACAACGAGAGCTTTAATGGCTCGCTGCGCGACGAGCTCCTCGACGGCGAGATCTTCTTCAGCCTGGCCGAAGCAAAGGTGCTGATCGAGGTCTGGCGGCGGCACTACAACACAATCCGCCCGCATAGCGGCCTCGGTTATCGACCACCAGCGCCGGAAACCGCGACGCCGCCATTGCCGCCTTCCGGTTCCGCTTCGCTCCACCTACAGCCGGCAATGGCGAAGGAGGCCACGATGCACTAACATTCTACCCGGACCACTCGATGGGGGCCGATCACAATCGCGATGCCTATGTCCACCATAACCAGGATTTCCACCTGTGGATTGCTCGCGGTGCGCGCAACGCGCCGCTACAGGAGATGGTGGCGCTGACCTGCCCCCGTCCTCGATACCATGCGATAGTTTGATCCGTTCTCATGATGTTGCCGTGGCAGGCGTGTCCGGCGCAAGCGCGCGCGGCGATCAAGCCTATGCGGTGGGGTGCTAAGATTATGGGATGGCGCGGATGAGCGGAATATCGGTCGTGGCGGCGCCCAAACCCGGCGACGGCCTGGCCCGTGCCGCCGCGCGGTTGACGCGCCTGCTCGACCAAGCCTTCGGCGTGGCCACCACGGCGTGTTTGATCACCATGATCGTTATCGTCAGCGCTGGCGTTGTCGCGCGCTATGTGGCGAACACCTCGCTCGCCTGGAGCGAGGAAGTATCCATCTGGCTGTTCCTGTTCATCATCTTCTTCGGCTTGCCCTTAGCCATTTCGCGCGACATGACACTGAAGCTTGGCGGACTAGAAGGCAGATTAGGCGGTAAGGCACGCGCCGCGCTGCAACTAACCAACGATGCCGTAATGGCCTATGTGCTCGTACTCCTGGTGATGGGAGCTAGGTTGGTGGTGCAGCGTGTGGGAGGCATTACGCCCGTGCTCGCCATGCCGATGTGGCTGCCATACGTCGTACTGCTGGCCGCGGCCGTGGGCGCGCTGATCATGCTGGCGTTGCGACTCGACGCTACCGGTCGTTTCTCCTGGTCGCCGCTGGCCGCGATCGCCATTGCCTCCGCCGCCTGGGCCGTCTTTCATCAATGGGAGCTGTTCTACCTGCCCGAAGCGAACCCGGCACTTGTCGCCTTCATAGCCTTCATCGTCACGCTCTTCATGGGCGTGCCGGTTGCCTATGCTATGCTGTTCAGCGTGTTCGCGGCGCGTCTGGTCGGCGCGCCGGTGCCTGAGGCGGGTATCGTGCAGCAGCTCGTCACCGGCTCGTCCAAGTTCCTACTGCTGGCTATTCCTTTCTTTCTCGCCGCCGGCGCACTGATGAATGTCGGCAGGTTAACCACGCGAATCATCGATTTTGCGGCGACGCTGGTTGGTCATCTGCGCGGTGGCTTGGGCCAAGTCAATGTCGTCACCGCCACGCTGTTCGCCGGCATATCCGGCTCGTCGATCTCGGAAGCGGCC
>VGYC01000415.1 GCA_016873095.1 Planctomycetota bacterium | reverse complement strand
GCCCGCGTCGAGCGCGTCGTCTGGCCCTTGCCAGTCAGCATCCTCGTCGACCGTGAACGTGCCGCCGTCAAGCGAAAGGTCCGGCCCTTGCCAGCTGACAACTTTGGAAGCCGTGAACGTGCCGCCGTCAAGCTCGGCATCAGGCCCGACGTATCCGCCCGACTCGATAGCCGACCAGGTGCCACCGTCAAGTGCGTCGTCTGGACCCTGCCAAGACGCAGCTTTCGACGAGGTAAAGGTTCCGCCATCAAGGGCAACGTCTGGCCCTTGCCACGTCACGACCTCGTTCGCCGTGAACGTGCCGCCGTCAAGCTCGTCATCTGGCCCGGTGTAGCTTGCCGACTCAATAGCTGACCAGGTGCCCGCGTCCATCTGCGTGTCTGGCCCCTGCCACGACGCAGACACGACAGCCGCAAACGTGCCGCCGTCGAGGGCAACGTCTGGCCCCTGCCAGCTGACGACCTTTTGAGCCGTAAAGGTGCCGCCGTTAAGCTCGACGTCTGGCCCCGTGTAGCCTGCCGACTCGAGCGCCGACCAGGTGCCACCGTCAAGGCTGACCTGTGGCCCTGGCCAGTCGGCATCTTCGTTGGCTGTGAAGTATCCGGGGTCAAGGTCGAGCTGTGGCCCGGCGTAACTCACGACCGCCAGCGCGACCCAAGAGCCCGCGTCAAGGTCGAGGGCTGGCCCCGACCACGTCGAGACCTCTTGTGCTGACCAGGTGCCCGCGTCGAGGTCTACAGCCGCTCCGGCATAGCCAGCCGCGCCTGACGACGTAAACGCGCCGGGGTCGAGTGCTACGTCTGGCCCGGTGTATCCGGTCTGCTCTTGCGCGCTGAAGGTGCCGCCCTCGAGCTCGACGTCTGGCCCGACGTAGTCCACGTCCTCAAGCGCTGACCAGGTGCCGCCATCAAGGGCCACGTCTGGACCAATCCATTTGTATTCGCCGGAGACTGTAAACGTCCCACCGTCAAGGGCAACGTCTGGTCCGGCGTAGCTTGCGCGTTCAATTGCTGCAAACGTGCCGCCGTCAAGCGCTGCATCTGGTCCAACGTAGTCCGCCGACTCAAGCGCTGACCAAGTGCCCGCGTCGAGGGCTACGTCTGGCCCGCTCCACAGCGCAGTTTCTGCGCCTTCAAACGTGCCGCCGTCGAGGTCCAGACCTGGCCCGACGTAATCAGCAACGTCGAACGCCGTAAAGTCTCCAGCATAGACCAGCAACTCTGGCCCGTCGTAGCGCGCAATCTTGGTAATGCTGAAAGCGCCGCCGTCGAGCTCGACGTCTGGCCCGGCGTAATCAACGAAAGCTTGAGCCGACCAGGTGCCGCCGTCGAAGGCAACGTCTGGACCTTGCCATTGTGCAAGCTCTCGAGCTGTAAACGTGCCGCCGTCAAGTGAGACGTCTGGCCCCGACCACAGGACAACATCAGCCGCTGTGAAGGTGCCCGCCTCAAGGGCTACGTCTGGCCCAGCGTAACCGACAGCGGCCCGCGCTGACCAGGTGCCAGCATCAAGCGACAGTTGCGGCCCTTCCCATGACGCCTGCTCATTAACTGACCAGCTGCCCGGCTCAAGTTCCAGCTGCGCGCCGACGTAGTTGACGGAGCCGCTGACGGTAAACGTGCCGCCATCAAGGGCTAGGTCTGGCCCGAGGTAGTCGGCGAGCTCGGTTGCCGTGAACGTGCCAGCGTCAAGGGCAACGTCTGGCCCGGTATAACTGACAGCGCCGGACGCCGTAAAGGTGCCAGCATCAAGGGCTAGGTCTGGCCCGGCGTAGTCGGCGAGCTCGGTTGCCGTGAACGCGCCGGCATCAAGTGTAAGCTCTGGCCCTTCCCACGACGCCTGCTCGTTAGTCGACCAGGTGCCGCCGGCCATAAGCACAACCGGACCAATCCAATCAACGAAGATTGGAGGTCGTGGCTTGCGCCCGCCCTGGCCGTAGTATTGCAGCCAGTGCGCGCCGTATAGCTTGCGCGACTGCGTCGGCATCTTAGGCCGGCCTGGTGCGGCTCGTGTATTCGACGAGCACGGTCGCCGCCGCGCCTGTCGTAAGCTCTAGCCTGACGCCTGACGGCTGTGCCGGAATCCACCCGCTGTCGGGTCTGTGCTCTGTTATCTCGGAGCAAGACGCAGGCGCAAGCGACGCAGTGTCAGCGGGGTCAGCCGTGCCGCCGTCGAGCTCGTGGACGTTGCGAAAGATGACGCCCAGCCCGGTGGGGTCGCCGGACAGGAGCAACCGGAAGTCGTTAGCAAGTGGCGTCAAGACAGTCGCGTTAGGGCTGCCCGTAGACAGCGATACCCGTGACACTTGCAGGAAGTCACGCAAAGCCATTGTTCGCCGCATCGTTACACCGCCTGCTCGAGGATAGGGTAAAAGGCCAACCCGACGACGTTGTCGTAGGTTAGGTAGTTAGGGTCGCGCGTTAACGTCGCGGTCACAGTTTGCCAATCAGCGCTTTGAGACGCTAGCACTTGCAGACTTCCGTCCTGATTGCCAAGGCTTGGAGCGTTGGACCCGTCTGTCCATTGCGCCGTCGCTGCAACCTCCAAAGCCACGAGCGTCTGCGTAGTGGCCGCCAGCGCGCCGACCTGGAAGGTGTAACTGATTGCGCCCGTTCCTAGTATCGCCACGCGCATGCGAGTGCAGAACGGTGGCACACGCAGCAAGACCGGCAGC
>VGYC01000414.1 GCA_016873095.1 Planctomycetota bacterium | reverse complement strand
CATCATCATCACCGGGCTGCTGCTGAGTTCCTTTGTCTACGTGTTCGTGCTCACCGGTCTGCGCAACATGGGCCAGGAGCTGGAGGCCGCCGCGGCCGCCTGCAGCGCACCGGCGCGCATGCGCTTCTTCACAATCACCCTGCCGCTGCTGCGGCCGTCGATCGTGTTCGCGACCGGCGTTGTGTTTCTGCTTGGCCTGGGTCAGTTCACAGCGCCCCTGCTGCTCGGTCGCTCGGCGAAGATCGACGTGATCACGACCGAGATGTTCTACCTGACCGAGCGCTACCCGGTCGATTTCGGACTGGGCGCCGCGCTCGGATTTCCGATCCTGGCAATCGGCGTGCTCGTGGTGCTGGCGCAGAAATACGCGCTGGGCGAACAGCGCCGCTACGTCGTTGTCTCGGCGCGCTCGCGCTACAACCTGCGCTCAACCAGTTGGTGGGCAGCGGCCGTGATCGGCCTTTACCTCCTGCTGACGACGGTCCTGCCGCTGGCCGCGCTCGCATTCGTCTCGTTCTCCCCCTTCTGGAGCGGCTCGCTGCAGCTGCCGGACTTCACCCTGCGGCACTGGAAGTCGGTGCTGAACAACCGCGCGCTCGTCGACGCCATCTGGACCAGCGTACAGGCCTCCGTGATTGGCATCGCGATCCTGATCCCGCTGGGCTTCGGCATGGCCTTCGCGCTGCTTCAATCGACCAGGATCCTCAAGCCTGTGCGCATGGCGATAGATTTCTTCGCCACGCTGCCGATTGCCGTGCCCGCCTCGCTGATGGGCTTCGGACTGCTGTTCGTTTACTCGCAGCCGCCGATCCAGATCTATGGCACCAATGCCGTGATCATCGTCACCTACGTCACGCTGATGATCGGCCACTCGACGAGGCTTCAGTTCACCACGCTCGTGGCCACCGGCCAGGAATTTCTCGAAGCCTCGCGCGCCTGCGGCGCCGGGCCGCTGCGCTCGCTGCTGCTCGTGCTGCTGCCAATGTGCCGCAAAGGTATCGCTGCAACGGCCGCGCTCACCTTCGTGCTCCTGTTCCACGAATTCAGCGCCTCGCTGATGGTTCGCTCGGCGCGTACTCAGGTCATCGGCAGCGTCATGTACGACGTGTGGGCTGGCGGCGTGTTCTCCGAGGTGGCCGTGCTGGCCCTGATCATGGTCGTGGTCACGGTATTGGGCGTCGTGCTGGCCGGATTGCTGGGCGGCACCGATTCGTTGCAGCGGAAGGATTGAACCTTGCAGGAACTCAAGATCGAACGGCTGGTCAAGCGCTACCCAGGGCGCGACCAGGTCATCGCCGTCAACCATGTGGACGTCGAAGTACAGGCCGGCGAGATGCTGGTCCTGCTCGGCCCCAGCGGCTGCGGCAAGACCACGCTCCTGCGTTGCGTCGCGGGGCTGGAGGACGCCCAGGAGGGACGCATCCTGCTGGAGGGACAACCGGTCTTTGACGCCTCGAGCGGCATGAACCAGCCAACGCACCTGCGCGACATCGGCATGGTGTTCCAGAACTACTCGCTTTGGCCGCACATGACCGTACAGGCCAATGTCGAATACCCGTTGCGCGCGCGCGGTGCCAAGGCGGATGATCGCGCCCGCCGCGCGGCCGAAGTGCTGGAGGTCGTCCAGTGCGCACACCTCTCCGACCGCATTCCAGCCATGCTCAGTGGTGGCCAGCAGCAACGCATCGCGCTCGCACGCGCCCTGGCCCCGCGGCCGAAGGTCATGCTCCTGGACGAACCGCTCTCCAACCTTGACGCTCTGCTGCGCGTGGAACTGCGCGCGCACCTGCGCGCCATCCACCGCGAGCTGGGATTCACTGGCATCTACGTCACGCATGACCAGATTGAGGCATTCAACCTGGGGACCCGGGTCGCCGTCATGAACGCCGGGCGTATTGAACAGCTGGGCAGCGCCAGCCAGGTCTACGAGCGGCCCGCCACCGAGTACGTGGCCAGGTTCCTCGGCATCCGCAACAGCCTCGCGATAGATCCCCAGGGCGGATGGCACGCCGGGCCGACGCCGCTGGCGGGCGATCTCGGACGGCTGGACCAACATCAGGGCCCCATGCAGTTGTACGTGCGCCCGCCCTCGGTCAGCGTACTGCCGGCGGATGCGCCGGCCCCTGGTCCAGGCCAGATCGTGCTGTCGGGTGCGCGAGTCAAGGACGTGCTTTATGCCGGTGGCGAGATCGACTTTGTTGTCGAGCTTGGCCAGGCCACGCTGTACGCCACCATGCGCGTCGGCGGCGCCGCACCTCGGGCTAGCGACCCGGTGCGGATCCAGTTCGCCAGCAGCGACGCGCTGTTGTACCGGAACGGTCAGCTCATCGATGGCTGAAACTTTTGACTACGTCATCGTCGGAGGTGGCACGGCCGGCTGCGTCGTCGCCAACCGACTGTCGGCCGATCCGCGCCTGCGCGTACTGCTGCTCGAGGCCGGTGGCGGTGATTCGGACCGCTGGCTGCACATTCCCATCGGCTATGCACGCGTCTTTGGCAAGCCGGAATACAACTGGATCTACCAAATCCAGCCCGAGGCGCAGCTGAACAACCGCGCCGGTCCTTTCTACCAGGGCAAGGTAATTGGCGGCTCCAGCGCCGTCAACGGCATGATCTACCTGCGCGGCCAGCGCGAGGATTTCGAGCACTGGGTCCGATTGGGTTGCGACGGCTGGGACTACGACACGGTGCTCAAG
>VGYC01000413.1 GCA_016873095.1 Planctomycetota bacterium | reverse complement strand
GGCGTGCAGGCGATCAAGGAGGGCAAGCACGCGCTCTGGGGCCATCTCGTGGAGCGCGATGCGCGCTGGGCGAAGCTGAAGCAGGACGCCGAGGCCGTGGACAAGCAGGCAGGAGGTGAGCAGTGAGTAAGGATCTAACACCGGAGCTGGTCGAGCTGTCGGAAGTGTTCGTGCAGATGCTCTCGCATTATCGCGACGACCTGCGCGACCCGCCGCCTGCGGCGTCACGCGCGAAGCGTATTGAGATGGTCGAGCAGGCGATAGTCGGCCTGCAGTCCAGCATCGAGCGGATGAAGGCAGTGGTTAAGGCTCATGCCACTCGCTAACGTCACCGCCATCACCGTGGCCCAGCGCTCGCCGGAGTGGTTCGCGGCGAGGCTGGGTCGCCTCACCGGCTCCCGCGCCGATGTCATCTTCGCCCAGGGTAAGGGCGGTGCGGAGTCTGTTCAGCGCGCCGGCTACCGGCTCGACCTCGTGCTTGAACGGCTCACCGGCAAGTCGATGGAGAAGGTCTTCACGACCGACGCGATGGAGGCCGGCATCGAACGTGAACCGGACGCCCGTCGCGCGTTCGAGGCGCTGACCGGCGAGGTGGTCAGCGAGGCAGGTTTCCTGCGGCACGACGAGCTGATGCTCGGCGCCTCTCTTGACGGGTTCCTTGGGGACTACGAGGAGCTGGTCTCGATCAAATGCCGACAGCCGCGCGCGCACCTGGAGTTCCTGCGGACGCGCACGCTGCCGCGTGACGCGGAGTCGCAGATCCGGCACGAGCTGCTGCTCACGCCAGCGAAGCGGCACCACTACTTCAGCTACAACCCGGACTTCCCCGAGACGATGCGCTGCGTGCTAGTGACGCTGGAGCGCTCGACCCTCGACGTGCGGGGCTACGAGCGTGAAGCGATGAAGTTTTTGCGTGAGGTGGCGACCGAAGAGGAGTCGCTCAGGACGATGGATAGTTTTTCGGGTCAGGCGCAGCGCGTGCTGGCCGGGAGGTCGTGATGGCGTACAACAAGGGTGAGCAGGGGTATCGAGGCGAGCGCAGGTCTTACAACAGCGGAGAAGTGGATCAAGTCGAGCGCAAGGGTGGGAAGCGAGACGGTGAGCTGGGCGCCCTGTGGTCCAAGGTTGGCCTGAACGGCGAGGAACGGCTCACCGGCCTGATCTCGCTGGACAACGGGGCGACGAAACACAACCTCGTCTGCTTTTTCAACCGGCACAAGACGGCGGACAACCAGCCAACGTGGCGCATCTTTTTGTCGCGGCCGCAGTGCGAGCGCACGCCGACGCCTGACCGTGGCAACACGTTGCGAGACACCTGGGACGGCGACGTGCCGCCGATTACCGACGACGATCTGCCTTTCTGAGTTAAGGAGTTGGCCTCGTGAAGCAGCAATCTTTGTTCGATCTGGTGAATCCTGCGTCTGCGCCTAACGGTGCATCCTGCGTGTTGGGCATGATACGACAAAGCGATCACCACACAGCCGTGGACGCGGCGGCGGTGATTGAGCCGAAACGCACCGAGCTGCACCAGCGGGTGCTGGATGCCTTCGTGCGCCACGGCAATATGACCGACGAACAACTGGAGCAGTTGCCTGAATTTAACAGTTTTGGACCGTCCACTATCCGCAAACGACGTTCCGAGCTATACCAGCAAAAGGCACTGTTTCCAGTGTCCGAAGCGGTCAACTCTCGGGGTCGGAAAATGTGGGTGTGGGGGCTCCTATAGACCTTAGCGCCCCGCCGTGGGCTGCTGGGAGGCCGCGAGGGCACGGTCGTTCCCCTACGGCCGCAGCCGCGCGGTAGACACGGTGGGGCGTCAAGACAATTGTCCAAGACAACACCGGACATGTCTTATCGCTTGACAGCGAATGTAACGGTCACTAACCTAGGCAGCGTTACAGGGAGTAACGCATCGTTATGTATAACAAGCTGTTCACGAAGATTCTCGATTCATCGATCTGGCTGGAGTCAGACACCACCCGCATTGTCTGGTTGACCCTCTTAGCGGCTATGGACGAGGACGGGTTCGCGCAGTTCGCATCGGTGGCGAACTTGGCGCACCGCGCTCGGGTGCCGCTCGATGCCTGCCTAGAGGCCGTGAAATGCCTCGAATCGCCTGATATCGATTCTGGCGACAAGGACAACGACGGCCGCAGGATCGAGCGCGTTGAGGGCGGCTGGATGGTCCTGAACGCCGAG
The DNA here is from genome assembly GCA_016873095.1 of Planctomycetota bacterium. Lineage (GTDB taxonomy): Bacteria > Planctomycetota > Planctomycetia > Gemmatales > Gemmataceae > VGYC01. The sequence goes on along the minus strand of VGYC01000413.1, from coordinate 507 downwards.
AAGTATCGCCTGATGGTCACCAGGGTGGTGGCGCGCGAACGCACACGCGAGCGGGTACGAAAATTCCGCGAGAAGCGCTCGAATAACGTCACCAGTAACGCTCCTGTAACGGTGGCTAACGTTCAGGTAACACCATCAGACACAGACACAGATACAAGATCAGAGACAAGATCAGACGACGACGTCGTCGTGTCGGCTAGGCCTGAGCCGTTGATCACCTCGCCAGCCGCCTACCAGCGGTTATTGGAGCGCCACGCGTTCATTGGAAGCCGCCTCCGTGTGCCGAATGGCCTCCACGCCGAATTCCGGGCCGCTGTAGGCGACGATGGGGAGGCAAGGCTACAGGGATGGTATCTGGAGCTGAACGACGCTCTGGAGTCATCTGGAGCGGCCTACGGGGATGTTTACCGCTACCTCCGGCCGAGGTTTGCGAACTGGGCGACCCCGCCGGCATCCGTCACGCCGTCGCGCCACGCCGCCACGGCGTGGCGCGTGACGCCCACCGCC
>VGYC01000412.1 GCA_016873095.1 Planctomycetota bacterium | reverse complement strand
TTCCGCCTGCTCGGGCATCGCCCTGGCCACCGGGCCGGAGAGTTGGTATGGCCCGAAGTCCGCCACGCAGGATGCGAAAGGCACCGCGCCCGACTTGAACGCCACCGGTCACCACGTCGTCCGCCGAAACACCATCGAGCGCTGCGGCCAGGCGGGCATCATCGGCATGATCAACGGCCATTCCTCGGTGATCGAGGGGAATCTCATCCAGGACATCAATGTGGAGCGGAACGTCGGCGGGGCCGAGACGGCGGGCATCAAGCTGCACTGGGCCATCGACACCGTGATCCGGCACAACATCATCCGCCGGGTCCTTTGCGGCAAGGAAGCGGGCCAGAACTTCGGCCTGTGGCTCGACTTCGCCTGCCAGGGCACGCGGGTCAGCGGCAACATCATCTACGACATCAGCGATCCGGCGAAGAGCAGCCTGAAATGCTTCCCGCTGTATCTGGAGGCCAACGTTGGCCCCATCGTCGTGGACAACAACATCCTCCTGAAGCACCCGTTGGGTCCGTATAACAACGAACTCGGCTCCCTCCACCAGGTCGCCGCGCACAACCTCGTACTCGAAGGACGGCTGCAGCATTTCAACGATCCCTCGCGCATGGTTCCCTACTACCAGCCGCACTCGCTGAAGTATCTCGCGAAGCTGGAGGCGGCACCCGCCAACGACAAAGCCAACCAGCGCTACATCGACAAGAACAACCTCTACATCGGCCCATTCAGCGACCAGGACAGCGCGACCGACACGGCCGGCAACGCCAGGTTCGACGCGACCGCGCTGCAGGCGATGAAGTTCACAAACACCGACACACCTGACGGCGTCGTGTTCGAGTTCCACCTCACCGACGAAGCGTTCGCGCAACTGCCCAGGTGCGATCTCATCACCTCCGCAAGCCTCGGCGAGTTCCCGCTGGTGAAGCAACGCATGGAAGGCCGCGACGGCAAACCCTACGACCTCGACACCGACATCGCCGGCCAGCCCCGCGAACCTCGAGCCGGAGCCGCCGTGCCCGGCCCCTTTGCGGGTCTGGCAAAGGGCAGGAACGCGTTCCGTTTCTCCGCCGGAGCATCAGCCTCTTCCTTCGTAGCTAAACCCTGACCACTCGCGACTGACCCCATGAAACCCACGCTCACCCTCCTCACCACCCTGCTGCTCGCGTTGCTGGCTGTGCTGCAGGTCGCGAATAACCTCAAGGGTAAAGGGTTGAACCAACCGTGAAACATTACTTCGTCGTGGCATGGATTACCGGCCATGCGACTTTGGCCGGGCTGCTGTGGCTGTGCTTGTCGGCGGCGGCCGGAGAGAAAGGTGAGGGCGTGGCGTTCTTCAGCCTGCCTGTTGCATTCGGACTGTTCCAGGCTCGTATGCTGCGAGTCTGGATCCGGCCATGGTGGTGGGTGGCCGCGAGCGTCATGGGCTTCTTCGCATCTTTCCTCTTCATGTGGGTCTTCATCGCCGCCATTGGATTCACGGTCAGTTTGGCTCAGGCATTTTGCTTTCGCGTCCATCCGAGATTCCTGATCGGCCTGGCGTGGACAGTTCTCGGCGCGGCGGGCTGGATGAGCGGCCTCTTAGCCGGCGGGTCGATCATGCCGTCGTCCGGCACGTTTGGCGGAACGGTGCTCTACACGACCACCAGTCTGGTGTACGCCGCAGCGCTTCTGCCCGCCTTGTGCCTCGTCGCCAGACGTCCCGACGCCGCTTCAACCACAGCGGCATCCCAGTTCGCAGCACCGCCCAGCCGAGAGAGAAGCTAATGAAACACATCTTCACACTCCTCACCACCCTGCTGCTCGCGCCGCTGACCGCGATTTGCGCCGCCGATGCGCCAAAACAAAAGCCCAACGTCCTCTTCATCGTCTCCGATGACCTCAAGCCCCTGCTCGGCTGTTACGGCACGTGCTGGATCCAGTCGCCGAACCTCGACCGGCTGGCAGCGAAGGGGACGGTCTTCACGGCGAACTATTGTCAGGTGGCGTTCTGCGCGCCGACTCGACTCAGCCTGCTCACCGGTTTGCGACCGGACAGCACCGGCGTGTATCTCAATCCGGATCAGTCGCAGGACCTCCTCCGCACGCGTCTGCCCAAGGTGGTGACGCTGCCGCAGCAATTCAAGAATCACGGCTACATCACGCATCCGCTGCACAAGGTCTTTGATGGTCGCACCGTGGATCAAGGGCACGACGCGGCCTCGTGGACCGTGCCTTACGGTCCTTGGGAAATGGCTCCCGGGGAAAAGCCCGCGCCGGGCGGTTATCAGGATCCCGCGACGAAAGCCCGGCTGGCCGAGGCCTTAAAGCAAGACAAGCCAGCCGCAGGCCCCGCGACGGAGGCTTGCGACATCCCGGACAACGCCTACCACGATGGCGGTGTGGCCCACACGGCCGCGAAACGCATTCGGGAGTTTGCCAGAAGGGAACAGCCCTTCTTCCTCGCGGTCGGTTTTGTGAAGCCGCACCTGCCCTTCATCGCGCCGAAGAAATACTGGGACCTCTACGACCGCGCCGCTCTTCCGCTCGCGCCGTTTCAGCAACTTCCTCACGGAAGTCCGCACGACCTCGCCTTCTACAGCCACTCGGGCGAGCTGCGGGCTTACGCAGATATTCCCAAGACGGGACCGATCCCCGAAGTGCAACAGCGCGAACTCATCCACGGCTATGCCGCGTGTGTCTCCTACATTGATGCGCAGGTCGGCCTGCTCATGCAGACGC
>VGYC01000411.1 GCA_016873095.1 Planctomycetota bacterium | reverse complement strand
CAGCGTGCTCATGAAGCCGATCTTGACCTTGTCGGCCGCCGCGGCCGGAAGTGCCAGCGGCAAGGCGATGAGCGCAGCCGCGATCAAGCGTGTCATGTCAGGTGCCTCCTTGTTCGTCGTCCGCATATCGGACTTTGGTTCAACCTATCACAACCAGGCCTGCAGCACGTATTCGTAGGGCCCTTGCGCGTTCACGGCGTCGACGCGCTGGAGCTTGATGCGGAAGCCATCGCTCGTGCGCCGGAGATGGTGGACATAGGAGCCGGCGAAATGCCGCGTCGCATCGTGACGGAACTCCATGACGTGAAAGCGCGAGCGCACGACGAGTTCGCCGGTGCGCCTGTCGTCCGTCTCGATCGCGACATTGCCGATGAGATGGCTGGTTCCCCACGCCGTCATCTGCGACCAGGCGTGCGGATGCCGGAGCCGCTTCATGCGCACGGTCATCAGGTTGCGGTCTTCGTAGAAGATGCTGGGCACGCCATCGCCGGTCGTCTGCTCGGGCGAAGCGGGCATCCAATAGATGCCGTCCGCCGTGAACAACTCGATGAAGTCGTCCCAGCGCCGCCCGTCGAGCAATTCGGCCTGGCGGTAGAGGAAGCGCTCGACGGAACCAAGCAGGGCGCCGTCGGCAGCAGGCACCGACGCCTTGGCGCGCACGGCCGGTCGCCGGGCGGGAACGCTCCGCTTGGCGGGACGCGCCGCCTTCTTGCGCGGCGCTGCTTTCTTTTTCTTGGCCATCGATCGCCGTTCCTCAGGTCATGTATTGCGACCACGCGCGGAACTGGTTGCGCATGGGCGCCTCGCTGGTGCCGAGCTTCGATTTGATGACGCCGTCCTGCTCGTCGTCCTGGCCGGCGTTGCGGTGGAAGCTGACCCAGTCGCCGCCTTCCGAGGAGAGACCCTGGTGGCACTTCCAGAAATTCCACAAATCGTCCGCATTGACCATGGTCGAGGGCGAGTTGACGAGATTGTAGTAGCCAAGCGCGCGGCGGTAGATCGCCTCGGGTGCACCCTTGAGGCGGAAGTGCCAGATCTCGGTCAGCGTCTTGTCGACGCCTAGCGGGCGCACGGCGCGCAGTTGCTGCAGGGGCGGCTGGACCGACAGGCCAGGATAGAGCAGCACGTGATGGATGCCGACGTTGAGAATCTCCTCCATGCGCTTCTCGCCATAGGCCTTGGTCATCAGGCGCTCGTACTCGAGCGTGTCGGGATCGCGCGGCCTGAGGCCCATATAGGCCTGGAGGATGCAGTGGCCGTGCGGGTAGTTGATGGTCTGCACGCCGTCCCATTTGGGCAGCGGCAGCGAGAAGGCCGACAGGAAGTGGTAGTCGAGCGGCGCCTTGCCGGAGCGCCGCTTGATGTCGTCTTCGACCTCGAGCGCCGCCTTGCCGGTCGATTCATGCGTGATCGAGGGATGCACCGCGTCGAGCTGGTTCTCCAGGAATATCTTCCAGTTCGACTGCTGGATGACGCGGAAGCAGTTGGGCACGACCTCGACCTCGCCGGCGGGCGCCCGGTCGCACATGTCGTCGAAGGCGATCTTGGCCGGCCCCAGCCAGTCGGTCAGCGAGGCGCCCTCGGCGGCGAGGCTGGCGAAGACGAAGCCGCGGTAGGACGCGACGCGCGGCGCCGGCTTGATGTGGCAGGCCGGGTCGTCGACGCTGAGCCGCGTGCCCTGATAGCCCTGGGCGAGCGGGATCGCCTTGACCTTGCCGTCCATGTCGAACTGCCAGCCGTGATAGGAGCAGATCAGCTGCTTGTCGGCATGGCCGAAGCGCTCGCTGCAGATCATGTTGCCGCGATGCGGGCAACGGTTGTAGAGCACGTGCACCTTGCCGTCATCGGCCCGCGTCATGATCATGGGCTGACGGCCGATCTGCACCGTCCAGTAGTCGCCCGGCGACTTGACCTGGCTCTCGTGACCGACATAGGTCCACACCTTGTGGAAGATGCGGTCCATTTCGAGCTCGAAGATGTCGGCGTCGGTATAGACGGTGCGATGCACGCGGTCCGGCTCGACAGTGCGGGCAAGATCGGTCAAGAGCGGGTTACGCATGAACATGCCTCCTGTCTGCTTTCCGCGCGCGGCGGCTTGTCGGTCTTGCGCCGAGCGACGCCGAAAATCGCTTCATTCTAATCATGGGGACCGAGCCACAGCAAAGCGGCTTGAACGCCTGTTTCGTGAGTCGCCTCAACGACAAAGGGCTTGGCCGCCGGCCAAGCCCTTTGTCGTTGAATGGTGGAGCAGAGGAGGATCGAACTCCCGACCTTCGCATTGCGAACGCGACGCTCTCCCAGCTGAGCTACCTTCCGTCTCACCTTCGCTCGCCGTAAGAACAAATTAAATCAGCCTGCTACGCGAAATGTACCGCAACTAGTGGGACGTGTCATCAACGTGATTGAAGAGAATTCAGTGTGACAGGTGTGACAACGGTGTGGCGGATCAACGGACGCGAGTTCAGATTCAAAACTCCTCTTATCCTATGCGCTCCTAGGGGGCGAATTTGACGAACCCCCGGGGGAAAAAAATGGGCTTGCTGACGGATCGCTAAGTTCGCCTCCGATGAGCACAATTTTTTTGGAATTTCATTCGGGACACAGTTGCACGGTTGCGTGCGTTTCGGATGTGTCCCAGGGCTGTTCAACGCTCATCACATGAAGCGCAGTGAACGGATGGCGTTGAGTCCGCCGATGGCGAGGCGATAGCGGGCGTCGGTGACGTTGTCGACGCCGTTGTGGCGCAGAATGTTGGCGGCGA
>VGYC01000410.1 GCA_016873095.1 Planctomycetota bacterium | reverse complement strand
GTATGCCAGCCTCGCGTCCGTCACCTGCGTCCGGGGAAGGTCCAAAACAGTCAATCCCTTGCAGTCCTTGAAGTTCGCCAGCCCCGCGTCCGTCATTGCTGGCGGTAGGGAGAGGACACCCAGCCCCTTGCAGTCCTTGAAGTGGGCCAGTCCCGCGTCCGTCACTTTTGTATTGAGCACGTCCAAAGCACCCAGTCCCTTGCAGTCCTTGAAGTAAGCCATCCCGGCGTCCGTCACACCCGTGCCGCGTAGGTAGAGAGCCCTTAGCCCCTGGCAGTCCTTGAAGTTCGCCAGCCCCGCGTCCGTCACCGCCGTGCCGCTCAAGTGAATGAAGGTCCACCCCTTGCAGTCCTTGAAGTGTGCCAGCCCCGCATCCGTAACCTGGTTCGGACCGTCCAGCCAGAGGCTTTGCAGCCCTTTGCAGCCCTTGAAGTATGCCAGCCCCGCGTCCGTCACCGCCGTGCCGTGCAGCCAGAGGCTCTGCAGTACCTTGCAGTCCTCGAAGTTCGCCAGCCCCGCGTCCGTCACACCCGTGCCGTTCAGGTTGAGGTTTTGCAGCCCCTTGCAGCCCTTAAGGTTTGCCAATCCCGCGTCCGTCACTTTCGTATTTTGCAGATCGAGGTTCCACAGTCCCTTACAGCTCCTGAAGTTCGCCAGCCCCGCGTCCGTCACCGCCGTGCCGCTCAGCGAGAGGCTCAGCAGTCCCTTACAGTCCTCGAAGTTTGCCAGCCCCGCGTCCGTCAAACCTGTATTGGCCAGGTCGAGGTGTTGCAGCCCCTTGCAGCCCTTGAAGTTCGCCAGCCCCGCGTCCGTCACCGCCGTGCCGCGCAGGTTGACAGTCGTCAGAGTGAATCGCTCCTTCGGCAGGTCGGCCGCGGCCTTGAATTCGCGGTCCTGCCCTTCGATCATCACGCCGCCGCCGAGCGACACGACGTCCTCGGCCGCCCGCCGGTCCGGGTCACCGGTGACGGCGGGCGTGTTGCCCCCCGAGCCCACCTGCGGGAGGGTCTTGCTGTCTTTCTCCTTCACCGTAACGGTGGCACCCTCGGGCACCTCGATCTTCGTTTCGGATCCGTCGCGGTTGCGGATGACGATGATGACCCCGGCCAGCAGTGACAGCGCCGCCAGCCCGGCCGCGACGATGCCCCACGGCCGACGCGGCTTGCGCCGCACTGCCGCAGGCGCGGACTCGGCCACGGGCACCGCCCCGACCTCGGTCACGTCCAGGTCGGCGAACGGGCTGGCCCCGGGCACCGCCGTCACCTGGATCGGCGCGTCCACCACCGGGGACGCGGCACTCTGCCCCCTAATCGCCCGCACCCGCTTCACCACCTCGTCGGCCGACGCCGGCCGCGCGTCGGCCGACTTGGCGAGCAACTGGTGGATCAGCTCGGCCAGCGGCTTCGGCACCTTTGGATTGAGCTTGCGGATCGGCGTCGGCTCGTCCGCCAGCACCGCCGCCAGCACCGCCATCACGTGCTCGCCGGCGAACGGGTTCCGCCCCGTACACAGCCGGTACAGCACCGCCCCGAGGCTGAACAGGTCGGTGCGGTGGTCCACCTTCAGCCCGCGGGCCTGCTCTGGGCTCATGTACGCCGGGGTGCCCACCAGCGTGCCGCTCCTGGTCAGCTCCGCGTCCGCGGTCACCGGTCGGGCCAGCCCGAAGTCGAGCACCTTCACGCGACCATGAGGCGCCTCCAGCCACAGGTTGGCGGGCTTCACGTCGCGGTGGACCAGCCCCTGCCGGTGCGCCGCCGCCAGTCCGGCGGCCGTCTCGGCGGCGATCTTGAGCACCTGCTCCGGGCTCAGGTTCCCCTTGCGATTCAGGTACTCGTCCAGCGAATAACCCGCGAGCAACTCCATCGCGATGTACGGCACCCCGTTCCGCTCGTCGGCCTCGTACACGGTGACGACGTGGTCCTGCTTGACCCGCGCGGCGGCCCGGGCCTCGCGCAGGAACCGCTCGCGGGCCTCGTGGTCGATGGCACTCTCGGGGAGCATGATCTTGAGCGCGAGCCGCCGGTCGAGACGCATGTCCACGGCCGCGTAGACGGCGCCCATGCCACCCTTGCCAAGCTTCTTGACAATCCGGTACGGGCCGAGCGTGCCCACCTCCCCGGCCGCAACCGCGGGGCCGAACCCACCGGAGGCCGTGCCGTCGGTGGGCGGGTCGCCGCGGACCGTCTCGTCGAGCTGGCCGCTGGCGGACAGAGCAATGCTCGCATCAACACTCGGGCGTGCATCGGTGTGCGGATTCATAAGAACCCTCGATTCATGATATGAGCCCCTCCAAAATACCCCCCGGCCCGGGGGTTCGCAACTGTCCGGCACCGAAATCATGTGCGCGGCCGAGCGCTCCGCCCAGCGAACGGCCGAGCACAAATTCTCTTGTCCGCAGACGCCCGTGCGAATCGTGCGAGCCGGAATCGATGGCGTTCCGGAGGTCGTACGTATTTTGCCGCAGCCGCTGAAGGCCTTGCTGACGGATGTTGACGAACAGCTTTCGTACACGCTGGAAGAGCGCAAGCTCGGCAAGGTTGGCGTACTCGAGCCGACCCCGGTTCTGCGGAGGCACATCGACAAGGGGGGCGGCACAACGCGGCCGCTGGGCATCCCCACCGTTCGCGATCGGGCTGGCCAATTTGCGAATTTGATGGGTCGAGTCTGCCCCGCGAGCGTTTCCGAAACGGCATGTCGTGCCCGACCCGATGGATCGGGTCACTACGAGTGGATCGTGTGCAGAAGGATTAAAAAATCTTTATCATGTCCGAGAATTCGTGTCCGAGCGGCTCGCCGGAT
>VGYC01000409.1 GCA_016873095.1 Planctomycetota bacterium | reverse complement strand
ATTCACCGTCCCCTCCCGCTCCGGCCTCTGCTTGCCGCATGTCTTCGCCGCCTCCTCGACTCGGCCCTGCCATTCGTAGACGCCACGCCAACCGAAATCACCCTGCGCCGATGATATCTCGCCAAAGACTTAAGATCCTTGCGGCATTCCACGCCAGCGGTCTGTGCGGCGAGATCCTCGGCGGTGAACCCGGTATAGCTTTACGATAGCACGACTGATCGCTTCTATCGCCTGCTCCTGTCCAACCCCCTCTGGTGTCTCGCTATCACGGTGGAAGGGGGTAAAATGCAAGTGTAACAACTCATGCACTATATTAAGATCGTAGTCCCGCTCTTCCCCGAAGAGGAAGTTCACGCTAACAGTATCAGTGTCCATGGGGTGGAGGAACCGCATGATCGCATCCTTGCGGTGGACGAACGCCTCGGTCTGTGCAATGGCCTGGCGGTCACCACGCATCTCGTGTGTGCGACATAGGCGGACATCTAAGTTCCAATCCTGAAGTCGCAGGACTTCCTGCCAGTACCTAACCCGCTCGGCAAGGGCCTGAAGGGCCTGCTCTGAAGAAGCTGTGGTCACGACAGGGTCAGCAGACATTACCGCCTCCCACCGAAGCCCTCCGTTGGTCGAGCTTCGCCTTGTTCTTCTTTATAATGAATTCCAGGCTCACGCCCAGCTCGCGGCAGATCGCTACCAGGTACCACAGGACATCGCCAAGCTCGGCGTGGAGATTGTCTCGGCGCATCGGCGTCAGTTCCCCGCCATCGTCACGCAGCGCCTTCTTCACTTCGTTCGCGAATTCGCCCACCTCGCCTGAGATTGCAATGGTCAGGTACTGCAGGCCCTCGAGCGGTGCCGCGCGCGGGTAGCGCGACCCCTCGCTCACATATTGCTCGTATGCGTGTAGATCCAGGAGATCCTCCCCTCCTCACATAAGGATGACGCCGATCGTCAAGATCGCCGCGCCAAGAAAATAAACGGCCTTCCCCGGCTGCATGGCGATACCGAAGCAGATCGCCAGCAGCGCATACCACGTAAAATTCGCAATGAGCAGCTTCGGTGCAAGCCAGGCCATGAACGCCTGCATCACTGATCCTTATCCTCCATCATGCGCTGCTGCACATACTCAGCGCCGTTAATGTTAAAATAAATGGCCGCAGCATGATCCTCGTCGCGCTCGCCCATGAACCACTGAATGAAATGCCGCAGCGCTGACGCCCTAAAGCGCAGGTGCTCGACGGGACTGCAGGCCAGCGTCCAGTTCGCCACGCCGGGCGCAATGTCTGGGTACTTGGCGGCACCCATCGTGAGATGCTCGGCCCATCTCTTAATCATTGGCCCGACGAAGATGCGCTGCCATTCGATCTTGCCGGCTTGCGTATCGCGCACCATGCCGGAAGAAAACTCCTGGCGCTGGCCGCTATCCTTGATCATAAAAGCCGCAGTACCTGTAGCTGTTTTCTCCCCCACTTCCTTGCCTCCCCTGGTGTGTCGAAGTACACGTCGATGTGCTTACCCTTCACTGCGCTGCCAGTATCGTGCGCGACACAGTAGCCGTATCCAGGCACCAGAAACCAGGTGCCAACCGGATATACCGTCCGGTCGACGGCGCAGATCCCGACGTGCGCCTTGATCATGGTGGCCGTCAGCCCATCAACGACCCCGCGCTTCGTCACGCATGGCGGTCCAGGGCAATAGCCCGTCACGGTCACCGTCTCGATGATCTGGCGGCTCTCCTGCGATTTCGGCGCTGGCCGCTGATGCGTCAGGTCGTGGGCGACAACGCCGGCACCGAGCACGATCCCGGCCATAAGAGAGATGATAATCGCCGAGCCGTGATCACTCAGCACATCGAGAGCGTTAGCGATGGTTTCGAAAAACGCCTTCTTCATGCCTCCCCCCTGACGGTTGCCCTCGGCCGCGAGTCTTTCGGTTCCTCGTGCGGCACGGTGAAATCCTGGTACAGCACGATGTCGTCGCATCGGCCCTTGCCAACCGTATCGATCAGTGAGACGTCCGCATATCCATCGTAGTTGTAGTCGATGATGTAGAACAGCGGAAACGGCGCGATCGTGTATTCATCCTGGCTGCCGTCGGCCTGCACCATCACGGACACGACTGCATAGTCGATGAGCCTGTCGCCGTTCCTGTCGTACTCCTCGAAGACCAGTCCGGCCCCGGCGTCAGATCTTATAGTCGGAGCAGGAAGGGACGCTGGCGCTGGCAGCTTGCCGCACGCCACGCCGCCTCTCCCGCCAGGCCCGGTAACGGTCACGCAGCCGGCCAAGCAGATTATTGCAAGCCACAGCGATGCGATGGCGAGGCGGTGCCAAGATGTTGTCATAGTCAAGCTCCCGTGCCGCGCTGATAATGCGTTCCGTGGCGTCATGGACGCCGAGTCTGTATCCGTCGAGCCGGCACTCCCGCTGGATCTCGCCGAGCCTGTTTATGTCACGCACGAGCCGGCGCGTGTGCATCGCGCGCCTCTTCAGGCCCATGCGGACAGCGATTCTATCTGCCCTCACAGGTGCCTCCTATTTGCGAAGCGGCGTGCTGTACTGTGCATCACCGTAAAAAAATACCTTCCTGCTGCCCCGCACGAGCAATGGAATCTGCTGCAGGCAGAACAGCCCATCATCAAACACGTCGACCACGCTGAACCCTTGCTGCCAGTCGGGATCGTCGCAGTATTCGATCTTATTCACGTCGCACAGGTGGCCGTTTTCGTATGATGCATACGGCCCGGTTATATTCGTGTGGAAGAACGAGCCCAGGCGATGCGTGTGTCCGGTCAGCGTCGAGCAG
>VGYC01000408.1 GCA_016873095.1 Planctomycetota bacterium | reverse complement strand
CGAGGTGCATATCCTGCGTGGCCAGGGTCTGCCAACGGCCAAGGCCGAGTTTTTCGATGTCGACTTCGCTCCCATGGCCGAGCCGCTGGGGTTTGAATGCCATACGGTGCGCAGCATGGATGACCTGCAGGCCATCGCCCCGCGCCTGGCCGCGCCGGAGGGACCTATACTTATCGACTGCAAGATCAATGGCGAGGTGATCGCGCCCTTCATCACTGAGTTCACGCACCGCGACAGTCGCAAGGCCGGGTAGACCGCCATTGACAACCAGGAAGCCGATTCCCACCATTAACACCAGTCCACCAACCGCAGGCAAGGAGCGCGCCATGAAATTCCATCCGACAACCGTCAACACCAGCCGTCGCCAAGTGCTCGCGACGATGGGTGCGCTCGCTGCCGCCTCCGCGCTGCCGAGTGCGCGCGCGCAGCAGGGCGACGCCAACTGGCAGCGCATCGTCGCTGCCGCCAAGCGCGAAGGCAGTCTCGTGGTCTATCACCAGGCCGTGCCAGTGGTCCTAGAACGCATCGCCAAGGACTTCATGGCGCAATACCCGGAAATCAAGGTCGAATTGCGTCGCCTGATCACGCCCGTGACGCATATGCAGGCGATCGAGAACGAAAAGAACACCAAGCTCGACGGCGCCGACGTGACGCAATACGCCAACGCCATCTGGTACCGGGACAGGGCGCAGGACAACTTCTTCTTCAAGCCGGTCGGGCCGGCGATCGCCGACTACCCCAAGGAACACCTTCTCTATGGCCAGGTGGCCGTGGTCGCGATCATGCCTTTCGTGATGGGCTACAACACCAATCTGGTCAAGACGCCGATCACCAGTTTCAAGGATCTGCTGCGGCCGGAACTCAAGGGCAAGATCGGGAGTTCCGACTTGGTTGCCGAAACCGTTTATGCCTTCTACGAATGGCTCGAGAAGACCCAGGGCGCGGAGTTCCTGCGGCAGTTGGCGGCCCAGCAACCCAAGCTCACCGCCGGCGTGGTGCCGTTGTTCCAGGGGCTTGCCGCCGGCGAACTCGCGGCTGCAGCCTGGGGCATTCATTCGGTTGCCAACGGTTTGATCGCCCAGGGGGCGCCGATCAAGGTCTTCCAGCCGAACCCAGCCTTTGCCAGCGCCGACGTGGTCGCGGCGCTGGCTCATGCGCGTCGGCCGAATGCGGCGCAGGTATTTCTGGACTACATGATGTCGCGGCGCGGCCAGACCGTCTGGAACGGAACCGGCGAGACCGCGAGCGTGATCCCCGGGATCCAGGGTTCGCTTGATGCAAAGACGATGCAGCCCTGGGACGTGTTCCGCTACACGGCGGACTTCCAGCGCACTTACAAGGCGAAGTTCGACAAGATGTTCAAAGGCGCCTGAGCGGGCTGTCGGGGTTGGCAGGGCTTGGCGTGACCAGCCTGGCAGTCAACGCGGCCAGGCATCGGCCAGGATGAAGTCGGAGCCGCGCTCGCCAATCATCAGGGCTGGCGCTGCGGTGTCGGCCGACAACAGGGTGGGCATGATCGAGTTGTCAACGACGCGCAGGCTCTGCAGGCCTCGAACGCGCAGTTGCGGGTCAAGCACGGCGGCATCGTCAATGCCCATGCGGCAGGTGCCGGCAATGTGGTGTGCAGTGCCGCGCACCTCGCCGCTGTAGCTGCGCAGCTCGTCCTCGGTGAAGCGGTCCGGGTAGGCGTCGAGTTCGTCGCCGATGTAGGGGGCAAGCGCCGGCCGGCGCATCAGGTCGCGGACCTTGGCCATGCCAGCATCGACCGTGCGCCGGTCGAGATCGGTGGACATGAAGTTGAACTGGATGCGAGCGTCGCGCACCAGGTCTGGGCCACCTAGCTCGACCCAGCCGCGACTCTCCGGCCGCAACTGGCAAACGGTGGCCATGACGGCGGAGAAGGGTAGCAGCGCCGGTTTGATGCGATCCGCACCGAACAGGAAGAAGTGGATGTGCACGTCGGGCCGTCCTGGGGACAGCTCGGTGCAGGCCAGCGCCCCGCCGTACACAGGCCCGAGTGCCATGAACCCGCGGCGGCGCAGCGCATAGTCAAGCACCAGGCGCGCCCGGCCCCAGCGGCTGAGCATCTGGTCGTTGAAGGTGACGGGCTTCTTGCAGCGGTAGCTGATCCAGGGATTGAAATGGTTCTGCAGGTTGCGACCGACCTGCGGCGCGTCGTGCACGACCGCGATGCCGTGTCGCTGCAGCAGACTGCCCGGACCGACCCCCGAGCGCTGGAGCAGGAGAGGTGAAGCGAAAGCTCCGGCCGACAGGATCACTTCGCGCGTGGCGCGCACTTCGTGCCGCGCGCCATCCGCGAGGTACTCCGCACCGCAGGCACGCCGTCCTTCGAACAGCACGCGCTCGACCTGCGCCCCCGTGCGCACCCTCAGGTTGGGCCGATGCCGAACCGGGTGCAGGTAACCCATCGCGGCCGAGCAACGGCGCCCCTTGCGCGTCATGGTCTGGTAGTAGCCAGCGCCTTCCTGTTGCGCGCCGTTGAAATCCGGGTTGCGCGCAATGCCCGCCTGCTCCGCCGCGTCGATGAAGGCGTCCATCACCACATGGGGCTGCGCGGGGTCGGACACGGCCATCGGCCCACCGACGGCGTGGTAAGGCCCGATCGGTCGCGAGCATTGATCCTCGCCGCGCAGATAGGCCTTGAGCACCGTGTCGTAGTCCCAGCCGTCGCAACCCAATCGGACCCAGTGCTCGAAATCCTCGCGCTGGCCGCGCAGGTAGATCATGCCGTTGACGGCGCTGGAGCCGCCAATTACCTTGCCCTGATAGAAAGGACCGGCGC
>VGYC01000407.1 GCA_016873095.1 Planctomycetota bacterium | reverse complement strand
CGCATCTGTTCGCGCATTTGCTGCGAGATGCTTGATCCGTTGACCTGCGTCAATGGCGACCTGCGCGTCTGTTCCTAAGAGATACAAGCGACCTATTCCTGCGGAGGCCGAGATGGCGACCTATCGACTGGCTGCGCTGTTCATGCTGGCTTCGTCGGCGGCAGCAGCGCAGACCTTGCCGGGAGACCCCGATCAAGGACGCTTGCTGGCGCAGCAGAGCTGCATTTCCTGCCACGTCATTGCGCCGCAAATGCTGCAGGGGCTGGACGACGTTCCGACGTTCGCCGCCATTGCCCGCAATCCGGCGACGACGGAATTGAGACTGCGCGTTTTCCTTCAGACACCGCATCGCCCGATGCCCAATTTCCTCATGTCGCTGAGCGAGATCGACCACGTGATCAGCTACATCCTGACCCTGCGCCGATAGGGCGCGCGCGCCATGCATCGCTCCTCGGCGGATGCTGCAATTCGGTTCAAGCGGCATGTCGGTCGCGTTTGACCTGGGTCAATACGGTCCGCCGCCGCTGGTGCGAGAAAGATAAGGATCGCGTTGTCGCAGCGCCTCCACGGTCTCCGCGGCCTTGCGATCGCCCCGGTTGGGCTTGGCCGTGTGTCGGCGCCCAGACCAGTCCCTGGGCAGATGACTCACTTACCAAGGAGCAATCCGATGAGAGCCATGGACGTCATGACGCCGCGTGTCATCACCGTGCGATCAGACGATACGGTCGCGCATGCGGTCCGCATCATGCTGCAGAATCGTATCAGCGGTCTTCCGGTGCTCGACCCGGGCGGCAAGCTTGTCGGAATCGTCACGGAGGGCGATCTCCTCCGCCGCGTCGAGACCGGCACAGAAGTGCGCCGTGCGAAATGGCTCGAATTTCTGCTCGGTCCGGGTCGAGGGGCCGACGACTATGTCCATGCCCACACACGCAAGATCGCCGAGATCATGACAACGGACGTCATTACCGTCGGCGAGACCGTGTCTCTCGACGACATCGTGCGCCTCATGGAGCGCCAGCGAATCAAGCGTGTGGTCGTGATGCGTAGCGGTCTCGTTGTAGGCCTGATCACTCGCCATAACCTCTTGCAGGCATTGGCGCGCGTCTTGGCCGAGGCCAAACCGACCACAGCCTCCGATGCGGCCATTCGCGAAAGCATCCTCGCCGACATGGCAAAGCTGTCATGGGCGCCCGCCGCGTCGGTCAACGTCATCGTGCGCAACGGCGTGGTTGGATTGCACGGCGTCGTCATGGACGATCGCCAGCGGGCGGCCCTCCGCGTCCTGGCGGAAAACACGCCTGGCGTGACCGCGGTGCAGGACGAGTTGATCTGGGTCGATCCGACGACCGGCTGGGTGATCGAAGGGGAGAGCCAGACCACGCCATCGCCCCCAGACGAGCGCGCCGCGTAGTCGTCGTCCGTGATTGGCATCACAGGAGACCATTCCATGCCTCACAATCAACGTATCTGGACCATGGTGGCGGATGCCGGCAGCGCCTGCATCTACAGCCAGAAGCTCCTCGGCGGCGTCCTGACGCCGGTCGAAGGAGCTCGATTCAGCAACCCCGCCGTCCATGAGCCGAGCCGGAACCTGACCAGCGATCGTCTGCCGCGCAGTATCGACAGCGCCGGGAGCCAGCGTCACGCCATGGAGCCTCGGGTCGATCCGCACCGTCAGACGAAAGTGGTTTTCGCCCGCCAGCTGGCCGATTACATCGAGCGCCAGGCCGAGGAGAACAAATACGACAAGCTCATCCTTGTCGCGCCTCCGCAGCTGCTCGGCGATCTCCATGCTGCACTTGGAAAGCACGCGGAAAAGCGCCTGACCGCCGAGATCGACAAGGACCTCACAAAACTGCCGCTCAAAGAGCTAGCCAAGCACCTGCAGCCCGAAGGCCTTCGGTGACCTGAGGGGGGTGCATGACGGGGAACTGCGGCTAGCGGCGGGCTGGCCGGACGATGTCGCCCATGCCCGGTTACAATGCGGTTATCCCGAGGGCCGGCCTCGAATCAGGCCTGTCCTGTGCGAGAGCGCGCTTGCGGCCGTAGCCGGAACAAGACCCGGACCGCCGTCATTCCCACGAGCATGGCGGCGACGAAGCCGATCACTTCGGCGCGCCCGGCGGAAAGGGAGGCAATCGCCGGACCAGGGCAGTAGCCCGCCAGGCCCCATCCCATGCCGAAGAGTGCCGCACCGCCAATCAGCGCTCGATCGAGCCCATGGGTCGGCGGCAGCGAAAATGTCCCGCCGAGGATGGGGGCCGACCGGCGAAACGCCCATCGATAGCCGAGAAAGGTGGTCGGCACGGCGGCCCCCATGACGAAGGCCAGGCGTGGATTCCACTCGCCGGCGATGTCGAGAAAAGCCAGCACAATCGCCGGATCGGTCATACCGCTGATCGACAGGCCGACGCCAAACACAATTCCCGCCGCCAGTGCCGCGATCACGCTTCGCATGGCTGGCTGCCTAGACCGCATGGCGGAGCACGAAAACCGTGCCCGCCGCGGTTGCCATGAAGATTGCGACCGCGACCAGCGAACGCATGGACAGACGAGCCAGTCCGCAGACGCCATGCCCCGATGTGCAGCCATTGCCAAGGCTCGTGCCGACTCCGACCAAGAGGCCGGCGGCCAGCAGAGGCATCCACCCCACCGTCGGCCTGCCGATCGGCAATTCTGCTGTCAGCAGCGCGACGAGCCAAGGTCCGATCAGCAGTCCGGCCGCAAAGGCAATGCGCCAGGCCCAGTCGGGCGCCGGCACAGGCGGCAGGAGGCCGCCGACAATCCCGCTGACGCCGGCGATGCGGCCGGAAA
>VGYC01000406.1 GCA_016873095.1 Planctomycetota bacterium | reverse complement strand
TGGGCTGGTGCAGATGGTGGCCGAGGCGGTGCCGCCGGCCGAACTCGGGCTGGGTGATCAGCCGCTGACGCGCGTCTCGATCTTTCTCAGTGTGTTCGACGTCCACATCAACCGTGTGCCGTGCGCCGGCATGATCGATGTCGTGGCCTATCGTCCGGGCAAGTTCGTCAATGCCGCCGCCGACAAGGCGAGTGAGGAAAACGAGCGAATGGCGGTTGCCCTGAGGCGAGCCGATGGTCGCACGATCGGCGTGGTCCAGATCGCGGGCTGGGTGGCACGGCGTATCGTCTGCTACGTCAAGCCCGGCCAGCCGGTCGTGGCCGGTGAGCGCTTTGGCCATATCCGCTTTGGCAGCCGGACCGACCTGTACCTGCCGCCTGGCTCGCGATTGCTGGTCGCGGCGGGTCAGCGCATGATCGGCGGCGAGACGGTGATGGCGGAACTCGATCCTGCGACGACGGAACCGCGGCGGGCGATGGAGCTTTAGTCGTGCGCTGGTCGTGGCAGGCGGCCGGGTACGCGCAAGGAGCGCCTTGATGGACAACGACCTTCACCCACGCCGCGGCGGGCTGCGCGGCTTTTCGATCAACCGTTTGATCCCGAACGTGTTGACCCTGGCCGCGCTGTGCTCCGGATTGACAGCGATCCGCTTCGGCCTGCAAGGCCAGATGAAGCTCGCCGTCATTGCCGTCATTGTCGCTGCCGTGCTCGATGCGCTCGACGGCCGAGTTGCCCGCCGGCTGGGTGTCACCAGCCGCTTCGGGGCGGAGCTCGATTCGCTGTCCGATTTCCTATGCTTCGGTGTCGCGCCGGCGCTGGTGCTCTACATGTCGTCGCTGAAGGATGCCGGCCCGTTGGGCTGGATCGTCACTTTGATGTTCCCCATTTGCTCCGCTCTCCGACTGGCGCGCTTCAACACGGCGCTGCTGTCGGATGAACCGCCGCCGGCTTGGACGGGATCCTACTTCACCGGCGTGCCGGCGCCGGCCGGGGCGCTGCTGGCGTTGATCCCCCTGATGGTAAGCTTCGAGATCGAGGCGGCTTGGCCGCGCCATGGTCTGGTCGTTGGCGCCACGTTGGTGCTGGTCGGTGGCCTCATGGTGAGTCGCCTGCCGACCTTCTCGTTCAAGAAGGGCAGGGTGCCGCGGCATCTCGTCCTGCCGGCGTTGCTCGGGACGGCATTGGTGATGGGGGTGGTGGCAAGTTCGCCGTGGACCGGGCTGTCGCTGCTCGGCTTGGTCTACCTGTCGCTCATTCCCTACAGCTGGCTCGCCTATCGCCGTCAGGCGATGCAGAGTCAGGCCGAGGCGCGGCCGGCGGAGGTCGTCAACTTGCGCGCCGTCGAGCCTGGCGGCCCACCGCGCGACTGATTGCCGGGCGGTGCTCGATCCGCTCCTGCGCCGCTGGGTCGACCCGCCGCTCGACGGCATCGGCGGTTGGTTGGCGCGGCAGGGCCTGTCGGCGAATGCAACAAGCCTTGCCGGCCTGACAATCGGCCTGCTGGCCGTGCCGTTGCTGGCGTTTCACTTCTACGATGCGGCGCTGCTGGTCATCCTGTTGAATCGAACGTTCGACGGGCTCGATGGCGCGATCGCCCGCCGACACGGCGTCACCGCCTTTGGCGGCTATCTCGACATCCTTTGCGACATGGCGTTCTACGCCGCGGTACCCGTGGGCTTTGCCCTGGCGAGCCGAGACAACGCTCTTTGGGCTGCGCTGCTGCTGGCGTCGTTCGTCTGCACTGCCACTTCGTTCCTCGGCCGTGCTGCCATGGCTCGCCAGCGCGGCGAGTCCGACAATGGCCAGCGCGGGCGAAAGTCCTTCTTCTATGCTGGCGGATTGATCGAAGGGACCGAGACCATTATCGCCTTCGTTCTGTTTTGCGCGTTCCCAAGCGCTTTCCCATGGCTGGCGGCATCGTTTTCTGGCCTCTGCTTTTGGACCGCAGCCGCACGGCTTTTCGATGCATACAAAGTCCGAATAGATTCCGATAAATCAAATAATTAGGGAATAATCTTTATGTTTGGGTTGACGATAGATTCAGCCTTGGTTACTTTTCCATCAACGGCTCCAACAGAGGGCCGGCCCCTCTATTGGCGAGTTCAGAGACCCCATGTTGTCCCTCTTCAAGCGTCTGATGAAGCACACTCAGGGCGCCACCGCGGTCGAGTACACGCTTATCGCATCGTTGATCGCCGTGGCGGCCATAGCGTCAATGCGTTCGGTTGGAAGCAAGATTTCCAACGTCTTCGGTAATGTGGGCAATTCGATCCTCTGACCAATCGTCGATGGAAAACTGTCAGCGGCCCAGAAATGGGCCGCTCTTTCGTTGGGGCCGCTATTAGCGGTGTGCTTGACCAATTTTCCTTTTAAATAGAATGTATTAGAGCCTTGACTTAAGATATTACCGGAAATATCCTCACAACGATTTTTTCTGCTGTTCTTCGTCGTGTCGGTTTGTTCATTCGTTTGGAAGTTAAGCGTTTCAGATCATTTCGTGGCCGCTTGGGCGGCTCCATCCAGACGAATCGAAGGGCAGTGGCATCTGCGGACGCGTTGCAGCTGGACTGATGGCCAGTTGCAGCAGCCGCCGATGATCGACGTATCGGATGGGTTCGGATGTCGCTGCTCGGCTTCCTGCAAATCGGCTGTTTGATCGTTTTCGGTCTGTTGCTGCTCGTTGCAGCCTGGCAGGACGTGCGGACGCTTCACATCGCCGACGGTAGTGTCCAGAATCTTTCGCACTTTGGTCGGTGGCTGCGCTCTGGCTAAGCGATCACCGCGTTGCGCTGGTTGAGCAGGTGCATGTTGAGATACCGTTTGGTTGAC
>VGYC01000405.1 GCA_016873095.1 Planctomycetota bacterium | reverse complement strand
GGGAAGTTTCAAGACGCGCCACCAAAACAGGCGCTTAACGGGAAGGAGACGAAACATGCGTACACGCTTGTCGTTCGTTGCCGCCCTCTTCGCGGCAGCACTAGCACTAGTCTCACCTACCAGCACCCAGGCACAACAACGGCCGCTGGTCCTTAAGGGGCAGTCTTCGCATCCGGCCACCGCCAACTTCCACCTCATCTTCAAGCTCTGGGCCGAGACGGTCGAGAAGATGTCGGGTGGCCGTCTCAAGGTCGAGACGCTGCCGGCCGGCGCCATCGTGCCCGCCTTCGAGGTCTTCGATGCGACCTCCAAGGGCGTGCTCGACGTTGGCATGTCGCCCTTCGGCTACATCCAGGGCCGCAACACGGCGACCATCCCGATGTCGCACGGGCCGCTCTTCGGCATGGACGGGATGGACTACTGGGCCTGGTACTACGACGGCGGCGGCATGGCGCTGCTCGACGAGTTCTTCAAGGATGTCCTCAAGTTCAACGTCGTCGGCTTCCCGATTCCCACCGACTACCCGCAGGGTCTCGGCTGGTTCAAGAAGGAGATCAAGGGCCTCGCCGACCTCAAGGGCATGAAGTACCGGATCTACGGTATCGGCGCCGACACCTACAGCCGGCTCGGCGCCTCCATCGTGACGCTGCCCGGCGGCGAGATCGTGCCGGCGATGGAGCGCGGCGTGATCGAAGGTGCCGAATGGATCAACTGCCTCGAGGATCAGAAGCTCGGCCTGCACAACGTGGCCAAGCACTACTACACGCCGGGCATGCACGAGCCGGTAACTGGTGGCCAGCTCATGTTCAACAGGGACGTCTGGAACAGGCTCACGCCTGACCTGCAGGAGATGGTCAAGGTGGCGAGTGTCTACGCCACCACGCAGCGCAACTTCGCCTTCAACCGCGAGACGGCCGTGGCCTGCCAGGAGCTGATCAAGGTCGGCGTGCAGATTCACCGCACCCCGGACGAGATCCTCAAGAACTTCCTCGACGAGTGGGAGAAGATCTCGGCCGAATACGCGGAGAAGAACCCGTTCTACAAGAAGGCGATCGAGAGTCAGAAGAAGTACGCCGAGCAGATCGTGCCCTTCAAACTGTCGTGGTTCCCGCCCTACGAGTTCGCGGGCAACTACTACTGGAAAGACAAGGTTTATCTGAAGAAGTGACCTGACGGGCCACGCAACGCCTGGCGCGACGGCCAGCCGGCTCCCGGCTGGCCGTCGCTGCCGGATGCAGCACCTGCCAGCGTACCCGTTCTTTCCAGCATACATCTCCAGGAACGGCTGATGTCATCGGACATCGCGACTCCACAGGACGGAAAGGACTTCCCGGCGATCTTCTATGCCGTCATCCGGGTGATCGACCAGTTCTCGGATATCATCGGCCGTCTGATCGCGCTGTCCATGATCTTCCTGGTCGTGTCCATCACCTACGAGGTGGTGATGCGATACGTTTTTCGCGCGCCGACCATCTGGGTGTTCGAGGCCAGCTACATGGTCAACGGATCCTGCTTCATGCTCGGCTGCGCCTATGCGCTCTACAAGGGTGCCCACGTGCGCACCGACATCTTTTGGGAGAACTACTCCGAGCGCCGCAAGGGCATCATCGACTTGACCGCCTACCTGCTGCTCTTCTTTCCGGCGATGATGACGATGATGCTGATCAGCGTTGACGACGCCATCATGGCCTTCGAGCTCGACGAGCGCTCGCAGCAGAGCCCCTGGCGCGCGGTCATGTGGCCGTTCAAGGCCGCGGTGCCGATCGCGGCCCTGCTCTTCATGATCCAGGGCGTTTCCGAGGCGCTCAAGTGCTGGTACCAGATCCGCTACGGTCGCGAATTCCAGCACCGGGAGAAGCTCGAAGTATGAGCGAGTTCGAACTCCTCGGAATGGTCATGATGCTGGTGATGCTCGGCGCCATTTTCATCGGCCTGCCGATCAGCTTCACCCTGCTCTTCCTCGCCCTGATCTTCGGCTATTTCAGCCTCGGGGGGCCGCGCGTCTTCGCCCTCGCCTACCTGCAGATCATGGGGCTGATGAAGGAGGACCAGTTTGTCGCCGTGCCCATGTTCATTCTCATGGGATTCATCTGCGACCAGGCCGGGCTGATGGAACGATTATTCAAGGCGTTCCGCGATCTCTTCGCCCCGGTGCGTGGCGCGCTCTACCTCGTCGTCATCCTGACCGCCACGCTGTTCGGCATCGCCGCGGGCACGGTCGGCGCCACCGTGACGCTGCTCGGCATCATGGCCGGACCGCTGATGATCCGCGCCGGCTACGACGCCCGCATGTCGGCGGGGGCGATCACGGCCGGCGGCACGTTGGGCATCCTCATACCACCTTCGGTGATGCTGGTGGTGATGGCGCCCGTGCTCGACATCTCAATTCTCGATCTCTACGCCTCCGCCTTCGGCCCGGGCTTCCTGCTCTCGGCCATGTACATCGTCTACACGCTGGGCCGCAGCTATCTGAATCCTTCCCTGGGACCGCCGGTCCCCCTGGCCGAACGCGTGCAATCATGGCGCCTCGTGCTCTGGGAATGCCTGGTCGGCCTCGTGCCGGTGACCGTGCTCACCATCGTGACCCTGGGAGCCATCCTGGCCGGGCTGACCACCGCCGCCGAAGCCGCCGCCTTGGGAGCGCTGGGCGCCATACTCTTGGCCATCGCCTACGGGAAGTTCACCTGGCGTGGCCTGTTCGAGGCCTGCAACAATACCCTGGCCACCACGGCCATGGTTCTGTTCCTGGCCGTCGCCTCCAACGTCTTCGGCTCGGTTTTCGCCTGGCTGGGCACGGCCTCGTGGATTACCGAGACGCTCCTCGCTGCGCCGCTGCCGGCCTGGGGCACC
>VGYC01000404.1 GCA_016873095.1 Planctomycetota bacterium | reverse complement strand
GCCTCGAGAAGGACACGCAGCGATTGCAGCGACGGCGAATCCTCCAGGGCGTCCCAGGCGAAAAGTGGTTTGGTGATCGCGATTTTCATGACGGCCTCCAATGCCGAACGGGGAAGGTGGCGGGCGCCACCATTACAACACAATATATCCCCGTTTGGTTTGGAGGATGGTCGAAAAATTCTGAAAAAAACTGCAACCGCGGGCTTATTCTTACGAAGTCGAGAGTTCTGCGGGGGAAGAGATTTTTGCCCCTTGGTGAGAACCGAAAAAAGACTGGCTCGTCGTACATCGCAACGGGCTCGCCGGGACGCCATTGCTCTTGCGATGATGCAACGCTCTCGACTAGACTTTCCGAGCAGGACTCTCTTACCGTGCGGAGGCATGATGCCCGCCATTTCGCCTGAGACATCTTTGAGTCTGCTCGCGGCGGCGCGCGAGCCCGGCGCGGAGCTGGCCTGGCGGCGGCTCGTCGACATCTACACCGACGTGTTGCACGGCTGGCTGCGCTCGGCCCGGCTGCAGGAGGCCGACCGCAACGACATCACCCAGCGCGTCCTGGAGGTCCTGTTTCGCCGGCTGGACGATTTCGAGCACGGCGGCCGGACCGGTTCCTTTCGCACCTGGCTGCGGCGCATCACGCTCAACTTCTTGCGCGAGTTCTGGCGACGCCGGCCCATGGATGGCTCCGACTCCATCCTGCAGCAACTTGTCGATCCACATAGCCAGCTCAGCCGCCTCTGGGACGAACAGCACGAGCGCCACGTCCTGCACGCGCTGCTTGAGCAGGTTCGCCCGGAGTTCACGGACAGCACCTGGCAGGCATTCCGCCGGCTGGCGCTGGACGGGGCGACAGCCCGCGCCGTGGCCGTCGAGCTGGGCATCACGGCCAACGCCGTCATCATCGCCAAGTGCCGCGTGTTGGCCCGGTTGCGTTTCCTGGCCGGGGACATGCTTTGATGCGGTTTGTTTACGTTTCGCGTTCGCGCGGCGACGCGCGAGCGCGCAACGTAAACAGAAAACAGCAGAATCCAGTCCTGCTGGTGAAATGTCGCGGCCGCCAGTGTCATTTCCTTTCATGGAGGGATCCCGATGCTCATGGAACTGGCGACGCATCCGGACGCGGATGACCTGCACGCATACCGCCACGGCAAGCTCGACGCGAGCGCGGCGGCGGCCATCGAGGAACATCTGTCCGCGTGCGACACCGGTTGCGACGTGCTGGAACGGACGGACGACAGCCTCATCGGCCGTCTGCGCTGCATGACGGACACCGTGCTGGCCGACGAGGTTCCCGCCCAGCTGGCCGCCCATCCGCGCTATCGGGTGCTGCGACTGCTGGGACGCGGCGGCATGGGGGCGGTTTACCTGGCCGAGCATCTGCGCATGGGCCGGCAGGTCGCGCTCAAGATCATCCATCCGGAGCTGCTCCGGCATCCAGCGGCGCTGGCGCGCTTCCAGCAAGAGGTTCGCGCGGCGGCCCGGCTCGATCATCCCAACATCGTCGTCTCGCACGATGCCGACCAGGCCGGCGGCTTACACTTCCTGGTCATGGAACATGTCGATGGCCGAAACCTGGCGGACCATCTTGCCAAGCACGGCCCGCTGCCTGTGCACGAAGCGTGTGACATCATCCGCCAGGCCGCCCTCGGGCTGGAGCACGCCCATCGCCTCGGCATGATCCACCGCGACATCAAACCGCACAACCTCATGCTCACCGCTAACGGCCAGGTCAAGGTCCTTGATTTCGGCCTGGCTCTCCTGAAGGAGGAAGGAATCGACATGAACAAGCAACGTGCAGGTGAGACACGGGAGGGCGAGGCTCCCGCCGAGCCGCGCACCCGCGGTAATCGTGACGCCCAAACGGCTCGGCAGGAGCCTCGCCCTCCCGATGAGGCTCGCCCTGCCCATCCGGATCATCGCCTGACGCACACCGGCGCCGTGATGGGCACGGTGGACTACGTCGCCCCCGAGCAGGCGCGCGATCCGCGCCGCGCCGATGGCCGGGCCGATGTCTACAGCCTGGGCTGCACGCTCTATCAGCTCATCGCGGGCCAGGTGCCGTTCCCCGGCGGCGACGCGGCCGACAAGCTGACGCGCCTTGCCGAGCGCGAGCCGATCCGGCTGACGAAGACCCGGCCCGACGTGCCGGAAGGCGTTGCCGCCGTCGTCGCACGCATGCTGGCAAAACGGCCAGAAGACCGCTACGCCACGCCGGCCGCGGTGGCCCAGGCGCTTTCGCCGTTCTGCGTCGCGGCGCGGAGCAGTTTTGTCCGGCGCGCCGTCGTCGGCCTGGCGTTGCTCGCCGTGCTGACCGCCGCCGCGGTCGCCGCCAGCGTCGTCCGCATCCCGCTCGGCGACCGCGAACTGGTCATCGAGACCGACGACCCGGCCATCGAGGTCATCGTCAAGGGCGAACGCATCGTCCGCATCGTCGATCCGAAGACCGGCAAGGCCTATCAGCTGGACCGCCAGGATTTGTCGCTGAGCCTCGCCGAAGATCCCGACGGTTTGTCGGTGACACTGGATGGCAAGACGCCGATTGTCTTGCGAAGACAGGGCAAGCGGATCGCGACGGTGCGGCTGGAACAGCGGAAATCGAACGCGACCGCTTCCAAAAACAAGAGTTTGTTTATTTCACCGCAGATCGTCAATTTCGGCAAAGTCCAGCGCGGTGAAACGCCGACGAAGACCGTCATTGCCAGAAGCAGTTCCGTTCGCATTCTGGAAGTCAGCAAGAGATCGTCAGCCAAGTTTCTAACGAGGCTACGCCTCAGACCGACGAGGCATGGTCAATACAAAAGGCTCCGGTCGATCGGCAAGGTCTGCTTGCGCAGCCTCAATGTTTGACCGCTCGAAGGCGGTAGTGATCCTGAAGGATCGG
>VGYC01000403.1 GCA_016873095.1 Planctomycetota bacterium | reverse complement strand
GCCCGTTTCCAGTTCACCCGTCACCAGCTCCATGCCCGGTCACTCCGATCACCTGCAACGTATTGAATCTTATATCATAATTGGCCGCTTTCGTCACGAATTGGTGCGGCCATCTGGGAAATGCGGGTTGATACAGGTCAATGGTGCTCGCCAGGCCCCGCACGGGAAGGTTGCGGGTTTTCCTGCTTGCCGGTCACCAGATCCTCTCCCACAGGCCGGTTTCTTCGTCGAGCCGGGCCTTTTCCATGGCACGAAAGTCGCCGCGCGACACGACGCCTAGCGATTGGTTGCCCTCGACGATCGGAATGTGGCGATAGCCCCCATCCTGCATCTGTCGAAGCGCCTCAAGGGCATTTTTCCCCGGCGGCATGGTGTCTGGGTTCTTGGTCATGACCTGGGAAAGCTTGGTCGTGGTGGGGTCTCGTCCCTGTGCCAGCACCCGGCCGACGGCATCGCGTCCCGTGAAGATGCCGACCAGCCGCCCGGCAGGTTCCTTGGTCACGAGGACGGCGCCGACGCGGCGCTTGCGCATGCATTGGCAGGCGTCCTGTACCGTCGCATTGGGTGGGAGCGTCACGGGCTTCTGATCGCGGATGAGATCCGACATGTGGCGCAGTGGCATGGTTTGCTCCATTCAGGGAGGCGAACGCGCTCCCTCCCGATCGAACGCGTTTTAGACGTAGCTGGCCATGGGAATGACCGACGTGCGGTCCTTGACCGAGCGCACGCCGGGCACAGCCTCGGCGAGAATCCGCAGGGCTCGACGCTGCTCGGCATTGGCCACGGCACCGGACAACTCCACGACGCCCTTGTCGACCACGACGTTCACGTACGCGTCGCGTGCCCAGCCTTTGGCCTTCAGCGCCCTGCTCAGCGCGACACGAATGGACGCATCGCTCGTCTTCTTTCGTCGCGCCGGCTGAGCGGCGCGTTTGGCGAATTCCTGCACGATGTCGGCGCGGCTGACGATGCCAACGAGTCGGCCGTCGGCGACGACGGGAACGCGATTGATGCCGTGCTTGTCAAAGAGATCGGCCACTTCGGCCACATCGGTCCCCGGAGCGACGGAGACGACCGGCGTCGACATCACGTCTCGCGCATGTACCGCGTGAGTCCGGGCAAATTCGCGGGCGAGGCTCGCCGGTTCGGTGAACAGTTCGAGCCACCAGGCGCGGCGGCTCAACGTGCCGGTTTCGGCGCGATGCAGCAGATCGCTCTCGCTCACGACGCCGATGACGCGGCGACGCTTGTCCACCACGGGAACCGCGCTGATGTGCCGCTTGGCAAGAAGCTTGGCGACCGCGGTGATGGGTGTGTGGCCCGCCACCGTGTGAACCCGTTTGGTCATGATCTCGCGCACGCGCATCTTGCACTCCTACTGGATGTGAGACTGGCTCCTCGTTTATTTGTTAGGCCGGATGCGCCGAGCCTGCCTTGACCTGCGTCAACCGGATGGCGGTTGAACGGCCTCATAGTTCCAGTGTTTTCGCGGGAAAGGAGCGCCATGAGCCGATCGCGCATAACAGGGACGCCAGCCGAGGACAAAACGGCGGCTGAGGAGGCCGTGCCCGTCGGCGGCGGGGTCGGCGCGCCGGCGTTCGACCCGGACGATGCCCTGGATTGGCGCGGCCTGCCGGTTGATCGGCTCGTGCATGCCTGGCAGGCGCAGTTTACCGGCGGCATCTCGCCGGCGGCCATTCTTCAGGCCTTTTCGGATTGGGCGATCCACATGTTCAACGAGCCGGGCAAGCATGCGCACCTTGCTCGCAAGGCAGCGCGCAAGTGGCTGCGGTTCCTCGACTATCTTGCCCGCGCGACCGCGTACGGGCACGCGCCGCCGGCGATCGAGCCACTGCCGGACGACCGCCGGTTCACCGGCCCCGATTGGCAAACGCTCCCGTATTCGGCCATATGGCAGGGCTTTCTGTTCACGCAGCAGTGGTGGCACAACGCGACGAGCGGGCTGCGCGGCGTCGACCCGAGGCACGCCGCGATCGTGCATTTTGCCGTGCGCCAGATACTCGACGCGCTGTCACCGTCGAACTTCCTTCACACGAATCCCGAGGCGCTGCGGGTCACCCTTCAGATGCAGGGGCAGAATCTGGTCCGGGGCTGGCAGAGCTGGCTCGAGGACGCCGAGCGGGCAGTTCTCGGGCAGCCGCCGGTCGGCGCCGAAGACTTCCAGGTCGGACGCGACGTCGCGGCGACGCCGGGCAAGGTCGTCTACCGCAACAGGCTGATCGAACTGATTCAATACAGCCCGGCGACCTCAAGTGTCCGGGCGGAGCCAATAGTCATTATTCCGGCATGGATCATGAAGTACTACATTCTCGACCTTTCGCCTGGCAACAGCCTGGTCAAATATCTGGTCGATGGGGGCCATACGGTATTCATGGTCTCCTGGAGGAATCCAACGGAAGCGGACCGCGACACGGGGCTGGCGGCCTACGTCGAAAGCGGCGTGATGCGGACTTTGGATGCGGTCAGCGCCATTGCGCCCGGCGCGCAAATCCACGCGGTCGGCTACTGCCTGGGTGGAACGCTTCTGTCCATGGCCGCAGCCCAACTTGCTGCATCCGGCGATGACCGTCTGAAATCATTGACGCTGTTTGCCGCCCAGACCGATTTCACCGAGGCCGGCGAGCTGATGCTCTTCATCAACGAGAGCCAGGTCGCTTGGCTGGAGGACATGATGTGGGATCAAGGGTACCTGGACACCCGACAGATGACCGGCGCCTTTCAGCTCGTGCGGTCGAATGACCTCATCTGTGTAAGCGCCGGAGCAAAAATCCCTCACTGAAGCGGCCGGATTGTCCGGTTGCGCCGGAGTAAAAATCCGGCAGCAGATAGCTCTTTGCGGTTTTGGCAGAGGGCGGAGGGATGAAGGGCGTGGAA
>VGYC01000402.1 GCA_016873095.1 Planctomycetota bacterium | reverse complement strand
GGAAGCATTCACGGCAACATCCTCCTGACGTTTGGCGTGCAATCATTGAGCGCGCAATGGAACGACAGGGAATTATGCCGGAGAAAAACAAGGACGCAAACAGCTGCGTGACGAAACGCAGCGCTTTGGTGGGCGGTGCGGTGTTGCCGTTGCTGCAATCCCCAGGACGCCGAACATCAACAAGGTTGCCGGATTGCGAGTCCTTTCGCCAGCGATCACAACGGTGCGCTGCGGGAAAGAAAATCGCGAAGAGCCCAGACTTCTTGTGAACTTGTTCCACGTGCTTGCCGACAATCCGCCCTCGAGCTACCGTCCCGGATCGCCAATCAGCACGAAGGCGGCCCAGAAGTGCGGATGTTCGAACGGCCGCTCGCCGGACAGTTGATCGGCGTTGACGGGGACACGCAACGCTTTCAGCCGCCGCTGCGCTTCGTCGTGCGACAAGCCGCGCAGCCAGCGCTTGGCCTCAGCCAGCGCCTCGGCTTTCGGCATGGGCTGTTTCAAATCCGAACGGGCCCCGAGCAGATTCTGATAGAAACGCTCCATGAAGAGCGTCGTCGACAGGTCGCTCACCGGCCACTGGCTGAGTACCAGAGTACGGGCACCGGCAAGGAACAGCGCCTGGGCAAAACCGAGGTAGCCGTCGCCGCCGCGAAGTTCGCCCAGCGCAGTCTGGCAAGCGCTCAGCGTGACCAGGTCGGCGTTCAGCTTCCAGGTGCGCAGTATGTGGGCGGCGGTCAGCTTGTCGTGCGAGGTTGTCGCGAAGTCTTCCGGTGTGAGCGCCAGGTACGAGTTCATGCCGCCATGCGCGTCGGCGAAGCCGTGCGTGGCCAGGTGAACGTAGCGAAAGCTGGCCAGTTGTTTCTTCTCTCCGAGCCGGTCAAGGTTCTTGCCGGTGGCGTCCGCGCCGAAGAATGTCTTGACCTCATCTTTTTTTGCCAGGAAGAGAGCGCTGATTGCCTCTACTTCGCCGCGCGTGCCGGGGAGCGCTTGCAGCGTCTTGCCTCGCAGTAGTGCCAGCTCCTTCGGCGACTTGACGTCCTCTGCCGAAAACACCGGGTCGGCGAGAGCCAGGAGTTGATGACTGCCGGGAAGCGAGTCACTGCGATTCTCTTTCAGCCATGCATAGATGGTCCCAGAGGGCGCATAGCTGACGAGATACTGGCTCGTGAAAGTCTCGACGGGAATGCCTTGCGACGCCAGCGACGGCAAGACGATGAGATGCTTGATGCCCGCGAGGTGCTCACGCAACGGCGCCAGCCGCTGCTTGGCGAGGTCGCTGGCCAGAGCGTCCCAGTCAAGCGATGGATCCGGACGGATGAGCTGTCGGCGAGCATCAGCCAGGAGCTTGTCGTCCTTGGCGGTCCAGCTGCCTTCCGGTCCAGAACCCTTGAGCTTGACCCAGATGGGGGTGCCGCGCTGCCGGACCACCACGCCCCAGTGTTCGCCGCTGAAATCCTTGGCCGTTGCCACGCCTGCGAAATCGACCCAGCGAATGAGCGCGGCATTCTCGGGCAAGCGCGCCTGGATCTTTTCCAGGTCAAAGACCTGTCCAGCCGCCACACCGTGTTTTTTTTCCATATCGCTCTGAAACCGCAACAGATCGGCCAGGAGCTGGTCGCGCTGGCGGCTCAGCTTTTCAGCTTTGGCTTGATCTGCTTTCTTGTTCGCGGACAGCTCGCCCTGTAACGATTCTTCGCGGTCCTGCTCCTCCGCAGTCAAGGGACGATTGCTGCGGGCGGCCAGGTCGTCGAGCAGGCCGCGGCCCATGTTCTCTTCGAGATACTTCCATGCCAGCGCCGGCTTGCCATTGCGAGCCAGCACGGCCGCCAGGCGAGGCAACGGCGATTTCTCCGCAAGCCCGCTGCGGACCAGACCGCTCGCGCTCATCGTCAACCGCGCAGCCTGATAGCTCCTGGCGGCAGCCAGATATTGCGCCTCGGCCCGTGCGTAGTCGCCTGTGAGCAATTGGCAATATGCCAGGCCGTAGCGCACCATGGCAGTGTTTGGGTGCTTCTCGCCCTGCAACTTGAGCAGAATGGTCTGGGCCTTTTCGTACAGCTCAATTGCTTCCTGGTGTTTGCCCTGATCCAGAAGACTCACCGCGAGATTGTTGTAGGCGATGGCGGTGTCGGCATGCTCCTCGCCAAATAGCTGGCGTCGAATGTCCAGTGCCTGGCGATTCATTTGCTCGGCATCCGCGAGACGGCCACGCAGCTGCAAGACGTGAGACAGGTTCGTGTAGCTATCGGCGGTTCGAGGGTGAACCTCGCCGAGCACCTTGCGACGAATGTCCAGAGACTTCTCGAACAGCCGCGCTGCTTCCTCGCCCTGATCCAGGGCTTGCAAGGTTGCCGCAAGATGCTCATAACCAAGCGCCGCGTCAGGGTGATCCGGTCCATAGTGCTTGATGCGAATCTCCAGGGCCTTGCGCTGCAAGTGCTCCGCTTCCTGCGCCCGGCCCAGCTTTCTGAGGTAGAAAGCCAGGTTGCCGTAGCTTGTGGCCAGTTCTCCATCCAAGTCGCCGAGCTGCCGGCGGCGAATGACCAGGGCGAGCCGTTGCATTCTTTCCGCTTCCTCATAGAGTCCTTGCTGACTGAGCACCGTTGCCAGATTGCTGTAGCCCAGCGCGGTTTCGAGGTGCTCGCGGCCGCGGACCTTCAGCCGGATTTCGAGAGACTTGCGATGCAGCTTTTCCGCTTCCCGGACACGGCCCTGAGCCCACAGGTCCGAGGCAACGTTGCCATAGCTCCAGGCTGTAACCGTTCACAGGTCAGTCTAGCGTTTTCTACTCGGAATGGGGTATCCTTGCAGCTGGCATGGATGCTTCTCCGGTTGTTTCTGAAGCTGATCTCGCCGCGACACCCGCAGCGGTGCTGGCGCTGATTCGGCACTTG
>VGYC01000401.1 GCA_016873095.1 Planctomycetota bacterium | reverse complement strand
CTCCTGAGCTGGTCCCGGTTGGTTGGACAGGTTGGCAGCGGAGTTAAGGTGTATTCCGGTTGCTGATCACGCTGCCAATATCCGCTTCATGTTGAATGCTTGTTGTTGCTGTTGGGCCTGTGGAGATGTGGGCAACGCGCTTGCGTTGTCCATCATATCCACAGCCCGCCCGGCCGAGTAGGCTTCCGCCGGCGTCTGGCCGTCAAGCGCCGAGTGCGGGCGCTCGGTGTTGTACAACAAGGTTTGGGAACGCCCACGGTACCGAGTTTCGGGAGCTGCTGTACCTCTGGCATCCGTGGTCCGGTCGTCGGATCGGCATTCATGAAGCAGTAGAAAGACCGGGTGGGGTTGTTTTCCGGTGTGATCTGAAGGCTTGCGGGGCGAACCGTCGGCTGGAGATTCCCGCGTGGATGTTTGATCGGTCGGCTTGCGCCAAGGTGCGGCTGGCGGGCGAGCCCCACGCCGACTTGTCGGCGCTGATAGCGCTTGCGGCGCTTTTGCGGGATGCGGGGAACAGCCACCCGGCGGCATCGGCCGTCACTGATTCGGGCGTATCACCTCTTCCCGGCGACCAGAATCGGGGAGAGCGCCATGCGACGCCAGAGCAAACGGAGGCCGGCGCGCCACCGCCTGCCGCAGCAAATCGACCTGTTCGCGGAGAGCGCGCCGACGATCGGCGGCATGCCGGCGTGGTCCGGACTGCCGAAGGAGGTACAAGGCGCGCTGACCGCCCTGATGACGCGGCTGATCCTGGATCATGCCGACAAGCGCCGGCTCGGCTCGACGGAGGGCGGACATGACCTCTGACAAGATCCGCCCCCATCATTTGGAGCGCAAGGCGATCCTCTACGTTCGCCAGTCGTCGGCTCATCAGGTTCTGCACAACCGGGAGAGCAGCGCGCTGCAATACGCCATGCGCGATCGTCTGACGGCGCTGGGCTGGTCCGAGATCGAGGTGATCGACGACGATCTTGGCCGTTCGGCCGCGGGTGGCGTTCAGCGCGCCGGTTTTGAGCGGATGGTGGCGCAAGTCTGCCTCGGCAAGGTTGGCGCGGTCGTGGCGCGCGAGGTCTCGCGGTTTGCCCGCAATAGCCGGGACTGGCAGCAACTGATCGAGATGTGCCGCGTGGTCGACACCGTGCTGGTCGATCAGGAGACCGTCTATGCGCCCCGCCACGGCAACGACCGGCTTCTGCTCGGTCTCAAGGGAAGCCTCAACGAGTACGAGCTCGATCTTCTGCGCCAACGTTCCCTTTCGGCCCGGTACGAAAAGGCCCGCCGCGGCGAACTCGTCGTCAGCGCACCGGTGGGCTTTATCAAGGCGGGCGACCGCTATGAGAAGGACCCCGATCGCCGCGTCCAGGAGGCCATCGGCCTGGTCTTCGACAAAGTCCTGGAACTCGGCAGCGCGCGGCAGGCCCTGCTGTGGTTCCTCGAACACGACCTCGATCTGCCGGTGCGGGGCAAGCACGGCGAGACGGCCTGGCGGCGTCCAAGCTATGCCACCATCCACCGGATGATCGCGAACCCCATCTACGGGGGCACCTATGCCTATGGTAAGACGGCTGTCGCGGCGAGTTATGATGGCGCGGGCGTCAAGGTGAAGATCCGCCGCAAGGCACGCAGCGACTGGCTGGCGCTGATGCCGAAAGCCCATGAGGGCTATGTCAGCTGGGAGAAGGCCGAAGCGATCCGGAACATTGTCAGCAGCAACGTACCCACCAGCCGGCACCACGGCGCGCCCAAGCATGGCGACGCCTTGTTGGCGGGCCTGCTCCGCTGCCGCCGATGCGGACGCAAGCTGACCCTCCGCTACTCGGGCGCGAAGCATCACATCCCGCGCTACAGCTGCTGCCGCGGCTGGATGGACAACGGCGAGCCGCGATGCATCGCGTTTGGCGGCCTGCGGGTCGATGATGCGATCGAGAATGCCCTTCTTACGGTCGTGGGCCCTGGCGCCATCGCGGCGGCCATTGCCGCCGAGAAGGCGGCCAGCCAGCGGCGGGACCAGGTACGAGACGCGCTCCAGCGTGATCTTGAAGCAACCCGCTTCGCAGCCGATCGTGCCTTCCGGCAATACGATGCCGCCGACCCTGCCAATCGCTTGGTGACCGGCGAGCTGGAGACGCGATGGAACAAGGCGCTTGCCCGCGCGGCCGACGTCGAAGGCAAGATCGCCGCCCATGACGCCGCGGTCGCGCCTAGCGTTGATCCGGTATCGCTCGCCACGCTGGCCGCCGATCTCAAGAGCATCTGGGGCGCCCCAACAACCGATGCCCGGCTGAAGAAGCGCATCGTCCGCACCGTCATTCACGAGGTGATTGCCGACATCGACGCCAATGCAGCCGAGATCGTTCTGCTCATCCATTGGGTTGGCGGCGTTCACACCGAGATGCGCTTGCCCAGGCGGCGGCGCGGCCAACGCACCAGCACCTCGGCCGACGTCATTGCCGCGGTGCGCCAACTGGCGCTGATCGCCAATGACGACCTCATCGCCGGCATCCTGAACAGGAACGGGTTGGTCACCGGCTATGGCAATCGCTGGACACGCGAGCGCGTCACCTCGCTGCGCTCGGATCATCGCATCGCCGTCTACAAGCCAGCCAGTGACGGCATCGAGCCGTGGCTGAACCTCGGCAAGGCCGCGCGGCTCCTCCAGGTGGCGCCCAAGACGCTCAGGCTGGCCGCGGAATCCGGCGAGATCGAAGCGCTTCACCCTTTGCCTGACGGCCCTTGGCTCTTCAGTCGTGCCGTTCTCTCCACGTCGCCAGCACGTGCCATCACCGAGCGCGCACGAAAGAACCCAAGGCACCCCACGGGATCACATCCCGATCAGCAAAGCCTGTTCTTTTCAATGACATAGACAGATGGGTGTTGCGATGCGCGCTTGTAGTCGACGCGCC
>VGYC01000400.1 GCA_016873095.1 Planctomycetota bacterium | reverse complement strand
GAACTCGACAATCCCTGGCATGACCGGACCCTCCGTGGTCGTCGTGCGCCATGTGAAATTACCAGGAATTTGAACGAAATTGCCCATTTTGACAAGGCCAGCTGCAGCTTTGCAAAACCTTAGTTAAATGTTACCGTTTCGGGAGGGCGAGGCGCCTGCCGAGCCGACTATCTATTCCGGTCGGAGGCAGAGTTTCGCTTTCGGATTTCTAGCATTAAAGACGCGCCATCAGCGAATCCTTGCGCAAAGCAAATCACGCGAGCGGCTTCGTCCCAGGCGTCGGCGTGATCTTCTCCCATTCACGGCGCACCTGGCCAAGGCCAAAGGCGCAAATCTCGAAATGATCGCTGAGCCGGCGCAGCACCGGGGCTTCCTCGCGATACGGGTCGTCCTCGTAAGTGCTGGCGATGTAATAGGAGCGCTTGCCCTGCTCGCAGTAATCGATGAAGTGGTCCTTGCGCAGCGTTGACTGGATTCGCTTCAGGGCCTCTGGATAGACGCCCGTCCAGAACAGCGTGAAGTCGCCGATATGACGATGAACTTCACGGCAAGTGCGGCCCTCGGCGGGCAGGGCCTGCGCCTCGAGCAACATGTCCGCTACCTCTTCCAGTCGCTTGCCCTTGGTGTCGCGCAGGCGAAACACCGAATCCAGATGGGTGAAGCGCGACAGCAATTCCGAAAGGTAGTCGACCAGTGGCGGGTCGCCCATGCCCAGGGACTCAATGAAGGCCTGCTCCGTCAGGCCTGCAAATAGACGCCGCAATGGATGCTCGGGATTGTAGTACCACATGGCTACGGACCTCGAACGGTCGTGACCCATCCTCCATGACGAGCCTATCGCAATTCTAGCGCTTGCCGCGAATCCGTCAAACCCAACCGGCGGGACATGGCATCGCAACTTGGGGAAATTGCGAAAAATGGGGTGTTGCCGTGA
The DNA here is from genome assembly GCA_016873095.1 of Planctomycetota bacterium. Lineage (GTDB taxonomy): Bacteria > Planctomycetota > Planctomycetia > Gemmatales > Gemmataceae > VGYC01. Next base: position 1,971 of record VGYC01000400.1, on the reverse strand, counting down.
GGATCGACCCGCCTGAGGGCGTGCCGCAGCAGCCCTTCAGGCGGCGCGTCGTAGTGGCAGGCCAGCACTGAAGGGGACTAGCGGCGCCGGACCGCGCAGGGTCGCGTATGCCAGACCGGCAAGGCAGGCGATGGCACACCAGGTGAACGTGCCGTAGCCTTGCAGCAGCACGCCCAGGTCCGCGCCGATGAAGGTACGGTGCAGCAGGCTGGTGCAGAGACAGGCGAAGGCCAGCACGCTCGTCACGACGGGGCTAGGCCGACGAGCGAGCTGGATGAAGAGCAACGTCGCCAGCGGCGCCACCAGCTGCCCGTAGTGCGATTTGTGGGTCTGTGGTGAAAGGAGCAGCATCGCGCATATCACGGTGCTGCCTTGCACCAGGCGCCGGCACACGGCATCCACGGACAGATCGCCCGGCTGCGTCCGCCGCCAGCAGATGAAGGAGAGCAGGGCCACGGTCAGCACGAAGGCGGACAGCGTGATCAGGCGAATCGATTCAGGAGTCAAAGGCCACAGGCTGGTACCGCCGACTTCGTTCTGCATCGCCGGCCACAGCGATTCTGGAGCACACACTCGGAATATCGTTCCGGCCAGGCTCTGATTGTGATAATCGATCGCATACCAGGCGCCGCCTGCCGCCGCCGGCTGACCCAGGGATACTTTTGCGCCAAACGTCTTGTACCAGGTGACGCACCACAACTCGCCGGTCTCTTGTGGATAGAGTGCGTCGGGCAGCAAGGTAGCGATGGCAATCGTGGCCGCCATCACTGCCGATGCCCGCCAGCGCCGTTGCCAGACGAGCAGCGGCAAGAACAGCAGCGGCGTCAGCTTGCAGGCCACGCCGATGCCAAACCAGAAACCCGCCTGCAGATCGCGCCCCAGACAGAATGCTTCCAGTCCCAGCACCAGAAACAGCAAGATGAACAGATCGTTGGTCAGCGCGATGTAAGGCCAGGACAGGTAATAGCAAGCCCCGGCGACGACGATGCCGATCAACACGCGCTTGCCGAGGCTGCCCTGGCGAAACTCGACGCTGAGGTCCATTCCCAGGCGTGCCAGCAGCGTTTGCAAACGCCAGACGATGAGCGCGATGATCGCCAGCTGCGATGCGTACCACACCAGGCGGTCAGCTCCTGGTCCCAGGTGATTGAGCGGAATGAACAACAGCGCCTGAAACGGTGGATAGGCCCAGCCGGGTCCGTTCCCCGGTCGATAGTTCACCTCGCCGCGTTCCATCCGCTCCGCCGCCAGCTGGTAGACCGGCAAGTCGCCCGGCTTGTCGAGAAACATGAAATGGACCAGGCTGCCAGCCGTTACCAGGGCCAGCGCGATAAGGACGATCCTGACGCTCGGCCAGGAGGGAACGCGGACTTGCGACATGTTTGCCTCTGATTGAAGTAATCGGCACTGACATATACGTTGATTCGCCCCACGAGACAATCGCAGACAAGACAGGAAAGGTAGGCGAGATGCGAAAACAACCTCGGCGAATGAAACGGACATCCGTGAAAGGAGGGAATCTGTAATGCGCGCGAGAGAGATATTGCTGAGCCTATCGACTTTGACAAGTTGCAAGCCGCTACCTGTGCACTCGGCTTGCCGACTACGACTTGATGCGATGAGTCGACTTTTGGCGGGGCGAGGCACCGAGCCGCGGAGTGACAAGAACCAGATGCGGTCATGGCCTCGCCCTGCCACGACTGACTGCTGCTCAGGGACCTACGAAACGACCATTTAGGCTGAGTTTGCCTTTGTTGAAACCGAGAAAACGATATCGTTTAGCAGTAGCGGGCTGTGAGAAGTGGCCGTGTCGCAGGGGCGATGGGCTGAGAAACAGCGTGAAACGGAGAGGAGGGGATTCGAACCCCTGAAGGAGGTTTACCCCCCTTACCGGTTTAGCAAACCGGCGCTTTCGGCCACTCAGCCACCTCTCCGGAGCTTGCTGCCCTCAAAAATCTTATCAACAAAATC
>VGYC01000399.1 GCA_016873095.1 Planctomycetota bacterium | reverse complement strand
GAAGCAGCGGCACGTCCTACACGGTCAAGCCTCAGCACATCGTGGCATTCTCCACATGGCCGGGGGATGGCTGCGAGCCGGCCAATTTCGGATTCTGCCGCTATCCCGCGTCCATCAAGGTCGGCAACCGTCGCCTGGCAACTCACCTTGCCGGCTGGCGTTGGCGGTCTTTTTGCAAGACGCAATATGCTTCCGATCCCCAGTGCGGCGGCGTCGAGAACTTTCTGCGCTGTCACCTGTGCGTGGTGAAGCTGCTCGATTTCGCCACGAAGACCGGTCTCATGGAGGTAGAGGTCAGCGACGAGGGCGGCTACTGGGAGCATCGCGATCTGAAGAGATTAGCCGAGACGGTGGGCGAGTGGAACGAGTTCATCGCTGCCATGGCCGGCCAGCTCAACGACGCCGCCAGGTCCCTCGGCATGGCCGGCGAATCTGCCATCGCTGGTTTCCAAAACTTCGAGCACCTTGAAGCCAAGGGGCTCGAACGCCTGGCCCGGCTGCGGGCTGACAAGGACCGGCACGACTGATTGGCTTCACCCTTCTGCTTCTCATCGCCCAGTTCATTCCTCGCCCTGCGTCATCACTCATTCCCAAACCACCAACGAAAGGCGTGCTCTCATGCGCCAGGCGGACATCGACCGCGCCGTCGCCCGTGCGACCGGCGAAACCGTGGAAACCATCCGGAGGCTCGGCTTCAGCATTGTGCCGATGCCTCAGCTTCCACCGCAAAACGCCTATTCCGGCTGCCGTCGCCGGCGTTCCGAGCGATGGCGGCAGCGCAACTCCCGTGTGTTGGCGAAAGCCTGAGCTTCCTTCGGACGCGACGAAGTGATTCTTCAGCGCCGCCTCGTACTTTCGAGAGGAGAGAAACTTGATCCACGTTCAACGCTCACTGGCTCGACAATTCAGAGCCGTTCTTCGCAAGTCCGTGCTGGCCGGCTCGGCGCGAAGTTCGCCGTGCCATGTCGTGTTCCGCGCCGGGACAGACGGCCTGCGCATCCAGGCTCAGGGCCCAACGGCGGGCCTGGAGTATCACGATCCCGGCGCCCACGACTCGGAGGTTGTGGCGATACCCGTTCACGCCTTGGCCGACTTTGAGGGCAAAGGCGAGGGACTGGTCGAACTGTCCAGTGACGCAAATGGTTCGCTCGCCTCGTGGAAGGATGGTGTCGTACCCCGGACACGTCGCTACGAGAACGTCGCTTTGAACGACTTGCCCAGGATGCCCACTGTTCCCGAGACCATGACTGAGCTGCCGCCGTCATTCATCGAGGCCATGCGCGAGGCGGCGGCGACTGCATCGACGAGCCGCGTGCGCTATGCCGTCGATTGCATCCAGCTTCGCGGCCATGACGGCAAGATCATCGCCACGGACGGCCGGCACCTGCTCGTTCAGTCTGGCTTCCCGCTACCGTGGCCGGACCTGCTTGTGCCGGCACTGCCCGTGTTCGGCTGCCGCGATTTGCCGCTGGATCAGCCGGTCCAGGTTGGCAAGTCCGACAACTTTCTGACCATGCGGATGGAGCCGTGGACGCTGCATCTTGCGATCGACAAGGACAGCCGATACCCAAACGTCGAGTCGATCATCCCCAAGGCGAGTTCCACCACCATACATCTGGCTCAGCAGGATGCCGAGTTTCTTGGCAAGACGCTGTCCAGTCTCCCGGGCAACGACGAAGAGTATGCCCCGATCACGCTTGACGTCAACGGCCAGGTCGTCGTTCGCGCCCGCGGCGAAGAACAACAGCAACCAACTGAGGTCGTCTTGTGCCACAGCACCGCTTCAGGCCGTGCGGTTCGCCTGACGATGAATCGCAGGTATCTGGCCCGTGCCCTGCATCTCGGCTTCAGCGAGATTCGCATCGGCGATCCAGCGATGCCTGTGCTGTGTGATTCGGAAAACCGCAATTACGTCTGGCAGGGCTTGCCCACGGAAGGCGCCGTCCGCGAATCCCCGAATGCCCTGCGCATACTGTCCGATGAGACCAATCCGCGTGTCACCGAACCCAAACGTGAAAGGAAACGATCTCCCATGGCTAACGATCACGCCCAAGCAAACGGCGTCCACGAATCCGACAGCAAAACCAACGGCTCGGGCATCAACGCCCTGATTACCGAGGTGGAAACCCTGAAGGCTCAGCTTCGTGAATGCTATGGCCGCGCGAACCAGATCGGCGTCGCCATCAAGCGCCAGCGCAAGCAGGCTCAGGTCGTGCAATCCACCCTTCTGCAACTGCGGCAGCTCCAGCAGGTCGGCGCCTGACATTCTCCCGCCCGATCATTCGGGCGGGGCTTCTTTCATCAATCAACAAGGGGAACCCATGCCTTTGAAATTGAACATCGGCCTCTCCAAGAAGCTCGGCGAGGCGAATTACGGCAGCCGTGGTGCCAGCGTCAACCTGGAGCTGGAGCTTGAATCCGCTCTCGTGAACGAACCGGTCAAGCTGCGCGAAAAGATCGCGCAGGCGTTCAACCTGGTGCGGTCTTCACTGGCCGAGGAGCTGAACGGCAATGGCCAGCAGGCTGCGTCGTCGGCTCCGGCCAGTTCCACCAATGGGCAGACCGCTAACGCCAATGGCGCATCGCGCGCGCCTCGCCAAGCCGGCCAACGCCTGGCCACACAATCGCAGCTCAAAGCCATCCAGGCCATCTGCAAGAGCCAGAAGCTCTATCCGCTTCCCGTGGCCCAGGCGCACTTCGGCGTGCAAAAGATCGAGGAACTCACCATCCAGGAAGCCAGCCAGCTCATCGACGAACTCAAGGCTTCGCAAGCGAAAGGCGGTTGATCCATGCCGACGCAATTGTCGTTGCCTGTCACGCAAGGGCGTGCGCCGGCACGGGATTATTTGAGCTTCAGCGCGATCACCACTTACATGACGTGTCCGCTCAAGTTCTTCTTCTTATGTGGCTAGCCACATAAAAAGTATTATGTGGTCTTCGACGTTATGTGGCGTTCGGCAGGTTTCCCACGGCAAGGGCGGC
>VGYC01000398.1 GCA_016873095.1 Planctomycetota bacterium | reverse complement strand
TTATAGTCAGCCAGCATCTGCTCAATGGCGGTCGTGCACCCGGCGGAAATCCACGTGCGGTGGGTTCGTGTCGACGCCAAACTGGCTGCCACGCCGCACCGCTGCTGCCGCGTGCGCGGCGGCAAGGAGGGATTTGGACGGCACGCAGCCGGTATTCAGGCAGTCGCCGCCCATGCGGGCATCCTCGATCAGGACCGTGCGCGCGCCCATCTGAGCGGCGCCCGCCGCAATCGACAAACCCGCCGATCCGGCACCGATGATGCAGATGTCCGCGCCTATCTGTTCGTCCCGGCCGTTCATTATCCTGCCCTAATCCGCGACGAAGCGAATGGTACCGTACCAGGCTTCGGCCGTCGTAGCCCGATCGTCGCAATCGGTCATGATGGCGATTGCGTCGATCGCCAGGGCGTCAATGCCGTGAAAGCGCTTGAAATCTGCACGCACGTCGCGCCGCTCGTGCTGCCATTCGCCAGGGTCTGCCGGCGGGCCAGAACGCACGGCGATCATGCGCGCCTGTGCCGCATAAGCATTCGGCCAGTCCGCACCGCTAGGCATCCCGCTGGCCCAGACGTAGTTTATCACCCGAGTGCGCCAGGCCAGCATGCCGCCGTCCACCACGAGGTAGATCCGCGCCGCATAGTCGTCATTTGACTTGAGGCGCTCGTCGCGGGGCGGATCAAAGACCTTGTCGACGCGCCATGACCACTCGATCACCGGCGTCCGGGTAAGGTCGATCTTCTGTCGGCGATAGAGTCCCGACGCGCTTTGGCCGCATTGCGCGTGCAGCACGGAACCGCTTTCCGCGTGCGTCAAGCCGTACGTGGTCTGGCCCTGGAATTGCCGAGTTTCCCAGCCAAGCATTTCGGAAGGCGTCCATTCGAGTGCACCCGCCGGTGCTGCGGTCAGGAATATCAGGCTCATCAGGGAGGCTGCGGCTCTGCTCACGCCGAAGCCTTGGCCGCAACACCGCTGCACGAGGCGCCACCGAGCACACAAAACTTGGCGCAATGTCGATGGTTGAGACTGACGGCACGCGCGGCCTCGCCCAGAGTCGATCCCAGCTCGAAATGTTCGTCATAGGGCAGCAGGGTGCAGGCGACGACGCTGGCGCGCTCGGCCCCCTTGCGATGGACCACCATGCGCGACGAGGCGCACATGACGGAGTTCGGTGTCTTACCGAGGATCCTCCAGCACTGCTGGGTGATCTCCGGCACGTCCGCGGTGTCGTCCATTTCCGGGAACAGCACCGTCCGTGAGGAATCATGGGCGTCTAGGGCGATGCCGAGTTCGGCATACATCGCGTGATAGCCCTGCCGAAGCGCGGCTTCGCTCTCGGGCCACAGCATCCGCCCGGCGACCGACAGGTTGAATCCGTTGGCGGCAAGCCACAGGAGGCCGTCGATCGTCGGCTGCCAGGTCCGGGTGCCGCGGATTTTCTCGTGCTTGTCGGCTCGGTAATGATCCACGGAGACGCGGAGAGCGAGTTGTCCAGGAAAGCGCCGGTGAAGATCAAGCAGAGGCGCCTTTAGGCGATGCATCGGTTTCATGGCGTTGGTCAGAACCAGGACACGGAAACCCGCACGCAGCGCGTCCGCCACCATGGGCAGAATATCCGGGTTCATGAAGGGCTCGCCGCCCGTAAAGCCGATTTCTTCCAGCTCCGGATGCGACGCAGCGGCTTCGGCCAGGAAGCGGCTGGCTTCGCTGCGGCTCAGATAGGCCAAGCGGTCGTTGCGGGGTGAGGATTCGATATAGCAGTTAGTGCAGGCGAGGTTGCAGAACGTGCCCGTGTTGAACCACAGGGTCTTGAGCCCCGTCAGCGGAACGACGGCCCTGGGCGCGCCACTGACGGTGGTGGCCGGATCGGTGAACTTGGCGAGGGCCGGGCGGGCGATTGCGGGTGTAACAGGCTGCGATCCGTGGAGAAGCCAGTCGATGATCCGTTCTTCAAGGGGGCGTGCGCGCTCGGCCAGCTCGGCCGCCGGCAGCACGTCGCAGCTCGGCCACAGCCCGGTCAGCAGCGCCTCGGCATATCCGTCCGGCAGTCCCGCTGACCGCATCTTGGCCGCTGCCGTCCGGTGATCGTAGCTGAGCGGCCTGTGCTGGATCACAAGCCGCTGCTCGGTCGGCCGGATCAGCGAATACCAGGTACGGGTCGTGCCGTCATTGGCCGGCATCCCGACAGCGCCGGCATTGTGCCAGAGGCGTCCGCTCAGCCGCCGCGTGAAGGGCAGCCCGCAATGACCGGCGATGATCCCGTCGCAACCCGAATGATCGAGTTGCCGGTCGAATTCAGCGTCGCTGTCCGAGGAGAAGAGGAACCGGTTGATCTGGTCGACAGCGCCGTGAACGACGCCAAGCCGAAAGCCGGCAATGCGGACATCGATCCGGCGCGGGAGCTCGCGCATCCACGCCCGGGATGGGGCATCCAACTGTGCGTCGGCATGCGCATACCAGGCGACTGACAGACGGTCGCAGGCCGAGCCCGCAGAAAAACCGCACCCGCAGTCGTCGGCCCCGAAGCCCAGTGACTCCTCACAATTCCCCATGATGACATGGACCCCGGAATCGCGAATAAGGCGCACGGTTGCCAAAGCGTCTGCGCCATAGGCGACGACATCGCCTGTGCACACGATTCGCTCCGGCGGTATGTGCAGGCGGGAGGCTTCTCGCAGCAGGGCCTTGGTGGCCTCAAGATTGCTGTAGCAGCCGCCGAATACCAGAACCGGACCGTCCATATCGATCACGGGGCATGGCAGCATCGAAGGGTGGAGTAACTCCTGGGTGGCAGGGTGCGGCTGCATAGGCGTGCTCAGGCTCCTGGTTTTCGTACCTCTATTATTCGTCGGAGCGGGCGAAAGGTTTCATCCGGCAGAGAAATTTCATGATGCCGCGGCCATTCCGCGGCCCGGTGCGTCCTTGGCTGGACTGATCGGCCCCCGTCGAGTGGTCCAGATGGAATGTTAGTTCAGAGTTGGCCGTTGCGCTAGTTGGAGCGTGGCCGGCGAAGCCGATCGGCGTAGCGCAGACGGCCATGCGGC
>VGYC01000397.1 GCA_016873095.1 Planctomycetota bacterium | reverse complement strand
CGGTCTTTGTCGAAGTTGGCAACAGCCCGCGGAACTCTGGCTGGCGTTGCCTTCAATCGCCGCCTCGATGCCGCCTGCGTGCGGGCTCGAGAGATCATTCGCAGCGGCGCCATCGGGGCCATCCATTACATCGAGACCGTGCAGCTCGGCTACGAGTACGAAGGTTGGATCACCGATCCGAAACTGTCCGGAGGTGGGCCGTTTACCGGGCGCGGTGCGCATATGGCCGACCTCATTCCCTGGCTGGCCGATGCGCTGCCGCAACGTGTCAGTGCGCGCCTGCAGTCCGGTAAACCCGGCCTGATCGACGCCGGTGGCTATGCTGATATCGAGTTCCCGGGCTTCACCTGGCGTATGACCTGTATCGATCACGGCTTGCACATGTGGGACGAGGTGCGCATCTACGGTGAGCGCGGGCTGCTCGAAATTCGCCGGCCGCTCGACATCCCGGTGGGTTGGCAGCTCACCTACTGGGGCGAGAAGCGCGAGCCGCTGGAGCGTATTTCAGCCGACGGCACGCCCGGCGCCTCCACCCTCAACTTCGCTGCCGCCCTGCGCGGTGAGGAGACGCTGGCCTGCACGTTCGCGCAAGCCATTACATCGGTCCGCATTATCGAAGCGGCCTTTGATTCCGCTGCTGCGAATGGAGCCTGGCAGACGATCTAGCAACCGAATTCCTTGAAGGGAGGGAGCGATGACAGCCAAGAAGAAATTCAGCCGCCGCTCGGTGATGGCGGGTGGTGCCGCTTTGACGGCGGGAGCCGTGACGTCGTGGGTGCGGCCCGCCTCGGCCCAAGGTCGGCAGGCGCCGATCACCATCGTCATCAACCAGTCGCCCTGGTTCAACGGCTTCAGCGGCGCGGTCGACGCTTACGAGAAGGCCACTGGCAACAAGGTGACTCTCGACGTCAACCCGTTCGCCGGCAGCCTCGAGAAGCAGCGCAACTCGGTGCGCGCCAACCAGGGGCAGTACGACCTGCTGACCATGAACGGGCTGTTTTTCGTCGAATTCTATCAGGGCGGCTTCATCACACCGGTGCACGATATCGATCCCGGGTTCAAGCTCGACCCTCAGGTTGCAACCTTCGACGATACGCCGTTCTGGGATGCGCAGAACAAGACCGTCACTAGCAAGACCGGCAAGCTGATGGGCGTGCCGATCAACCCCAATATCCCGTTGCTCTATTACCGTACCGATCTCTACCAGCAGAAGGGTCTCAAGGTGCCGACGACCTGGGACGAGCTGCTCGCCAATGCCAAGGCGTTGCACAACCCGCCGAACCTCTACGGCATGGTGCAGCGAGGAGCGCGTGAGACGACGGGCGTCACCTATGACTGGTTCCCCTATCTGTGGAGCCACGGCGGCAACCTTTTCCGCAACGAGAAAGAAGGCGACTACTCTGTCGTCATCAACTCGCCGGCTGCACGTAACGCGCTCGACTATTACTTGCGGCTGGCCAAGGAAGCCGGGCATCCGAATACCGGCGGCCAGACGCAAGGGCAGGTCATTCAGAACCTGGTGACCGGCAAGTCGGCGCACGCCATCATGGTCATCGCCGCTTGGGCGCAGATGGATGACCCGACCAAGTCGGCCGTCGCCGGCAAGATCGGCTTTGCCGTGCCACCGGCGGCACCGGGACACATGCCCGCACCGCCGCTCGGGCATTTCATCGGCGGCATTCCGCACAATGTGCCGAAGGAGCGGCAGGTGGCAGCACTCGCCTTCCTCCGGTGGTTCCAGACCTACGAGGCCCAGGTGAAGCTGGTCGAGGCCGGAGCCCCGCCGGTGCGCTACGACGTGCTCGCCTCGGCCATGAACCAGAAGCCGGAATATCGCTGGATGAAGGCGCTGGGCGAGGGCCTCAAGCATTCGCGCCAGATGTGGACCGTGCAGGAAGGGGCGCAGCTCACCGCCGTTTTCGATGTGCGCCTCAACCAGGCGGTGACCGGTGAGCTCACCTCGACGCGGGCTCTCAACATGATCGCGGCCGAGATCCACGACATCATGCAGAAGGGCGGCTATAGGACGGGGAGGCTGCCCGACCTCACCTAAAGAGAAAGCGGGGGCGGCACCTTCATGGCGGCAGAATTCACGCGGGGCGATCCCTGGCGCGTGGCGACGGTGGCGCCGACCGTCGCCCTGCTTGCCGTCCTCACCGTTCTGCCGGTCTTCAATCTGCTCGCGCTCAGCTTCAACAGCGTCGCCTGGAGCGACGGCGTGGCGCGCTGGAGCTGGAACGGGCTCGGTCACTACGCGGCGCTGCCGGCGGACACCCTGTTTACTTCGGGCCTTTCCAACACGCTCATCTTCGCCGTCGCCGCAGTAAGCGGGCAGATGATTCTCGGCTTTTTTCTCGCTCTGCTCGTCAGCCGGACATGGCGCGGGAGAGTCCTCTACCGCGCCATCTTTCTGTTGCCGATCCTCGTCCCCGGCATCGTCATCGGGGCGATCTGGAAGCTGATGTACAATTTCGACTTCGGCGTGATCAACCAGATGTCCGGCCTTCTGGGATTTGCACCGCTCGACTGGCTCGGCCAGCGGTCGACGGCGCTGCTCGCGGTCATCGTCGTCGATATCTGGCACTGGACGCCCTTCTGCTTCCTGCTGCTGCTGGCCGGCCTCGAATCGCTGCCGCGGGACGTCTACGAGGCTGCCCATGTCGACGGCGCCAAATGGTGGCAGGAGCTGCGCTACGTCACCCTGCCGCTGATGCTGCCGACCATCCTGGTCACGCTGGTCTTCCGGCTCATCGTTGCTTTCAAGGTCTTCGATGAGGTCTATCTGCTGACCGGCGGTGGGCCGGGAATGGCGACCGAGGTGCTGTCCTTCACCATTTATCGCCGGTTCTTCACCGAGGATCGCATGGGCTACGGCTCGGCGATCTCGGTGTTGGCACTGTTCGTGATCGCGCTGCTGATCGTCGTGGCCCTGGCCGCGGCGCGACGCCGGCGGGAGGATGCCTGATGCAGCGGCCTCTTGCGGCAGCGCTGGCCCGGCACGGCGCCCTGATCGTCGCCGCCGTCGTGGTGCTGTTTCCCTTTCTGTGGATCGCCGTGGCGGCGTGCAAGACACAGAT
>VGYC01000396.1 GCA_016873095.1 Planctomycetota bacterium | reverse complement strand
GTTGTCGACGAACTCCATCACGAGCAGGTGCGTGCCACCGACATCGTCGGCATCGAAGGCGCGGACGATGTTCGGATGCTCGAGCTGGGCGGCGGCGCGGATCTCGCGGTGAAAGCGCTTGACGGCCTGGGCGTTGGCCAAACGGTCCTTGCGAATGACCTTGACGGCCACGATGCGTCCCAGGCCACGTTGCCGCGCCTTGAACACCGTGCCCATGCCGCCCTCGCCCAGACGCTCCAGCAGGATATAGGCGCCGAGAACCAGGTCGGCGCCGCGGCCGAGAAAGAGTTGATTGATCTGGTAAGGTCTGAGCCAGCCCCGCTGGATCAGGGCGCTGGCCAGGCTGCGGGCGTCGGGGTACATGGTTTGCAGCCGCGTTGCCTCGGCCAGCTCGGCGGCATCGAGCAAGCCGGCAACGCGAAGCGCGCTGACCAGATCGGCGGGCGACACCAATGCCATGACCGGATCCCTCGTTGCCCTGTGCCCGCTATTGTGTCCCAGCGGACGCACAGCGACAAGCCCCGATGCCCTGCAAGCAAGGCCCACGTGCCATGATGACCGATTTGCAACGACCTGGCCGGCCGCAGTATCTCGTCGACAACAATGCTCTGCTCTTGCGCGGGTTGACCTGAGCAGGTTGCCAGCTTGATACGGTTGCACGGCAACCGCTGCTTACACACTTCGACAGCGGTCACCGGCCAGTCGCCGACCCCAATCTGCCAGGCAACTCGTCATCCCATCTTCTTGTCCTCGCCAGGCTTACATCGGCGAACCGAGTTCCCGGCCAAGTTCCGCGAGGGTCACGGGGGCCGGAGTGCCCGGCAACAATCGCGCATGCACGCGCGCCTGCGCGCCCTTGCGCAGTTGCCCGGGCATGCGCCGTTTGCCAGTGTGTCATCTCGGCTTGTGATTTTTGGCGACAGTTGCGATGATTTCCGCCCGGTGTCGTTAGGATCGCCGCGGGGCCGAATGGAGAAGAAGTGACATGGCCATTGTTTGCCGCTGGTGCATGGGGTTGATGATTGCCGCGCTGATCACGGTGGGGCCTTATGTCTACTATCGCCATGAGTACACGCGCCATCGCCGTTTCCGCGTGGTCGATGACGGGCAGCTGTATCGCAGCGGCAGCATGACGGCTGCCGGCTTCCGCGAGATGGTCCAGCAGTACGGCATCCGCACCGTCGTCAACGTCCGCGACGACTGCCCCGAGCCGGTGCTGGAAGAGGACTTCTTCACCTCAGAGACCATCAGCGAGCGCAAGCTCTGCAAGGAAATGGGCGTCCGCTATGTGTTCTTGCCGCCGGACCTGGTTAGCCGCCAGCATGCGGATACGTCGCGGCCCAGGGCCATCGACGAATTCCTCGCCATCATGGACGATCCCGCCAATCGCCCGGTGCTGCTGCACTGCAAGGCCGGACTGCATCGCACCGGCTGCCTCGCCGCCGTCTACCGCATGGAATACAACCACTGGCCGATGGAACAGGCCCTCATCGAGCTGAAAAACCACGGCTTCGGCGAATTTGTCAGCACCAAGTCCAACCATTACATCGATCAGTACCTCGTGCATTTTCAACCGGGAATCCGGAACCGCGACAACCAGAAATCGGAAGCGGAAAACTAGCAACCAGGGCAGCTTCCTTTCCCGGTATCTCGTTCCTGAGTTTTCGCTCCGAGTGGCGCATGCTGACGTTGCTTGACCGACTGCTGATTCGCAGTTACCTGAAGTCTTACCTCATCTGCGTGGTGAGCCTGATTTCGTTGTACGTCGTCGTGGACCTGTTCACGAACCTGGAGGAGTTCACGCACGGCCGCAAGGGCATGACCGCGATCGTGCACGACATCGGCATCTATTACGGCTACAAGGTGCTCCAGGTCTTCGATCAGCTCTGCGAGGGCATCCTGCTGGTGGCGGCCATGTTCACCGTGGCCCTGGTGCAGCGCAACAACGAGCTCATGCCCGTGCTGTCCGCCGGCGTCTCCACCCGGCGCATGGTCCGTCCCGTTTTCGTCAGCGCCTTGCTCATGATCAGCCTTGTCGTCGGCAACCAGGAATTCTTGCTGCCCAATGTCGATAACTACGTCCTCGAAAACAAGAAGGACATGGAAGGCAAGAAGGAAATCCCCGTGACGCCGGCCTTCGACGACAAGACCCTGATCACCGGCAATCGCGCCGTCCGCAGCCTGCAGATCGTCCGCGACTTCTTCTGCATCATCCCCGACAAGAGCGGGCACGACAGCTTCACGCGCATCGAGGCCAAGGAGGCCAAGTACGTCCCGGCCGGCGCCGAAGCGCACTCGGGAGGCTGGATGCTGACCGGCACCCGGCCCCTGGAGTTCGAGAAGGGAACGCAGCCTTCCTCCCTGGACATGATCGTGCCCGGCAAGTTCTTCCTGCATTGCCGCGACGTCGATTTCGAAACGTTGATCCGTCAGCGCAACTGGTGGATGTTCATGTCCACTCCAAACCTCTACGGCGAGATCTTCAAGCCCGGTAACTCCAGGCTCGCCAGCCTGGCCGTGATGTTTCACATGCGGCTTACCCGACCCGTCCTCGGCATGATCCTCATCGTCCTGGGACTGTCCGTGATCCTGCGCGATCAGAATCGCAATGTCTTCATCAGCGTCGGCCTGTGCCTGCTCATCTGCGTGCTGTTTTTCCTCGCCAACTTCTTCTGCAAGCACCTCGGCGACCACGAATACGTCTCCCCGGCCCTCGCCGCCTGGCTCCCCGTCATCATCTTCGGGCCGCTCTCGTTCGTCATGTTCGACGCGATTCATACGTGATCGTTTTCAGTGTTCAGTTTTCAGTGTTCAGCATGAAATGATGCTGTCATCGCGCGATCGACGGCGCATGTGCAGCTTTCATTCATCATTCATCTAAAGTTTTGCAATCTTAAGCCAACCCCAGCTGAGCGACCACATGGTCCGGACTCTGCGAAAACTCGGTGACCTGCTTGATGGCCCAGCCCAGGGTTGTCCGCAGGGTTTCACGCAGCATCGCGCGACAGGCTTCGCCGATGGTCGTCAGCCGTTGGAGTGCCCATTCCTGCGCACGGTTCTGCCGCAGTTGCCGCACGAGAAGGCTGTACGCCAGCAT
>VGYC01000395.1 GCA_016873095.1 Planctomycetota bacterium | reverse complement strand
GCTGCGACAGCCGGTTTCTTGACAGCGCCGCCACCCGGCCCTATAGCATCCCGCGATTCGAGGAATGGGCGCATAGCTCAGCGGGAGAGCACACCCTTCACACGGGTGGGGTCGCAAGTTCAATCCTTGCTGCGCCCACCATTCCAACCCGCAGAACCAGCCATTTCTTGCGATAGCCGATAGCCAAGGCCGGGTCATCGAAGGACAGCGGTCCGCGGCCTGCCCTGCCCGTCGACCACGCCGATCGCCGTGCACGGTCTCGACGTCGTCTCGGGCAATAGCCGCCTTACCCACTCGGCAACGGCCTCATGGGAGTCCAGGATCAGGATCATTCGGCCGCTCGCCGCTTGAGCGCGCGGCCGATCGCCTCCGGCGTCATGGCCCCAAGGCCGGCTTGCGAATCCTCCTGGCTCATCGCCGCGCCCACGCCCAGCGGCGCGGCCAGCGGCGCCATCTGGTTGAATTGGATCACGCGGCTGATCAGCGGATTGTCGTTGGCGTATTGCCGGATGCGCGCCGCCGTTTTCGGCGCCACGGTCTTGAGATAGTTCGGGTCGACCATGTAGGCGCGCACCGCCTCGGCCATTAGCTCGGCGTCGGCGGCGTCGCCGCGATAGCCCACATGCTGCGGCAGGGTCTTGTGCGCGGCCACGCCCTGGCGGCCGGTCGCGAGGTCGCTGTAGACCTGCTCCAGCTCCCGCCTCAGGCCGTCCTGGGGGATGCGCCCGGCCAGGTCGTCGATGGCATGGCCCAGCTCGTGGGCGATGACGGTCGGCTGGTCGGCTACCGGGAGGCTGTCGCGGTAGCTTATGACCCGTTCGGGCCGGCCGGCTTCGAGGTTGGCCGTACGTTCGTATTTGCCAGCGGCACCGCGTAGCCCTCGAGCGGAAGCCGGTGCGACCCGATCAACGAGTCCAACCGCTGCCTTAGCGACATCTCCGCCTCTAAGTCCCTCATCACCCCCGCCAAATACCCTGCGTCCAGCCACGAACGGTGCATGGAGCTGCCGGCCCTCGATGCTCTCCGCCAGTCGGCCCGCCTCATCGCTTCGAGGGATTCGAGGGTAGTCGTCATGGAACGGCCTCTGCGGCAGTGGATGTGGATTATACCCCGCGCGCAGGCTCTGCGCCACCTCGCCGATGGGCTCCGCGGAACCAATGGAGCTGGGCCGGACCCTGATCTGCTTCGACCCGGATACCGACGACTTGAATGGGAAGTTCCATCGACTCGCCAGCGAGCGCACCGCGACGGCCGAACGCTTGCAGATCGTCTATTCCCGCCTTGCCGGATACCCGGAGTGGGATGCGTTTCATTTGGGCGAATTGCGTGAATATCGCGATCAGTTGTCGACCAATGAGGTGAAAACGCGCCTGACCGGGCGCGAGCTCGAGGCAGCCCTGGCGGACCCGCGGTGGTCGATGAGGGATGATGAGCGCCAGTGAAAGAATTGTCGTGCAGCGGACAACTACCCTGCGCGCCAGCGCCAGACGATGGGATGGTGCCGGGGTTTGGCTGAAGGCGGAAAGCTGAGATGCTCCCACCCGGTGTCTGGATCAAGTGCGCAACTTGCGGCAATGAAACCTACCGCTCTGCCGGAGTCGTCGTGCGTGCCCTGGGAAGGCCGCTAACCGATCACACGGCTGCGATGGTGCCACAAGCGATTGGTTGCCTGGAATGCGGTTCTCACGAAGTCAGCGTGTTCGTTGCGCCGCAAAAATCAAAGATCGTCGTGGCAGGCAAGTCGCGCCGCTGCCGGGTGTGCGATGGCTTTATCTCCGAGCGTTTCCGCCGATCGTTTCCGAAGGCCCACTTCTGCTCGCTGTGCGTCTCGGAGGGGAGAGTCGCCGACGAGGACGTGGTGGCAGCGTTCGGAGAGGCAGCCCCAGGGCAAGCCTATCGGACAATGGCAAGTGTTTTTTGGGGCGACAAGGCTCAGCAACTTCACTGGCTGAGAAAGGCTGCCAAGACGGGGAACGCGAACGCCCTCTACAGACTAGCGGGCATTCTCACCGAATCGAACGATCCCGCCGATCTTGCCGAGTGTTTCTCCGCATACTCCAGGGCCGCAATGGCCACGGCGTCCAAGGAATTGGAATTTAAGGTCTGTTACGCCGAGCACGCGGTCGCCGTAAGGCTTCTGTGGGGGCGTGGATGCACTCGCGATGTCGGTCGTGCAATCGAAATGATGCGCTCGGCGGGTGCAAAGGGAGCTACGCGCGCAATGCGCGGCCTTGGAAGGCTCTTTCTCGATGGTAAGCTTGTAGAGCGCAATCTTGATGAGTCATATGCCTGCTATCGCAAGGCCTACGACTTGTCTCCTGACGACTTTGGAGACAGCGCCGCCATCGCGTTTTTCCTCCTCCTGGGGATCGGGACCGAGCCCGACGAAGCGGAAGGCGTCAAGGTTCTTGGACACTCGATTAGCAAATATGCCGCGATGCATGATGACGTCTGGGGCCAACGGCCGAGGTTTGACCAGGACGGCTGCTTGCGCGAGATTCTGGTGGCCTGCCGGGTCGCAGAGGGACGATCGGCAATGCTTCCGCTCGCCCGCCGCTATCTGCATTGGATGGCGTACCTAAGAGTTCCACAAGCGGATCACCTGCTCGATCGTTGCGGTGGGCCACTTCCGCCGTACCAGCCCCGCTGGGAGCTGAGGCTCTCGCGATGCCCTCCCGAAAAGGTCAAGGCTGATACCTGGTGGGTGCAGTCTCCGGTGCCCCGCTCCGCTTCATTGACGATGCTGGGGCAGGTCGAGCAACTGCCGAACCGCGTTTGGATCGCCACCACCGATGCTGGTGTGCCGGTTGGTGAGACGTTCGGATCGATGAAAGACGCCGTGGTCGCGCTGGCCGCGGCGGTGGGGTGCTACGTTCCTTATGTTGATCCGCTGGCTAAGCGGCTGAAGCGCCGCGGGATGGATGCGCCTCCATAAGGATTGACCTGGGATAGGCTTTGGTGAGCTGCAAGAGCCTCATCAAGTAGCCTCACCTCCCCCGGCCGTCAAACTGCCTCTTCAGCGTACGCGTCCGGTAAAGGCCGCGGAGATGGTGTTTGACGCCGTACTACCGAGCGTGACCTGATCGGCTACGCGGCAACCTTCTGCTGGCGCTCTTGCTTCCAGTTCCACGGCAGCAGTTCGTCGATCCG
>VGYC01000394.1 GCA_016873095.1 Planctomycetota bacterium | reverse complement strand
CCGGGTTTTGCAGCGGGTCCAGGAATCCCAGGCGGCCGCCGCCCGCAAACGGCAGCGGCGCGCCCAGCGACGAGCTGCCGTTGCCAGCGGGTAGGTTCTGCCCGTTTCGATCCTCCGCTCTCCGACCCCGACGCGACGCCGATTCCCATGCGACAGTGCTGACGCTGCGCGCTGAGTTACGCTAGCACAACTAACCCGTGCTGGTTGCAACGGTCACTCCCAGTCCACGTGCTCGTGCTGAAGCTGCTGGTCCAGTCGCCTCAGGTACGGGCTGAGCACTTCATGCATTTCCCGCGGCATGACCGCCGGGGCCCGGTCGATCATGTGGCCGATGTAATAGCCGGACTTGGAGGTCAGAATTTGCCGTTTCCACGGCTCCACGGCCACCGTGGCCGCCACGAACGTCACCACGACGCACAACAGCACACCCTGGGCGGCCCCGATCACCCCTCCCATCTGGCGGTCGAACTCCTGGAGTTTGAGCCGGTCGATAAACCCGGACACCATCCGGAACAACAGCCAGATCGCCAAAGAGCACAGGACGAAGACGATGGCCATCGCGGCCAGCCGATTCAGCGGCGGGTCCAGATTGATCTTGGGGGCCAGCACCGGACTGAAGCGCAGCGAAACGAAATAGCTGACCACCAGCGATGCCAGCGACGCTAGCTGGCGGGCCAAGCCCTTCCATGCTCCCCACAGCGTGGTCAACAACACGAGCAGGATCATCAGCCAGTCATAGGGTTGCATGTTCGTTGTGACTTTTAGAGAAATGGGCGAGCTATTTTGGGCGCGGGGGAAGTATATCGCCTCCGGTAATGCGCTTGAAGATTGATTTGCATTGACGATATGCCGGCGCGGCGATACTCTTGCCCGGCCCTGCGACGGCTGGCAGATAGAAACTCAGCTCCACACTTCGTTTCCGCGCCGTACAAGATATGGCTGGCTTCCGCACGCATATTGCCTTCAGCACAACGCTGGGCGTCGGTTACGGCGCAGCCGGCCTGTTCGTGCTACCGGCACACGATGGCGAACTGCCGCTGGCTACCTGCGGGCTTGCGGCCGGGTTGTGCAGTGTCTCGGGAATGCTGCCGGATCTGGACAGCGACTCGGGCGTGCCGATCCGCGAAACGATGGCGCTGGCGGCGGCGGTGGTGCCGATGCTGCTGATGCGGCGGTTTGCCCACCTCGGCATGTCGCACGAATCGATGGTGCTGGCCGGCGCCGCGGTCTACCTGTTCGTTCGTTTTGGACTCGGCGGGCTGTTGAAGCGCTACACCGTTCATCGCGGAATGTTTCACAGCATTCCCGCCGCCGCCATCGCCGGCATCCTGGCGTTTCTGTTGTGCCAATGCAATGACCTGACGGAGCGGTACTACAAGGCGGGAGCGGTCGTGCTAGGTTTCATGTCCCATCTGCTGCTCGACGAGCTGTGGGCCATCGACTGGCGGCTTGGCAAACTGCGACTCAAGCAATCGTTCGGAACGGCAATGAAGTTCTGGGGAGAAAGCACCTGGGCCAACGTCTCCACCTACGGCAAGTTGCTACTGCTGGTTGCCCTGGCCACGCAAGATCCCGTCTGGGTGCAAGAGACCGAGGCGCAGATTATCCAAGGCCAGACCACGCCCAACATGGCGGTGGAAAAGATCAAAAACTGGTGGCGGTAGGTCATGCTATTGCATGACGATTGGCGATGGCAAGCAAATTGCCGGAATCGAAAGCAGATTGGCGGATCGGCTGGATGGGGAGTTCCATGCCCCAAAGCGTGTCAGGCAATAGCCTGACCTACGATTTTCAAAACGCCTTTCGGCTGTCCAGCAGCACTGTCACGGGGCCGTCGTTGACCAGTTCCACCTGCATGTCCGCGCGAAACTTTCCGGTGGCCGTAGCGATTCCCTGCCTTGCCACGTCGCGCACGAATTGTTCATAGAGCGCTTCGGCCAGCTCCGGCGGCGCGGCGGCGATAAAACTGGGCCGGCGGCCGCGGCGGCAATCGCCCAGGAGCGTGAACTGGCTGACCACCAGCATGGCGCCGGCGATGTCGATAAGCGAGCGGTTCATCTGGTCCGCATCGTCCGGAAAGATCCGCAATGCGGCAATCTTCTCCGCCAGTTGCCGCGCGTCCTCCGGCGTGTCATCGGCGGCCACGCCCAACAGCACCAGCAGGCCGCGGCCAATCTGGCCGCAGACCTGTCCTTCCACGGCGACCGAGGCACGGCTGACTCGTTGGACGCAGGCTCGCATAGTGTCTCATGTAATGTCAGTAAAATGATCACGAAAGCACGAAAGGTTTCGTTTGGCAGTCGCTGATGAAAGTTCCATTTCGTGGGAGCGTGCCTACTACTTTAAGCCGGCCGGTCTGTTGGGCGAAGCCCGGTCATGTCATACTGGCCGATTCGGATTTTGCATCCTGAGACCAACATCCATGCCCCCCTGGTTCTGGCTCCTGCTCTACTGCCTGCTTATTCCGACTGTGTCGCTGGTGGGAGGCTGGATTCCCTTGTTGGTGCGCCTCACCCACCGCCGGATGCAGGTGGCCATCAGCTTTGTCTCCGGTGTGATGCTGGGGGTGGCGCTGATGCATCTGTTGCCGCACGCCATTTACGAAGGAATGGGCGCCGCCGGTTCCATCGAGCATGTTCTCCCCTCCATCCTGATCTGGCTCCTGGCCGGAGTGCTGACGATGTTTTTCATCGAGCGGTTCTTCGCCTTTCATCAGCACGACGCGCCGCACCACGAAGCGGCTCACGACGCGCCGCGCGATTTTCACGAGTCCCACCACAAGCACGCCCACAAACTGAGCTGGAGCGGCGCGGCGGCCGGACTGGCGATGCACGGGGCGATCGAAGGGCTCGCGCTGGCGGCTGCCGTGGCGGCCGAATCGGATCCTGGCCGCGCGGTGCCCTTGGTGGGCCTGAGCACGTTTCTCGTCATTTTTCTTCACAAGCCGTTCGACTCGCTCACCGTCGGAACGCTGATGGCGGCCGGCGGCTATTCCGCGCGGTCCCGGCACCTGGTGAACGTTCTGCTGGCCCTGACGGTCCCCGCTGGCGCGATCTTGTCGTATCTGGGCTTCGGCCACGCGGCTGGCGGCAGTTTCTATGTGGCCGCAGCGCTCGCCTTCTCCGCCGGCACGTTTCTGTGCATTGCCATGAGCGACCTGCTGCCCGAATTG
>VGYC01000393.1 GCA_016873095.1 Planctomycetota bacterium | reverse complement strand
GGCGGTAGGCAGCGCCTCGCCTTCGTCCTGGTCCTCGGCATCGGGCGCCAGCACCGCAGCCCACCACGCCCTCGTGTCTTCCGGCAAGGCCGCAACTGCCGCCTCGTAGGCATCGTTTCGATCGCTAGCCAGCAGATTCAGCGCGTTGCCGACGGCCGTCTCGCATTCCGACAATTCGGCGAGTTCAAGCTGAGTTTCCGCCTCGCCCGTCCGCACCGCCTCGGGCACGTCGAAGTCGACTTCCCGCTCGCCCTGGTGTGCCAGTGCCGCCGCGGCCGTGTGGTTGAATTGGCTCGTCGATCGCCACAGGCCCTTGCGATGCAGCGCGGCCTCGGCCAGGCGCAGGCGGCGTTTGCGCCACAGAACCCCGGCCAGCTCCTCGACCAGGTGCTCCTCGGTCGGTCCTTGCGGCCGGTGCTCGTCCGCGAGCGCGGCCACGAGCCCGCGATATTCGTCGGCGTCCTCCCAGGGCAGCACGGTGTAGCGCGACAGCACGCCGTGCTTGAGAGCGTTGAAGCGCGTCACCTCGGTGCCGACGCTCGTCCCCAGTTCATTGTCCGTCATCGCCAAAAACTCCTCGGATCTTCGCTGCCATCAACAACTGCCAACAGCCACCGGTACCGCGCCAGCAGGGCATCGTTGAGCGCGGTGTCGTCCTCCGTCACCTGCGCGACCAGCCGCTCGTAAGTGCGCCGCCACATCCCCTTCGGCCGTGCCGGCAAGGGCGTCGCGATACGAGGTTCGCCACCAAGGCGCGACCTGATCTTGTTCACGCGCCTCGCCGCCCGGTCCCTTTTGTCTTCGCTTTGGCTGGCATGGGCGAGGCGATAGCAATGCCGGCAGAGAAAATAGCGCCCCGGTCCGTGCAACTTGGCGACGCGCCGCCCGCAAGCGATGCCGTTCATCATGCCCGGGCAGACGAAATAGGGCCGCGCGCCGCCGAAGGGGCAGGGGGCGCGGACGATGCGGATGCTTTCCTCGACGTCTTCCCAGGCTCCACCGGCGATGCGCCAGCGATAGGACAACCGCAGACAATCGGCCTCGGCCCGCATGCCGATCGACGCCACCTCCTCGCCGCCATGCGTCCACTGCCATCCACCCCGCCAGCCGGGGTGAAGGCAGCCGTTTCGGTGCAGTTGGTTCACATCGATCGAGCGGCAGGCCTCCACGATGTCGCGGCCGGAGCCGCTCCGCCGTCCCGATCCGAAGCCGCCCATCATCGGCCCCCGTTTTTCCCGAAGTCGTCTGGGAAGTTGCGAAGCTTCATCTCCAGCCTGAGCATCCCCTTTAGTGCATCCAGGGCCATGTGCCCGATCCAGTCTGTTTCGAAGTCGGCGGCGACATAGCGCTCACGGAGCGTGGACAAGACACTTGCCGCGGCCCGGCCGGCGTGGGGCAGATGGCTGTCCTCCTCGGACGCAGCGGCCTGCAAGCTGCCCAAGGTGTGGTGGGCGCAACCTTCCGCGCACTTCATGCCACCCGGCACGGGCGTGTCCGTTGTTGAGTACTTGGCTTCGCGATAGACGTTAAATGCCGCCCTTTCGGCCGCAACGAGGTCGGCGCTGGCTTCGCAGTGCTCGATTTCATCGGCCAGGTCGGTAGCCACCAGCGCCGCCGGCAGGAACGACTTGCAGGACAGCAAGGCCATGTACTCGGCGAGCTTCCGCTCGCTTGCAGCAGGCACCGCGCGCTCCAGCAGCCCAGGATACGGGCCAACGCAAAAATAGGCTCGATACTCGACAGGAATCGCCTCTGACCAAACAAGCATGTGGTTGCAGAACCAATGGGTGGTCAGGCTTGACGATATGGCCCATACGTCTCCCGTCGCGGGACGGGAAGATGCGTGAACCAACTTGCCTGCCAAGGGAATGGCAGCAGCACCCGTTGCAAGACCGAGAAGCAGGGCTCGACGCGACTCCATGGGAATCTCCTTAGGGTAAAAAATAATTCTAACAGAATTCGGACGCAGGTGGTATCTCATTGTGACTAATGATCATTGAGATGATGGGGACCTATATTAATAGAAAGACTTGCGTTCCATATTATTTTGTCTGGTTCTACAGATTTAGTGTTTTTACATCTATTGGACACAAAAAGCAGTCTTTCAAAATGAAGTGAATCTATCCGGCAGCGGCACCCTGCGCGGTCATCGTCAGCGTTTCGCAAGTAGCGATCTTCATCGCCGCCAATGCGGCCACAGCCTTGGTCTTCCGGCCGGCGTACCAGGCCGGCCAGCAGCGCGAATGCAGCCAGACATGGCCGGCGGTTTCGGTTCCGAAAGGCACCAGCGGATCATGGGCATGATCGCCGCCACCGCAGGCAAGGCAGCGCCCGGGCGGCGAGCGCACGAAGTTGCGGTTCAGCCATTCGCTGACGCAGCACCCGAAAGCATTGGCCTCGGCTTTCGGACGGGGCAACCCGGCATCGAACTCGGCAATCCGGGCCCGCTCATCGAAGAAGGCGCGCCAGTCCTCGGCCGACCAGCCGTCCGCGCCCGGCCGCAGCAGCAGGACGATGCCGGCCTTGTGACGCGAAAGCTGGTCGAGGACGGCAGCGGGTGGCGGAGCGGCTGCCGCCAGCACCAGGTCGTCGTTCTCGATCCTGACTGTCACGCCCGCGGCGCGGGCCTCCATGAGGGCCTTGGCCGCGCTCATATCCGGCCACTCCACGCCGGCGGGTCTCCGTTGGCGTCAGACGGATCACAATGGCCCTGTGGGCGGTGGCGGCGAGAACTTTCCCTGCTTTCCCCGCTTTCCCCCGACTTGACGTCATCCGTGCGCCCGCCTTGGGGAATGTCGGGAAAGTCGGGAAAGTTTCGGCCGGGATCGGCGGGGGAGGAAGTGTTTGCGGACGACGCATCGGCAGGCTGACCCGGAGCCGACACGGTGACGCGGTAGGTGTTCTCGTCGTGCCCGGCGGACTTCCGTAGCGTGGCGACCGCCTGCCCCCCTTCGATCCAGGCCGGCCGGCCCACCAGAGTTTTCTGGAACAGCTTTCCGATGCCGTGCGACGTCGGCCGGTCCAAACGCTTGCCTGCCAGTTCGGCCAGAGCTTCGCCAATGGCATCGGCGCGCGCTTTGTCGGCGTCATCGGCTTTCGGCTGCATGAACAGCCCGTCGTCGGGCGTCATGACCTTCACGACGTCTCGCGCGGTGAAGGCGTTGTCCCCAAAAATCTCTCGCAGGATCGTCAGCGCCACCGATACCGCCGATGCTTGTTCGTC
>VGYC01000392.1 GCA_016873095.1 Planctomycetota bacterium | reverse complement strand
GCGCCGTGGTTCTGGCCCACAATTTGCTACCGGTGGAGCACCGCGTCTCCGATCTGCGTCGTGGACAGTCCGAAAGGGAGGAGACGCCCCAAGTTTCCTGGGTTGCCTAAAAAATGAGACTGTCTGTGGAACGGGGCTGAACGCAACTGAATCAGATGACGGCTCTGACCCTTCAGCCGTCCCCGCCCGGCATGACGCGGCATTGGCCTCGCGTCGAGGCACGGTTTCCCGCTTCTCCGTGCAATCGTATAACGAACATGGAGCGAACGCACACGTCTCGTCCTCATCTTGCCGAGGCAGACTGGCTGCGCTTCGAGCAGCACGGGGACGTCAATGGCAGCGAAGTACGATGCAATCATCATTGGCGGTGGGCACAATGGCCTGGTCACGGCTTGCTATCTGGCGAGGGCCGGCTGGAAGGTGCTGGTGCTGGAACGCCGTTATCAGGTGGGCGGCGCCTGCGTGACCGAGGAGACGTTTCCCGGCTTCAAGGTGTCCACGGCGGCGTATGTCAACAGCCTGTTTCGCCCGGAGATCATCCGCGACCTGCGTCTCGCCGACTACGGCTTCGCGGTGTGCGAGCGAAATCCGTCATCCTTTTCGCCGTTCGAGGATGGCCGCTATCTGCTTCTCGGCGCCGACCAGCAGATGAACGTCCGCGAGATCGCCAAGTTCAGCGGCAAGGACGCGGAGGCGTATCCCAGGTACGAGGCGATGCTGGAGCGCGTGGCGGCCGTCGTCGAGCCGACGCTGATCCAGGTGCCGCCGAACCTGATCAAGCCGGGCATCAAGGGGGCCTGGCGGCTCTTCCAGCTTGGCCGCGGCTTGCAGAAGATGGGCGTCGGCATGAGCGAGGCCATCGAGGTCCTCACCGGCGCCGCCCGGCCATTGCTCGACCGCTGGTTCGAGTCCGAGGAGTTGAAAGCCACGCTGGCCACCGACGCCATCATCGGCGCCTTCGCCGCCCCTTCCATGCCGGGGACAGCATACGTGCTCTTTCACCACGTCATGGGCGAGACCAACGGCAAGCGCGGCGTGTGGAGCTACGTCAAGGGCGGCATGGGCGGTCTGACGCAGGCGCTCGCGAAGGCGGCGACCGACTTGAAGGTCGAGATCCGCTGCAACGCCGAGGTCCGCCGCATTCTCGTCAACAACGGCGCGGTCAGCGGCGTGGCCCTCGCCAACGGCGATGAGTTTCAGGCGTCGAAGGTCGCCAGCAACGTGGATGCGAACCTGACGTTCAACAAGCTCATGGACCCGAAGCTCCTGCCGCCCGATTTCGCGGCTGCCATCAACCGCATCGGTTACGAGAGCGCCTCGCTCAAGATCAACGTCGCGCTTGAAGAGTTGCCGAACTTCACGGCGTATCCCGGCACGCAGCCCGGCCCGCAGCACCAGGGGACAGTGCACCTGTGCCCGGACCAGGACTACATCGAGCGCGCCTACGACGATGCCAAGTACGGCCGGCCGTCGCGCGACCCCATCCTGGAATGCACGCTGCCGTCCGCCGTCGATCCATCGGTGGCCCCGCCGGGCAAGCACCTGATGTCGATGTTCATCCAGTACGCTCCTTATCATCTCAAGGAAGGCACCTGGGACACGGAGAAGGACAAGTTCGCCGACCGCTGCTTCGAGATCCTGGACCGCTACGCGCCGAATTTCCGCCGCTCCGTGATCGCCCGGCAAATCGTGACGCCGCTCGACCTGGAGCGCGACTTCAGCCTGACCGGCGGCAACATCTTCCAGGGCGCCATGACGCTCAACCAGCTGTTCATGTTCCGCCCCGTGCCCGGCTTCGCCGGCTACAAGACACCGATCAAGGGGCTATTCATCTGCGGCTCCGCCGCGCATCCCGGCGGCGGCGTCATGGGGGCAGCAGGCTGGAACGCGGCGCGGGAGATGTTAAGGAGATGGTGATGGCTAGGCTAGGGGAGCGTCGGCTAGTCTAGTGTCAAGAGATGCATCATGTTGCATCAACCTGTAGCGGGAACTTGGTGAGGTACTGGAGGGTGTATCCGTGTTCGAGCGCGGCAAGACTTACCACCGTCGAACGGACCTTCACGCCCGGTTTGGCGGAAACGGGCAGTCCGGGATCGCTCCGTGCGGCGAGCATCCGTATGTGTTCCTGTTCACCGCCCCAGCTGGCGAACAGTATGGGTACCAGGACACATGGCTTTCCGCAATACAGTTCTCGTATACCGGTGAAGGGCAGGTCGGTGACATGGAAATGAGCCGAGGCAATCGGGCGATACATCAGCACGCCGCCGACGGTCGCGAGCTCCATCTTTTTGAAAAGACCGACAGGAGCGGATACTATCAGTACCTTGGCCAGTTCCGGTATGTCAGCCATGAACTGCGTCGGGGTAGCGACGTGGACGGCGATGATCGAAGTCAGATAGTATTCACGCTCGAATTGGTCGAATGAGGCGGTCTCGCAGAGCGACGCAAGGGCTAACCAAGGCTAACCAGTGCGGGCTTCAGGACGAATCCGTGAGTGTGCGCTCCAGGCGCTGCAGCAGACGGCGGGGGACAGGGCTGTTCTCGGCGCTCGGCGCGGCCCCGCGGCCCCCGCCGCCGCTGAGCCGGTACGTTCGGCGTAGCGTCTACCATCTGTTGTGCCAAACGGCAGTCGCGGATAGCATTCTGAGGGCGCTGAGACAGGGCCGCCTTGAGTCTCCCTGCCAGTTCAAGGAGGAATCCATGCAAAAGTTGAGCGCGACGGTTGTCACGGCCAGTCTCCTCATCTCGGCCATGTCAAATACGGCGGTTGCACAGGACAAGGCAGACAGGGACGCCGACACCCTCCTATTCTACCTGTCGAAATCGGAGGCGGTGGTTGTCGGCAAAGTAACTGACGGTTTGCAGCGTATCGGCGTTGATTTCAACACGATACCTGTCAACGTGATCGGCTTCCAGGTCAAGGTGACCGACTCGATCAAGGGCAATGTCGCGGCGAAACAAACGATTATGGTTACAGTGACTCGTGCTTACAGCATCGGACAATCGCTCCCTCCAGAACAAGGGAAGAAAGTCGTTCTCTTCCTGAAGTCCTCGGGTGCTTCCTGGGTGTCGGCGGACAAGTGGTTCGGGATGCAACCATATTCTCGCACGTTTGTGGAGCATCTGAAGCGGGTGAAAAGCCAGGCGAAGGCACCTCCGAAAGCTCGGTAGGCAGGTAACCGTTCACGCCTTGGCCAGCAATGGTGCTGGTTTTCCAGCCATTTGGGCTTCGACGGCGGTTGTCAGCCATGCAAAAGCATTGTGTGACTGGCGACGACAGGTTTCGATCACCGTCAGCAGA
>VGYC01000391.1 GCA_016873095.1 Planctomycetota bacterium | reverse complement strand
TTCTCGACGAACACTTCTGATCAGACTCGGATTTTGAGCCGAGGCAATTGTCGGAAGTGCGCCAGCGGACCGTTTGTTGGTATTGAATAAACCCCACTTGGGGCACCGAATTCTTCGGGGCTTCATTGGCTTAGGCACGACCCAGCCAACTGAAGCCCCGAAGCCCATCCATCCGAGAGCCGGGGGGATAATCGCCAATTGGCACAGGTATGGTCCTGGTTTCAGCGGATCGGAACTTCGACTTCGAGTATCGACTTGTCGAAGTCGGATAGCAGCACATCGATCCGCACTTGCCAGAGCCCGGGTGGCGCCAATTCGATCGTTGCCAGTCGATAAACACCGAGAGCATCGGGCTCCAGCCGGCGCACGATCGCTTCGATACCTCGATCTGACAATGTGAATACGGCGGTAACCTCGCGTGGAAGAATCTGGTTTCCGGCTGTCGATTCGAATCCGACCGCCATGGCATTGCGACCGGCGCGTCCCGGCGTGAACTCGACCCGCGCGGTCATCGCCGCCGCTATCGCCGTTACCACCAATTGCTCAGCTTCGTCGTGGTCGTGGGAATGATGATGCATATGCGCCTCGTGCATCTCGTGGTCCATAACGCGAGGCGGAGGCACCAAGCCAAGTAGCGCGGTTGCTAGAACGACGATGCCTGCGGCTCCCAATTCGATGCCTATGCTTCGAACAAGGGCTTTGGGGGCAGTGCCGTCGCCGCGGACAAATGTCGGCAGAAACTGCCAGCGATTAACCGCCGCTGCTATCAGCATCATGGCGACGAATCCGAGCTTGATGAGAAGCACATTGCCATAGGCAGTGTCGATCAGAGCACCGACGCTGCCGAGTTGCAGCGCTGCCAAGCCACTGCCGGCTGCGATCAGCGCCGCCACGGAAGGCAGGGCCAAGGCGGAGAATCGGTGCAGCATGGTCGCTGCATCGCCGGCTCCTCGGAGGCCGATCAGAAGCGGCCACAAACTGCCAACCCAGAAGGCGGCGAGCAAAGCATGAATGAGGACCAGCGGCGCGGACAGCCAACGAGGCGGTGCCATGGCTGCGTGGCCGGTCAGCGCGAGCCCGCCGAGCGCGACCACGGTGCCTAGCAAGGCGACAGCGTCGCGCACGCGCGCTCGCAGCGCTGCAAGGGCCGTGACCATCACGAACAGCCCGGTGCTTACCACTGCGGCGCTGGCGCCCAGGCTCGTCGTAGCTCCGACGCGCCAGGTCGCCCTTTCAGTCAAGGCGTCGAGTGGAACGGCGCGAAGGAAGGCGCCGTTCAACCCGATACCGGTGACGGCGGCTGCAGCGGCAAGCAGGCTGGCAACGACGACGCCAAGGCGGACGCGTGCCCGCCCGCTCCAATCGGCGCCAGCAATGACGACCAAGAACATGACGCCGCCGGCAGCCATCAACATGCAGCCATAGTGGATCGCGCGGCTGATGGCTAAGGCGATGTCTCCGCCACGACCGCCGTTATCGGGTCGCACAGCGTCAGACATGCCGGGTCCGACTTGAAACATCACAGAGCCGGCGACTGGGTGGCCGTCGGCCGAAACGACGCGGTAGCTGATGACATATGAGCCCAGGGTGAGCGGCCGATCGAGGCGCAATGCAACACGCTGATCAACAGTCGATAGCGGGAGCCCCTTGGCAAGATCACGGCCGAGCGCATCAACGACGCGTACCACAGTCGGCGTGACCGGCTCGTTGAAACGCAGTTCGACGACATCGGGCGCGTCGGCCAGCACGGCACCATCGGCCGGACGCGCCTCAACCAGCACCGCATGGGCGAGCGCTGCACCCGGCGTCACGGCGACGGCGACGAAGACGACCAAGAGCGATCGCAGTACGCAATGCATCGCGGCGGTCCGCCGGGCGGCGCAGACCGCCGCCCGGATCGACCCGCTTGTTATTGCTTGGGTGTCAGAGTGAGTAGGGGCGCCGGCTCCTTGTAGTCGTCGGCGCTTTTCCCAGCGTCCGGAATTTCGATCCAGCGATGGACACCCTTCTCGCACTCCTGGATTGCCTTGAAGTACAGCTTTTCGCCGGGCTTGTTGGGCAGCTTCACGCGCATAACAAATTCGTCATAGTGCTCGTCGAGCAAACGCCCGGTCCAGGAGACTTCGGTAACGCCCTCGGTGATCATCTTGCCGTGGCCGTCATCGTAAGGGGTGGCGAGCTTGCCGATCGTGGTTTGAAGTGCCCATTCCGGCTTGGGTTGCGGCTTCACGCCGCTGACGCCATCGGGAACCTGGACCCGTACTTTGAGCGTGGGCGAGCCCTCGCAGCCATGGGGCACGCGGAGCACGGCCTTGTGATAGCTGTCGGCGGGTGCCTGTTTGGTTTCAAGGGTGGCATGGGCGGATGCGGCAGAGGCACAGGCAAGCAGAGGGAGCGCGGCCAGGACGGTCGCGCGCAGAATTGAGCGAGACATGGGGAACTTCCTCTCGAATCATCGGGTCGATGTAGACGCCGCGATGCCGAGCCGAGCGGCTCGGCCGCAGCGCCGGCTTCAATTGGTGACGTGTCGATCAGACCCGAAGCGGCGGCGCGCGCGACTGAGGAAGCCGGTGTGCGGCCGGCTGTAGTTCGACCGCAACGATAATGCCGGGCTCGACGGCCTCGCCAATACCCGGAGCGCTGAGCTCAATCGCTGGCGGCGGTACGAAGCCGGCCAAGCTGTGGAGAGCAAAGCAGATTGGGCAATAGCGAGGGGTGGATTTGGCCGGCGGCGCCCCATTGTCAGACGACGGTAGGGCCGCATGAGCGGCGTGGTCGCCGACCTCGCTCGAGGCAGCATGCGCCATGCCATGATGCGCCACCAGGCCCAGCTGCATTGCAGGCATGTGCAGGCAAAGCACAGCCGTCTGGCCGAGCAACGCGAGCACGCCCAGGACGACGCCTACGACCCTCGCGCGAAATTTCATTGTGAAGAGTGCCTCGGCCGTCACCGCAGAGCTATCAAATCACCGGAGCGGATCACGGACAAGGTGCATTCCACATTCCGAGCCAGGCCGTGACCAGGCCCGGAACGGCAAGTCGCATCTTAAAGGATCCAAAGTGCTTGCGTTTTGGCCGGCTAAACCCGGATTTTGAGCGGCGGCAGTTGTCGAAGGCGCACTTTCGGACCGTCTGTTGGTATTGAATAAATCCCACTTGGGGCACCATTCCCGTCGTCAAGTGCCGCGCGCTCAGCTTCGCGGCGCCGGCGGTGCGTGTAGTCGCACATCATTTCGAACACGACCTTCATGGTGGGGTCCGCCCACTTCAGCTTCGAGAGCTCCGCGGTCGACGGCAGATGCTTGCGTATGCGCGTGTCCTGCTTCGTCTCGG
>VGYC01000390.1 GCA_016873095.1 Planctomycetota bacterium | reverse complement strand
TGGTGCGCGGGGAACATGAGGCTAAGTACGCCGATATTGCATCCCATCAACCGACGCTGTCGCCGAGGCTGATTGATCGGCGTTGCGGCGCGTGACGGGTCGCTGAAAAAAATCTTGGAAAAATCTTCAGATGCCTCTTGACAAGTGTACTTCACGCGCTATAGTAGGTGCAGCTACGACACTCACCCCGACCCCGTGCGGGTCAGAAAGGCAAGGCAAGATGAACAGGAAGTCAACAAGCAAGACATGGCAGAAGTCGCTGGACATGCTGAAGCTGCGCTTGGAACGGGAGACTCAGTGGAAGGAAGAATGCCGCGGGTACCTGATGGCGGCTGATGCCGCGCGCGATGAGGAAAAGACACTTTCGTGGGGGCGCGCCTTCTCCGCTGCTCTGCAGGCTCAGATCGACACAAAGGTGCTCATCGGCATTATGTCGGGCTACATCAAGGAGGACAGATGAGCAATGACTCCAGCGCGAGGGGCGTCGGCTTCGCTGCCGCCCTAAGCGCCCGAGCCATGGTGGCAAGGGAATACAACAACGCTCCCAAAGGGAGCAGAAAGGCAAGGTTACAATGGCACATCAGATCACAGATTCGGACACGGTTGGGATCGTCGGAAGCACAGGCTGGCACGGGCTTGGCAAGGTCATGCAGGCGGGGCAAACTGCCCTGCAGGCGCTCGAGGCGCTGAAGCTTGACTGGACCGTCGATGAGGCGACGATCAGCTACGCTGGCGGCGACATCAACACGCACAAGGCGCTGGTTCGCAACGACAACGCGGCGCTGATGGGCGTGGTCGGCGTCAACTACCAAATACTGCAGAATCGGACCCTTGCGGCTCTCGCCGACTCGCTGTCCGAAGGAGACAATGAAGTGTCCGTCGATACGATGGGCTCGCTCGCTGGGGGTCAACTTGTGTTCATCGGGCTCCGCGGCGAGAACACCGTCATCGGAGGCGACGAAGCGTATCAGTTCCTTGTGCTGAAGAACACGCACAATGGGAGCGGGTCCGTTCGCCTGCACCCCACGATGACGCGCGTCGTCTGCGCGAACACCTACGCTGGCAGCGATGCCGACGCTGCCCTCGGATACGCGTGGAAGCACACATCGGGACTGATGCTGCGGCAAGACGAAATCGTCGACACGCTGCGCCAGTGGCGCTCGCGCATGACACTCATCAAGCGCGAAGCCGATGCGCTGGCGGGCATCGATGTAACCGCCGAGCGCGTGAGCGCGGTCATGGTCGCGGTGTACGAAAGCACGGTCGGCTATGCCATCCCGCTGTCCCCGACCAATGGCACCGAGCAGCGGCGGCTGATGCGCGCGACGGAAGCACTTGCCTACATGCAGAATGTCTTTGACAAAGAGCGCGCGGCTGGCTGTCGCCCGAGCGCATGGCTGGCGGCGCAGGCAACTACGAACTGGGTACAGCATGTCTACGGCACCAGCGAGGGCGAAGCCCGCGCAGCATCGACCGTGTGGGGTCAGAAAGCCGAGGACAGCGCGCGCGCGGTGGCGGTCGCTGCCAAGCTGCTGGCGTGAAGCTGCGCGGGGAGCTGGCGCGGACTACGGTCCGCGTCGGCTCCCTGCCTTGCACTGAAAGGAGAGACACGCAATATGAACGATTACGCAAGAGATCAGGTGTGCCGCATACTCAGGCGGGCGATAGAGCTGGAGAGCAAGAAGAAAGAAGCTCGCATAGCCAAGGGCTACGCGGGCGCTCCGCCTGACCCCGTGGTCGCGCAACTAGATGGCAAGTTGGTGCGGCTGCGCGTCCTGCTGCAACACATCCACACGGGCGAGCCGCTCGAAGTGTCTGCGCTGGCGCATGGCTGGCGTCCTCCGCTGGCGGCTGGAAGCCTTGATGGCAATCTTGCCGCTTGGCTAGAAAATCCACTGAAAAAAATCTTGGAAAAATCTTTGGATGCCTCTTGACAAGTGTACTTCACGCGCTATAGTAGGTGCAGTTACGACACTCACCGCGGCTCCGAGCGAGCCAGAAAGGCAAGGACAGATGAACACGACAACGACGACAACGACAGTGAGCCTCACCGCCCTTCGGATGCAACTCAGTTGCGCGCAAATCATTCTTGGGCAGATGGAGGACAAGCTGAACATCGCTGAAGCTCAGGGGAAGCCTGAGCAAATCGAGAGAGCAGAACGCGCGTATCGCACCGCGCTGGGCTCAGCCATCGCCATCGAGACCAAGATTCTCAAGGAGATGGATTGTCGGGCGGCTGCGCTTCGCATCGCATGACTCCAGCGCGAGGGGCGTCGGCTTCGCTGCCGCCCTCAGCGCCCGAGCCGTGGTGGCAAGGGAATACAACAACGACCCCTAGCGGGTCAGAAAGGCAGGACAGATGAAGACGCAGAAGCAGGTCGAATACGATGTGCGGACTCTTGACGAGTACGGTGCTGTGGCGGATGTCGATTCGTTCTATCGTGGCGATGGGCGAGTGCGCAACTACGCTCACAGCAAGCGCCACGCAATCGAGTTTGCGCAGAGGATCGTGCGCGATGGTGGAACCGCAGTGGTCGAGCGCACGATCTACACGATTGATGTCGATGAGGACAAGATCGTTGATATGGAACACGAGCAGATTTGGAGCGGCGGCGACTACGACAGTTTGGTCGCTGGGGGCTGGCTGGTCGCGGGCGACAGCGAAGGAGGTGCAGCGTGAACGCCAGATTTGCCCTCCCTCAGCGCGTCAAGCTCGACGCGGTCGTTAAGAGCGGAACTGGTGGCGGCTTCGCTGTCGGCGGCGCCCGCGTCACTTTCAGCAAGTTACACGCGGTGCTGGACTCTACAGACGGCAAAGTTGCGGCGCGGCTGCGCGTGCCAGCGGAAAGCGATGCAGTTGACGGTGCCGCTGCAGTTATTCCTGCGTCGCTGCTGAAGCCTTCGGCTAAGGCAGTAATGATGACGATTGCAGAGGGGCAGTGCCGCCGCACCGAGGGCGACACGGAGAAGTCTGCCGCTTGTCTCGACGCCAAGTTCCCCCCTGTCGAAGACTGCTATCCCGCTCCAGCCGACATTGCGGACGAAGAGCTTTACCACTATGTCCGCGTCAGTCCTGCGCTGCTGGCGCGTCTGTTCGATGCAGTCGGCGCTAACGAAGCCGTCGGGCTGTTCATCCCGCGCAATGCAAGCAAGCCGATTGTCGCGGCATGCGGCGTCGGCGTCGGGCTCTGCATGCCATTGACAACTGACCCCGTGGTGCGCGGGGAACATGAGGCTAAGTACGCCGATATTGCATCCCATCAACCGACGCTGTCGCCGAGGCTGATTGATCGGCGTTGCGGCGCGTGACGGGTCGCTGAAAAAAATCTTGGAAAAATCTT
>VGYC01000389.1 GCA_016873095.1 Planctomycetota bacterium | reverse complement strand
TTCGATGATGGAAATCTTTTATGCGAGTGGGCCGTATGTGCTGATCTTCATACTCGCGATGTTCATCCTGGCGATCTGGCCGCCTCTGGTCCTCTTTCTTCTTTGAGGACGCATCCGTCGCAGCGCATTCGAGAGGGAGAGTTGCATGAAGAATTCCCGCATCTGGGACCAATATCTCAGTCCCTTGGATCGACAGGTGCAAGCGGCTTCGGGTCTGGGGGGATCCGTCGGGGCTGGAATCCGCCCCGCCCTGGCCATCGTCGACGTTTCCTACCATTTTTGCGGCGAAAAGCCCGAGCCCCTATTGGCCTCGATCAAACGCTGGCCGTATTCATGCGGCGAGGCAGCGTGGAAATCGATCGCCGTCATCCGACGCCTGATTGACGCATGTCATGCGAGCAAAATCCCAGTCTTCTACTCGACCAATGCGCGCAGCAGCAGCGGGCTCGAATCCGGATCCTGGCGCTGGACGTCGCAGAGAGAGTTGGAAGATCCGGAGCGGGAAGCAAAGGGTAACACGATTGTCGCCGAGATTGCCCCTGGTCCTGACGACATGACGATCTACAAGACGAAGCCGAGCATGTTCTTCGGTACACCGTTTCTCTCATACCTAATTGAGCTGAAGGTAGACAGTCTGTTCGTGTGCGGCGTTTCGACAAGCGGCTGCGTACGGGCCACCGTAGTTGACGCGTTCAGCAACAATCTTCGGGTCCAAGTGGTCGAGGAGGCATGTTTCGACCGGACTGAAGTGTCGCATGTCATCAACCTGTTCGACATGAACGCGAAATATGCAGATGTTGTGACCGAACAGGATGCGATCGCGTCCATTCGGAAGGTGGGACTTGCGCGCGGAGAAGTGCCGGCGCGGCGGCGCAAAGCCGCTACTGCCTAGTGCCGAGCTTCGACTTTCGAGACTCTCACCTCACGGAGCGCCGGATCATGCCGCAGCGGCAGGGCGACAAATCGGTCCACAATGTGACGAGTTGCGAAGCCTTGAGCGCTATGGAAGCATCGGCGCCCCGAGTTGCCGGAGTTCTCGATGTCAAAACCTGAGCTTCCGTTCGACGATGCCGAGTTTGCACGTCGTCTTGCCGCCGTACGCCAGGGCATGGCGTCCAAGGGCATCGACGTGCTCATGACCAGCGTGCCGGAGAACATCTATTATCTGACCGGCTATGACTCGATGGGGTATTTCAGCTACCAGGTGCTGATCGTTCCCGTCGATCAGGACATGATCCTGCTGACGCGTGCGCTAAACGTCGACAAGGCGTCGATGTATTCGTGCCTGAAGCGCGTCGAGGGCTGGGATGATCTGTCGAGCCCGGCGGAAGCGACCTATGCGACGCTTGCCAAGTATGGTCTCGGCGGCAAGCGCCTCGCCAATCAGAATGACGCCTGGTTCCTGTCGGTCGCGCATTACAAGCACATCACGTCGCGTCTCGGCAAAGGCGACATGATCGACGGCTCCGGCATCGTCGAGGTCGTGCGCCTCAAGAAGTCTCCCCAGGAGATCGCCTATATCCGCAAGGCAGGTGAGGTATGCATCGCATCGCTCGATGCGGCGATCCGTGCCACGCGCGCCGGCACCTACGATCATCTGATCGCGGCCGACGCGCACCGTGCATTGATCGCGGCGGGCGGCGAGTATCTTGGTCACGCGCTTCAGGTCTGCTCCGGCACCGAGGCCGGCCTATCGTTCGAGACCTGGGGGCGGCGGCAGATTAAGACCGATGACTGCGTCTACATGGAAATGGGCGGCACCTACCGGCGCTATAACATCGCCATGTCGCGCACGGTGCTGGTCGGCCAGCCCGATGCGCGCCTGAAGAAGATGGCGGAGGTGTCGACCGAGGCGCTCGCCGCCGCGCGTGCCGCTTTCAAGCCCGGCGCCACCTCGGGCGAGGTCGACGCAGCCGCACGCAACCTCATCGCAAAGGCCGGACTTGCCGACGCGTTCAAGCACCGCACGGGCTATTCGATCGGCATCGGCTATCCGCCGGATTGGGGCGAGGGGCGGCTCAAGAGCATCATGCATGGAGACACGACCGTGCTCGAGCCAGGCATGGTGTTCCATCTCATTCCCGATCTGAAGCTC
This sequence comes from Planctomycetota bacterium, assembly GCA_016873095.1. Lineage (GTDB taxonomy): Bacteria > Planctomycetota > Planctomycetia > Gemmatales > Gemmataceae > VGYC01. Next base: position 1,283 of record VGYC01000389.1, on the reverse strand, counting down.
GCCGGGCTGGGCGGTGCGGTGTGCAGCGAGACGCTGCTGGTCACCGACAAGGGCCATGAGGTGCTGACGCCGTATACTTATGAGATTGCGAGAAAGTAGACCTGCACGCGTGAACTCCCTCCCTCGGCGAAGCCGGGGGAGGGTTGGGGTGGGGGCCCCTGCGGCGCCCCCTTCGGGCACCCACCCTGACTCTCCCCCACGCTCGCGCGCGGGGGAGAGGAGTCCGATCTCGTGACCTCAGTTCTACGCGCGCCGCTCGCCTGGCTCGGCCGGCGCGGCCTTCTGATCCTGGCGCTGAGCATCCTGCTCGGCCTCGCCGTGCCGGAGCTTGCGAGCATCGCCAAGCCGGCGGTGGCGCCGGCGATCTTCCTGCTGCTGACCCAGAGTCTGATCCGTCTCGATCTGCACGCGCTGCGCGGACATGTGGGTCGGTTCGGCCTGCTCACGGTCCTGGTCGGCTTTTCGATCGTGCTGTGCCCGTTGGTGCTGTGGCACCTGTCTTTGCTCGCCGGGCTGCCGGTCCTTCTGGCGGTCGGCGTGCTGTTGATGGGGGCAGCGCCGCCCATGGTCTCTGCGCCGGCGATCGCGCTGATGCTCGGCCTCGACGCCGAGCTGATCTTGCTGCCCATGGTGGTGGCGACAGCTCTCGTCCCGCTGACCCTGCCTGCGCTGCTGGCTTTGCTTGCCGGCCTCGAGCTCCAGCTCAATCTCGTATCGCTGTCGCTGCGCCTGCTGCTCTTCGTCGGCGCGGCGTTCATTGTGGCGACTTTGCTGCGCCTGCTGGTGCCGCCCGCGCGGATCAGGGCCGAGGCCCAGGTGCTCGACGGCCTTGGCGTGATCTGCCTCACGCTCTTCGCGCTCGGGATCATGGACGGCGCGGCGGACGTGCTGAAGGCGCAGCCCAGCTATTTCGCGCTGGCCACAGCGACGGCCTTTGTCGGCTATCTCTTGCTGCAGGCGCTCGGCGCGCTCGCCTTCGCCTGGCTTGGCCGACGGCCGTCTCTGTCGATCGGATTGCTGGTCAGCAACCGCAACATGGGGCTGGTCGCCGCCGTGCTCGCCGACAAGCTGCCGCCCGACACGCTGGTATTCTTCGCGATCGGGCAATTGCCGATCTACATCCTGCCGGCGCTCCTGGCGCCGGCCTATCGGGCGATGCTCAGAAGTTCGACGCCTGACTAGAGCGTTTTCCGAGAAGGTGGAATCGGGAGGGATTCCCTTTTGGCGCGTGATGTGATTCAAACTGGCTACTGGAGAGGAGGCCAGCATGGATGGCATCACCG